>DASXHS010000041.1:0-13721 GCA_036488345.1 Candidatus Udaeobacter sp.
TTCAAGATCGCGTTCACCAAGACGATCGTGCGCTTCGCGATTCCGCCGTCAAACACGCATTGGAAACAGGCAGTGGATACGAAATCGAATATCGCGTTTTGTTACCGGATGGCACTCGGCGCTGGATCGGGGGGCGCGCACGCTCCGTAGCCGGAAACAATCGCAAAGGTACCCGCCTCATTGGTGTTTCCATAGACATAACTCCACGCAAGCTCGCTGAAGCCGAAGCACTGCGGCAACGTGACGAACTCAGTCACCTCAGTCGTGTGGCGTTAATGGGTGAAATGTCTGCCTCCATTGCTCATGAGTTGAATCAGCCGTTGGCTGGAATTCTCAGTAACGCCGCGGCTGGACAGCGTTTCATCGATCGCGGGAATGTTGATCAAGCGGAAATTCACGAACTGCTCGGTGACATCATCTCAGACGGGCGCCGCGCCAGTGACGTAGTTCGAGGTATTCGGGGGATGGTAAAGAAAGAGCAGGTGGAGCGTCGCTCGGTGAATCTCAACGAGGTTGTGACGGACGCAGTGCGCATGGTATCTGCCGACGCCCTGCTGCGTTCGTGCCAGGTGGAAATATCGCTCGATACGAGTTTGCGGACCGTCGAAGCCGACCCGGTTCAACTTCAACAGGTGTTGCTGAATCTTGTGATCAACGCATTTGACGCCATGCGAGACACACCGATCTCCAGGCGCAAGGTCATGATCGCAACGCAATCAAATGGCGATGGTACAGTTTGCGCGAGCGTGCGCGATTACGGTATCGGAGTTTCGGCGGAGATGCAGGATCGTCTGTTCGATCCTTTCTTCACTACGAAAAACGAAGGACTCGGAATGGGGCTGGCAATTGCACGTTCGATTCTTGAATCGCACGGCGGCACCATCGCGGGGAAAAACGCCGATGATGGTGGGGCTCGATTTGAGTTTGTCCTTCCCGTGAACGGACCTTCTACATGACACGTGCCGGTCGCTGATTTCGTGTGTTTGGTCAAACAAACACAGATTGCGTTCCCTAATTGGTGTTAGACTAAGGTCTAATATGGCTGCATCGAGCGCGAGCGTAGTGTTCACTTGCTTTGCATGCTCCACGCCCAGATCAGATCTGTCTTCTCGACGACGATCCTTCGGTGTTGAGAGGCCTCAATCGGCTTCTCATGTCGGCAGGTTGGCACCCTGAACAGTTCAGCGAGCCGGACGCGTTTTTGAGCTATGTGAAAGTTCATCGGCCTACGGTTGCCATTATTGATGTTTGGATGCCGCTCATGAACGGCCTTGAGGTCCAATCGCAATTGCGGGAGCTTTCGCCGTCGACGCGCGTCATCATGTTTACCGGAAAAGACGATCCGCTTGTTCGTTCTACCTCTCTAAAAGCCGGCGCGTCGGCTTTCTTCACCAAGCCATTCGACGACGAGGAATTTCTCACCGCCATTCGGTTGGCCCTTTCCGCAATGTGAGGCGCCCTTCGACTGCCTGTAAATCGAAACGAGAATTTCTGACTGGATTTATCCGTGAAAATTGTGTATTCCAACACGGGTTCCTAACACAATGCCGACTTCTTCGAGTGAATCGGTCGCGATCGAGCGTCCGAAGACAAATTCCAGGATTTTTGCGCACACCCGCTGGGACATCGTCCCCGTTGCGGCAGCCGTTCTGCACTGCATCTACTTCTTTGGAATGTTTTATCTTTTCCCGCGCCTCCCACTCTGGGTCATGCTGATTCTCGGTTTTATTTATTCGGTCAGCATTTCGTGGAACATCAACGGCATTTCTCACAACTTTATCCACAATCCGTATTTTCGTTCGCCGCTACTGAATCGGTTATTCAGTATCATGGAATCGATTACCGTTGGCTTCGGCCAGGTTTTTTACGAGTGCATTCATATGCAGCATCACAAGGGCAATGCCGATCGGCCCGACGATCATGGTGACACCATTGATTGGATTTCGATTTACAAGCACGGCCATGACGGTGAAGCGGAACATCCGTTGAAATACACGTTCGTAAGTTTCTTCCGCGAGGATCCCAAGACCGTGTTGAAGGAACTAAAACGAAAAAATCCGCGCGAGGCGTTTTGGGGAGTGTTCGAACTGGTGTGCTTTGTCACGACTTTTGTGATCCTCGGTATTCTGAACTGGCATTACATCTGTTTCCTTTTGCCGTTTTGGTATTTTGGCCACTGCCTCTCGTATCTGAACGGCTACTATCGGCATTACGGGGGCAATCCCGACGAACCGATTGCCTGGGGTGTCAGCACCTACGGTAAGCTCTATAACTGGACGTGGTTCTACAATGGCTACCATGCCGAGCATCATTTCCGGCCGAAGGTGCATTGGACTCGAATGCAGGCGTTCCGCGATCAAATCGTGGAGCAACAGCGCAGAGCTGGAGTGCGTGTTATCAAGGTGCCGCACGCGCTCGGTTTTCTTGACTCCGATTTGCCGGCTGCTGATCTACAACAAAAGCAGCGAGAACTACAGTCCGAGCCGGCTGCTTAACGGCAAGGCTGCTTGCCGCGGCTAAACATAGTCGTCAATGATACGTCGCATACATCGAACGCTGGTCCTTTGCGCGATCATCATGTTAACCGAAGCGTCGGCGTTTTGCGGCACGTCGGAATTTCAGCCTACCACCGCGAACAAGAATCGGCCGTCAGGCAAAGCGCCTGAAGGGATGGCGTGGATTCCCGGCGGCGAATTTTCCATGGGCGCGACGGTGGGCGGCGAAGGAAGTCATGCAATGCCGATGCCTTCGAATGACTCAGAGCCCGTCCATCGTGTTTATGTTGACGGCTTCTGGATGGATGCGACGCCTGTGACCAATGCGCAGTTTGAGAAGTTCGTCAGGGCGACGAATTACGTCACAATTGCTGAACGCACACCCTCAAAAGAAGAATTCCCGACTGCACCCGAGGAGAATCTCGTAGCGGGAGCAGTCGTTTTTGCGCCGACCGATCACGAGGTTCCTCTCAACGATCACTATCAATGGTGGACCTACATCAAAGGCGCGAACTGGCGTCACCCGTTCGGTCCGCAAAGTGATATTAAAGGTAAGGAGAACTATCCCGTGGTGGAGATTGCGTACCCTGACGCGGAAGCTTATGCGAAATGGGCGGGTAAACGTTTGCCGACCGAAGCGGAGGTTGAATTTTCGGCGCGCGGCGGTTTGTCGGGAAAAACATACGTCTGGGGCGATGAATTCCGTCCCGGCGGAAAATGGATGGCCAACACGTGGCAGGGAACATTTCCAGTGAAAGATGCGGGCGAAGACGGTTTCGCCGGCATCGCCCCCGTGAAATCGTTTCCGCCGAATGGCTACGGCCTTTACGACATGGCCGGAAACGTTTGGGAATGGTGCAGCGACTGGTATCGGCCTGATTACTATAAAACGCTCGCAGACAAAAGCGGAGTGGCGCGCAACCCGCAGGGGCCGGACTCGCCATTTGATCCGGCTGAGCCTAACGAGAAGAAGCGGGTCCATCGTGGTGGCTCGTTCCTTTGCAATGAACAATATTGCTCGCGCTACATCGTCGGCACGCGCGGCAAAGGCGAAGTGAACACTGGAACGAACCATCTCGGATTCCGCTGTGTAAAATCGCCTTCGCAAATCGCAGCCAAGTGACCACTTTTGGCGGTCCGCAAAACCACCGGAGGGTTTTCGGATTTGCTTCCATGACTGTCGGTTATTGCTTTATAACTGACCTGTATTGCGACGCTCAGGGCTTGAGCGTGCCAGCGTCGCGTTACGTGACGCAATGAAAGATCCTGGCCTTTCCATAAATGTTGTGTCGGCTGGGCAAGGCCCGCAAGCGGAGAGCCTGAGCGTCCAAGGGCCTAAAGACAGGGGCGTAAGTGGTGAACAGGGCGCCGATGAACTCGCCACGGTGCTGGCGATCATGCATGCCACACTAGAGTCCACTACGGACGCAATCCTCGTCACCGACGAGGCGAATTACGTCGGGGAATTTAACGAGAAATACCTCAATTATTGGGGAATCCCGCCTCACATGATGATATCGGCCCATGCTAGCGAGCTGTGGAATTACACTAGCCCGCAACTGAAGGATCCAGCCGGGTATCTGGCGCGCATCCACGAAATCATCGCCTCGTCCTCGCCCGAAACTTTCGACGTTCTAGAGTTGAAGGACGGGCGCGTTTTCGAGCGGAATTCGGCAATTCAACTGATCAAACAACGAAACGTGGGCCGTGTATGGAGCTTCCGCGACATCACCCAACGCAAGCGTGCGCAGGACGCGCTCGCCAACGAGAAAAGAGTCTTGGAAAAAATCGCATCCGGCGCGTCGCTTGCGACGGTGCTCGATGTCCTGGTGCGCGGTGTCGAGGCGCAATCATGTGACGGAATGATGTGCACCGTGTTGATCTTCGACGAAGCGGCGCAATGTCTACGCCACGGAGCGGCGCCCAGCATGCCTGCAGAATACAATCGAATCGTGGACGGCGTGCACATCGGTCCGTGTGTCGGTTCGTGTGGGAGCGCTGCTTACGGGCGCGAACGTGTATTTGCGACAGATATCGCCACCGATCCTCATTGGGCTGATTACGCTGAGCTCGCTGCGACGTTCGGGCTCGGCGCCTGCTGTTCGACGCCAGTTTTCTCCAGTGACGGTGCGCTGTTGGGAACTGTTGCCATGTATTATCGCAATCCGCACCAACCGAGCGAGCAGGATCGAGAGCTGATCCGCATGGCTACGCATTTGGCGGGCATCGTGATTGAACGCGCACGCGCTGTAGAGCAACTGCACGCTGCCAAAGTCGCGGCGGAACAACGCGCTCAGGAAATCACGCAGGCATACGATACTCTGCGCACGACGCAGGAAGCCTTAAACGCGGAGCTCGCGGGCGCAGTGGATTATGTGATGTCGCTTTTGCCTCGCCCCATCCGTGAGGAACGGCTTTTAGCAGACTGGTTTATGGTTACTTCCGCGCAACTTGGCGGAGATGGGCTTGGTTATCATTGGATCGATTCCCAGCGGTTCGCCTTTTATCTCCTCGATGTTTCTGGTCACGGGGTGAAGTCCGCGTTGCTGGCAGTTTCCATCATCGACACGCTGCGCACGTGTGGCCTCGCAGACACTGATTGGAGCGATCCCGGTGCAGTGCTGCGCGCGTTGAATCGAGTTTACTTTTCGCAATCGCATGATCACCTCTATTTCACGATCTGGTACGGGATCGCGGACCTGGCACACGGAACGTTACGCTATGCTGGTGGTGGCCATCCACCAGCGGTTCTCCGCGCAGCGGGATGCAAGAATCCGAAGTTAGCCGCGAGCGGTCCGCCAGTCGGTTGCTTTGGTAATGCTAACTATCCGACGTTAGAAGTTCCGCTGCTTTTTCCGACGGAATTGTATCTCTTTTCGGATGGAGTTTTTGAAACTCGACGGCAACAGGAGACCGCCTCTCTCGATCGGCTTGTCGACTTTCTTGTCGGACCGGGCAATGGCCATGGCCCGACTATCGCCGAGGTTCGCAATCGCACGCTCGAGCATCTCAATGGCACACCGCCCCCCGACGATTGTTCAGTATTGAAAGTGTCGCTTTGCTAGAGCGATATAATCCAGATTCCGACGACAGATATTTTGAATCGGTGGTTCTGTTGTAATTTTGAGTGGCACTTCTGATCAGCGACTAATCACATTCGCCTTTGACTGGGAGGAATAGGCCTAAAGTCCAATATCCGTCCCAAGGAGGTTAGGGAAAATTACTCCCGATTCCGTTCGATCGTTCCGAATTCAACATTGTTTACGATTATGAGCAGCGCCGCTAAAAAAGTTGATCGATATCCAATTGCGGAACAGAAGCGCCACGAAAGTGAAGAGCAACTCAGTTTGCTCCAAACGATTACAACGGAGTTGGCGACAGCCGAGGATCTATCGTCGGCCCTGGAAGTTGTGCTTCGCGACGTTTGCGAGAAGACGGGCTGGGTGCTCGGACACGCATGGGTGCCAAATCCCGAACGAACTGCTCTTGATTTAGTTTCGGCGTGGTATTGCGGGGATGGTGAGCTGAAATCTTTCAGAACGGCCTCTGAGGGATCTCACTTTGAACGCGGCATTGGGCTTCCCGGACGCGTGTGGGAGTCGAAACGTCCGGCTTGGGTTGAGAACGTCACCGACGATCCTAATTTTCCACGATCGGCGGCCGCCAGTATCGCAGGTCTGAAGACCGGCGTTGGAATTCCGATTCTCTCAGGCAAGAAGGTCATCGCTGTTCTCGAATTTTTCATGCGCGAGTCCCGGGCCCAAAATGAGCGCTTGCTAAACGTGATTGCATCAGTCGCCGGGCAATTGGATTTGCTTCATCGCGCAACGCACGCGGAGGCCGCGGCCAGAGAGCGGCAGTTCCGGACTCTGGCAAACTCCATATCCCAGCTCGCATGGATGGCTGACAGCGAGGGTTACATTTTTTGGTACAACGACCGTTGGTACGATTACACGGGTACCACACTCGAGGAGATGAAGGGATGGGGTTGGCAGAAGGTCCACCACCCGGACGAAGTCGGTCGAGTGCTTGAACGTATCAGGGTCGCATTTGCAACTGGCCAACCGTGGGAGGACACGTTTCCGCTCCGAAGTAAAACAGGTGAATACAGATGGTTCCTTTCGCGTGCACTTCCCATCTTCGATGCAGAGGGCAAGGTTGCGCGCTGGTTTGGAACTAACACCGACATCACCGCCCAACGGGAATTAGAGCAGGCATTACGTGAGAGCCGGGACCAGTTGGAACAAAAAGTAACGCGCCGCACTGCCGAGTTCTCCCGTACCAACGAAATCCTGCGCTCCATCTTGTCGAACATGGGCGATGCCGTCGTTGTCGCCGATAAGGACAATAACTTTCTTGTCTTCAATCCGGCGGCGGAGCGCATGTTTGGAAAAGGTGCAATGGAAACGCCGCCAGCCGAATGGCCGCACCATTACGGACTATATCTGCCCGACAAGGTCACCCCGTTTCCGCACGATCAGTTGCCCATCACACGCTCGATTCGTGGTGAGGAAGTCGACAACATTGAGATGTTCGTACGACATGAAAAGGCGCCCCACGGGATCTGGACGCGAATCACTGGTCGCCCGTTGCGTGGCGCCGACGGTGATCTGTTAGGCGGCGTCGTCGTTTGCCGGGACATCACTCAAATCAAAGAGGAAGAGTTTTTTCGTGCCGGCCAAAGTCGAGTTTTGGAAATGATTGCGGCCGACGCACCGCTCTCCGAGGTCCTTACCAGCCTTGTTCTTCTCATGGAAGGTCAGGCAGAAGGACTACGCTGTTCCATTCTTCTTTTGAATCGCGATGGGAAACATGTGCGCCATGGTGCAGCGCCGAATTTGCCCGAAGCTTATGTGAAAGCGGTGGACGGGTCGGCGATCGGGCCATGCAACGGTTCCTGCGGCACTGCGATGTTCACACGCAAGCCAGTCATTGTGAGTAACGTCATGACCGATCCGCTCTGGAGGGATTATCGGGAGCTTGCGAAGATTTGCGGACTTCACGCCTGCTGGTCGAGTCCGATTCTTTCTCCTCAGGGCGAGGTATTGGGTTCGTTTGCAATGTATCGTCAGGAAACACGAGGACCGCAGCCTGAAGAAACACGACTCACGCAAATCGCCACACATATCGCCGGGATCGCGATTGATCGTCAGCGGCAGCAGGAAGTTCTGCGGGAGCGCGATGCCCGTATCAGCGTGGCTGCCGAGTCCGCCGATCTTGCTTTCTGGGTTTTGTATCCGGAAGGCGACGCTTGGATGAGCGATAAGGGACGCAGGATTTACGGCTTCGACTCCAACCTGCCTTTGACCTGTGAGTTGATTCTTTCACGGGTTCATCCCGATGAACGAGCCGCAGTGAAAGCTGAATACGATCGTGCCTGCGCTTTGCGTGGCGCGTTTGAGACCGAGCATCGCCTTCTTTTGCCATACGGCAAAACACGTTGGGTGATTATGCGTGGACGCTGTTTGCGAGATGAACACGGCAACATTCTGGAAACCATTGGAGTAACGCTTGACGTGAGTGCGCAAAAGCAGGCGGCGCTACACCTTCAGGTTCAACGCGAAGAAATGGCGCATCGCAATCGTGTGGCGTTAATGGGCGAAATGACTGCGTCCTTTGCGCACGAAATCAATCAGCCTCTGACCGCAATCTCGAACAAAGCCTCTGCGGCGCGTCGTTTTCTCGACCGTGGAAATATCGATCCTGTATTGCTCCGGGAATTATTGGAGGAGATCGCGGCGGACAGCCAGCGTGCCGGAGAAGTAATGCGCGGGATTCGAAGTTTGGTGCGCAAAGAGACCAGCGAGCAGACGCTGTTAAATCTCAATGCAATTATTTCAGATACCGTGCGGCTCGTCAGTTCCGACGTGTTGAATCGCGAAAGTGTTGTCACGACTGAACTCGACCCCCATGTGCCTGGAGTGCAGGGAACACTTGTTCAAATTCAACAGGTGTTACTGAACTTGATCATTAACGCTCTCGACGCCATGGAAACACTTCCGCCGACAGAACGACGTGTCATTGTCAGTACGCGCTCCGATAAAGGCGACCTCGCTGAAATTACAGTGCGCGATTTCGGAACGGGTCTGCCAAAGGATCGTCCCGACAAAGTTTTCGATCACTTCTTTTCCACCAAACAAAAAGGAATGGGCATGGGTCTAGCCATTGTTCGATCAATTATTGAGGCGCACGGCGGCACGATTAGTGGCGAGAATGCCCCTGATCGCGGTGCACGCATGGTTGTTCGTCTTCCTGCCGCTCGCGGGGAAATGCAAAAAAGCAAGGCGGCAGCATGAGCGAATCGGCTGACGACCAACCGAATGAGGTTTGCATCGTGGATGACGATCCTTCCGTCCTGAAATCGATGCATTACCTGCTCGCGTCCGAAGGGTTCAAGGTTCGCCCGTTCAGTAAAGCGGAAGATTTTCTGGCGCACGCCGGCGCTCATCATGTCCCAGTGGTCGTAACTGATATCTGGATGGATCAGGTGACCGGTTTGGAACTGCTTGCGCGACTCTGTGCCATCTCACCGCGCACAAAAGTGATCGTCATCACGGCGCGTGAAGATCTGGCCGCGCGCGCCACGGCCATGGCCATTGGCCCGGTCGCATTTTTCATGAAGCCGTTCAATGACGAAAAGTTCCTTGCCGCGGTCCGTGATGCGCTTGGCTAGCGCGGAAGTTCTTCTTTCTCGACAACCTCTGCTCAATTCACTTAAAACAGCTACGCATTATGAAAACACAACAATCGCAATTAAACGTCATTCTCATCTTTGCCGCGGCTGTTACCGCGCTGTTTGTGGCTGGCTGTGCCGAGGTGGGATCAGGAAACACAACATCCCTGCTTACTGCGGCGGGATTCCGCGCCCACACCCCGCAGACGCCGAGGCAACAGCAAATCTACGCTGCCCTGCCAGCTTACAAAGTCGAGCGGTCCACCATAAAAGGACACGTTTTTTACGTGTACAAAGACGAGAAAGCAGGAGTCGCCTATATCGGTCGGGAACAGGAATACCAGCGTTACCACGAGTTGGCAGTTCAGCAGCAGATTGCCCAAAACTATTACATGGCAGCGGAAATGGATCGTGCAGCCGCATATGGTTGGTACGGAGCATGGGGTCCGCGGGCGTTATGGTGGTGAACGCTTCCGACTAAAAGCGTAAATCTCGATTCAACAGCACGGCTGCTGTGACCAACGACCGCTGCGGTCGCTGAAGGAGATGCTTTACCTTAATCCGACCTTAAATTTTTGAGCGTGCCCCGGATTACATTCGATTTTTCAGACAAGGTCGTGCTTGTCACGGGCGGAAGCCGAGGCATTGGCCGGGCGACCGCGGTACTGTTTGCAAAGAGCGGCGCCAAGGTTGTGATCGGCGACGTCGATGTTGCAGGGTCGGAAACAGTCGAGACGATCAAACGCGATCGCGGCAAAGCCATTTTTGTGCAGACCGATGTCACCGACGAGGGAAATGTAAAAAATCTGATTGCGACAGCAGTCAAAACTTACGGTGGATTGCATTGCGCGTTCAACAACGCCGGTATCGGGCCTCCGATGGGCACGCTCGCTGAGATGGATGAGTCGGTTTTTGACAGGATCTTGGCTGTCGATCTGAAAGGAGTGTTTCTGTGCATGAAGCACGAGATCGCGCACATGCTCCAAAGCGGCGGAGGCGCAATCGTGAATACTGCGTCAATTGCCGGCCTGATCGCAGAGCCGGGAATCAGCGCCTATATCGCCGCCAAACATGGCGTCATTGGATTGTCCAAAGCGGCTGCCGTCGAATATGCAGATAAGGGGATTCGGATTAACGCGCTGGCGCCCGGGCTGGTGAATACCGCGATGACGAAGGCCTGGTTCGATGATCCAAATATGAGCGCCCATTTCACCGCGAACACGCCGATCGGCCGTGTCTCACAGCCGGAAGAAATAGCCGGCATGGTTTTATTTCTCTGTTCCGACCTCGCCTCGTTTGCTGTTGGCCAGACGTTCGTGATTGATGGCGGCTATACGACTCATTGACCTGAATTCTAATATTCACGCTTGGCTGCGGATTCAAAAAAGGTGACCATAAAAATCGCCGAACGAAAGTAACGCGCGATGACTCTTCCGTCCGACATCGAATTTCTCGAAGACGTTCGCTTGTTCATTTACAAACCGCGGGGGTTACTGGATGAAGCATCGGTCACCAGAGCTGTTAAAATTCTTACAGACCTCGAGGCAGTGCTAAAGGAGCCGTTCAATCGGTTCTCCGACACGTCGGCAATCGATGGAGTCGAATTGAATTACCAGTATGTCATTCATGTTTCCCTCTATCGAGTGCTTTCCTACGCTAATCGCCCGCCGGTGAAATCGGCGATTCTCGCGACTGACCCCACGGTCGGCCACTATTTTCAATTGCATGCCATAATTACTCAGGAGTCCCCAATCAACGTTCGGATATTCCAACAACGAAAAGACGCCGCGAAATGGCTTGGTGTTGGTTTGGAACGGCTCGTTGAGAATTCCGCGCGAGCGACAGACGAGGATAACAATCAACCAAACGGATCTGCTGTTACCGAATGATGAAACTTCCACCTGAACTGGAATTCCACGACGATCTCCATCTGCTCATCTATCGACCGCACGGTGTGATCGACGAGGCGGCTGTTAAAAAAGTTGTGGACGTCCTCGAGGATCTTGAAGCCAAGCTCCAAAAGCCGTTCAATCGATTCTTCGATACTCTAGGGGCCGATGACGTTGAGCTTAATTTCAAATACGTCATTCAAGTCTCTCTTTGTCGACGCCTTTCCTACTCGGGCCATCCACCGGTGAAGTCGGCAATTCTCGCGGCCGATGCAACTATGGTTCATTACGCTCGGTTACACGCCTTGCTGACTCAGGGTTCTCCAATCCATGTACACATCTTCAAAGATCGAAAGGAAGCGGCCGACTGGCTCGCGGTGCCGATTGAACGATTGGTGGTGCGAACCTGAATTCTGAACGTTTGTTGAACAGTGAGGCGGTTTTGGCAGTTCCTCACGTAACGACTGTAGCCAAAAGCCGGTAAACCGAAGCCAGCCAGAACGGGCACAAAGATCATTGCAGATGTCTTGACGCGCATCCTCTCTGTTCCCTAGACTCCTTTTCATGAGCATCAAATCTCTTCTGGTAGTTTCGATCATCGGCTTTGCCGCGATTTCGGTTCTGCAAGCACAATCGCCCACACCGGCCGAATCACCCGCTGCGTCGCCTGCAAAACATCGCACACATAAAAAAGCTGAAGCGACGGCGTCGCCAGCTGCGGTTACTGAAGCTTCACCTTCGCCAGCAGCTAAACGTGGCCGTAAAACAAAAACAACCGCTGAGCCTTCACCGTCACCGGCGGGAGCTGCAGTTTCCGCTTCGCCAGCTGCCAAAGGCGGGCGAAAAACAAAAACGACAGCAACCGCCCCGGCTCTGAGTCCATCGCCCTCGCCCGCGAAAACCCTTGCCGACTTCTTTAAGCCAAAAACTTCAGCTAGCCCGGCCTCTGCCGCCGCTCCTGCTAAGACTGGAGCAACCACTGCCGAGACGGTCGCGAAAGCGGCACCCGCCCCGGGTGGAGGGCACGGTCTGGTGTGGGTCAACACTGAGACGCACGTCTATCATAAAGAAGGCACGCGCTTCTATGGCAAGACCAAGAAGGGCAAGTACGTCACCGAACAGGAAGCGATGAAAGAGGGAGACAAAGCCGCTAAGCGGGAATAGATCGAACGAAACTCACCAGGAAGCGCTTCGGCTGGTGAGCCTGCACTGGCTCCGGCCGCGCTTGCCCGGCGTGATGATCCGGACGTAAATCGAGAGGAGGGCGGCGTCTATGCTTGGCTGGTCTGGCCGCCGGACGATTGGCCACTGAGGCTTTGCAAGAGTGATGGAAGCAAAGCCGCCAATCCCTGTTGATGGTCCGCAGTGGGATCCACCTTTCCCTCGGGCGTAAGTTTATCGACGATCTTTGGCATGTACTCCGCCAGGAAGCTCGAAGCTTGAGCGGGATCGATTCCCATTTTTGCCGCGAGCGCTTTGACCTGCTCTGAACCAAGCGCGTTTTGAATTTGATTGCTGGAAACCGGCTGGTTCTCACCCATGCCCACCCAGGATTGGAATGCGTCCCCCTGGCCACTTTGTGCAAATTTGTTGGCCAAACCCTGCAGGCCGCCGCTCTGCGCTAAGAGTCCACCCATGACGCCTATGAGCTGAGCGGCTCCGCCAGAATCCTCAGTTTTTCTACTAACTGCGCCGACTATCGAATCGAGTAATCCCATAACCTTTTTCCTCCTTTGGTTGTTTGTTCGTGAATAAGGTTACGACGGTATCAACGGAAACGGAATAAGACCAAGGTCTTATATCAAAAGAACATCGAACGGTTGATCTTCAAAACTCAACCTGGTGGTTCACTTGGTCCGCAGATTCCAATAAGCTACCAAACTAAAATAAATCTATGCTACACATCATCTGGTACATCATTGTCGGTTTCATCGTCGGTTTGATCGCTCGCGCCATCATGCCGGGCGCGCAGCACCTCGGTTTCATAATGACCACGCTGCTCGGGATCGGTGGCTCGATCGTCGGTGGATTGATCGGCCGGTTGTTTTCCAAACCGGAGCCCGGTGCATCGTTTCATCCGGCCGGTTTAATCATGTCGATCATCGGCGCGATCATTCTGCTGTTTATTTGGATAAAATTAGTGGCCTAACGAAGGTCATTGGCTGCTCGGCCTCGTTCAAATGCGAGGCAAACATTACGTCTCCATTCCGCCTTGGATGTGGCGCCTCCGAGCGCGTTCGGCGTTGTCTTACCGCTATAGGACCAAAGTCTCATTGCTGATGCGGCTTGCTTTTTCCAAGCTGTGTCGGGTAAGAAGGTAACTTATGAACAAGTATATCGCCGAATTCATCGGAACATTCTTCCTAGTCCTGACAATTGGCTGCACGGGAATTGGTGCTGGCGCTGGGGTCATCGCGCCACTCGCCATCGGCGCGGCGCTGATGGTGATGGTTTTCGCCGGCGGCCATATCTCTGGAGCACATTATAACCCAGCAGTCACGCTCGGCGTCTTCATCCGGGGCAAGGTCAATGCGACAGACGTAGTGCCTTACTGGATAGCACAGCTCGCCGGTGCAGCCGTCGCCGCGCTGATCGTAAGTAAGATCTTTCGCGCTGGGGTAGCTGTTACTCCCATCGCGCCTAATGTTGGTCCAGCGCTGCTTG
>DASXHS010000042.1:0-1660 GCA_036488345.1 Candidatus Udaeobacter sp.
CCAGATCGATTTCGGTTTGAACGTGCAGGAAGCCGGCGATGCGTCGCGTTGGCAGCACGAAGGCGACAACGAACCGACTGGAGAAAAGATGACGCAATCAGGTGGATACGTTGAAGTCGAAAGCGGCATTCCGTACGAGACGGTGCGCGAACTGCGCAAGAAAGGACACGACGTGCGGTTCGACGTCGGCGGTTACGGCGGTTACCAGGCGATCAAAGTGGAAATGCACGATGGCCAACGCGTCTATGTCGGTGCAAGCGAATCGCGCAAAGACGGAATGGCTGCGGGGTATTGAGAAAACATCCAACGCTCAACGTCGAAGTTAGCAGGCGGTTAGTCACACGCCGTTGTCATTCGGAGCGAAACAGTTCACTCGCCGTGGCGAAAGGAATCTCTGGAAACTTCTTCCTCCACAACTTTCATGTAGTCGAGATGGATTTGTGTGATCCGAAATTGCGGCACAGAGTTGACGTCTATTTTTTCTGCGCTTTAAGCTGGGCGAGCTTTTCCTGGGCGTCGGTCACGTCGGATTTTTGTGCGATGCCGAGCTTAAGAAGTTTTTGCTGACGGCGTAAATTTACTTCCGCCGCTTCAAGCTCCGCGCGCTCGCGCTTTGCCGTGGCGACTTGCGCGGCTTCGGTTAATTGCGCCAGCGTTGCTTCTGCCGCTTCTAACTCGTCTTTCGCATTTTCACCAGATGCAACGCGCGATTGGTACTCGGCAACTTTTTCTTTTGCGCTGGCGACTCGGGCATTGGCAAGGTCCGACTCGCACCGCACCACCTTCAACAAACGTTGTTCCACTTCCACTCTTGCGAGGACGCCAATTTTCCAGAAGCGTTCTGCCCCGGCCGCGTTGCTCTTTACGCGTCCCAATTGTTTTTCCAAACGCGCAACCTCTGCATCGGGCGTCCCTGGTGCCGGCAATAGCTCATCCGAAAGATTTTGCTTCAATATCGGTGGCTCAACATCGAACGCGTCCGGTTCGTCGGGTTTGTTCTCCCGCGATTCATCCGCAGCCATTGCCAGCATCGCGGTAGCGAAAAGCGCGACCGGCAAAGCAAGCACGCGGGTCATGCTGCGAGTTTATCACAAGATTTTATGCCTAGGAACGACGGCTTGGGCACCCGCAGCATAATTATGACGGCTGGGAATCCGTCATTCCTTAAGACAAGTTCCTAAAATATTTTTCTTTTCATCTGCCGTTCTCCTTCATACAAGACGGTTCCGGAGGAGTTTATCAATCCGGTTAAACGTCAGGTCCTGCTCGGAATCGCTGTTTTAGCATTCATGGTTGCGTCGGCATCGGCCGATCTCTTTCCAACGTCCGGACCCAGTGTGTCGGGAAAAGCGGCGCGTCTCCGTTTCGGCCGTGCTGCTGCGCCAAAAAATGCGCCGCTTGCAGTGAAACGGGCAATCTGGGCGGCCAATCAACTTCGCTCCAAACCCTATCGGTACGGTGGCGGTCACAAATCATTTGATGATCGCGGTTACGATTGTTCAGGCACGATCTCCTATGCGCTCGGCGCCGCCGGTTTGCTCGCTTCTCCAATAAGCTCGACCGAATTTCGCAGCTACGGCGAGCGCGGTCCTGGCAAATGGATCACCATTTACGCGCGCGAGGGCCACACCTTCGCTGTGATTGCAGGACTGCGGCTCGA
>DASXHS010000061.1:0-3076 GCA_036488345.1 Candidatus Udaeobacter sp.
GACTCCAACAGGTCGACAGCGGCATTACACAGTGCCGTATCCGGAATTGTAACACCGGCCACCGATTTCAAACGTGACAAGGCCATAAGTTTAGTACTGAAACCATTGGTTAAGCACCTCGTCTTTCTCATCGGTGTAAGGCGGAAAAAGATGGTCGATTGCCACATCGGGCGGCGAAATCAGCATCGATTTGGCGTGAGTGAGCGTGTCGAAACCGTATTTGCCGTAGTAGTGTCCCATGCCCGACGGCCCTGTTCCGCCGAATGGCATGCTTTCTACGAACAGTTCGATGTTGACCTGGTTTACCGCGCCACCGCCGTACGATAATTCGCCGACGAATCGGTCGATTGTCTTCTGGTCGCGGCTGAAAATGAACGCTGCAAGCGCGTGTGGCGTCGACGCAATGTGGCCGAACGCTTCGTCGAGCGTTTTATAAGTAAGGATCGGCAGGATCGGCCCGAAAATTTCGTCCTCCATGATCTTGTCTTCCCAAGTAATGGGATAAAGAAGCGTGGGATCGAGGTAGCGCGCGTCTGGATCCGACTTGCCGCCGGCGATCACCTTTGCGGGGTCGATCAGCGACGCGAGCCGCGAAACCGCGTGCGCATTGATGATGCGCGAATAATCGGGATTGGATTTCGGATCATCACCATAGAGTTCGACAAGGGCCTTCTTGGCTTCTGCGACGAAGGCATCTGCGATGGACTCATGGACATACGCATAGCCTGGCGACGTGCACCACTGGCCGCCCCAAGCCATCGCGCCCCAAACAATCTTCTTCGCAGCGCCGGGTATATTGGCGGTCTGGTCTACCAGCGCCGGATTCATCCCACCGAGTTCAAGCAGGACCGGTGTCAGGTTTTCCGCGGCCGCCCGCGCGACGACCTTACCCACATTGGTGCTGCCGGTGAAAAAAATGAAATCGAATGGCAACTTCAAGAGCTCGGTGTTCTCCTCGCGACCGCCAGGCACCGCGATCACTGCTTGCGGATCGAAATATTTCGGGACAAGCTCCAGGAGCAGGGCCGAAGTATTCGTAAGCGCCTCGCTCAGTTTGAGCATGCAGGTGTTGCCAGCCGCCAGTGCGGCGATCGCCGGGCGAAGAAGCAGTAACAAAGGACCGTTGGACGGGCCGATGATGAGCGCCACGCCGTATGGTTCTCGGTAGACGATGGCTTTGTGGCCTGTTTTGGCCAGGAAGCTTGGAACGGGCGCAGCGACTGGCTCCATCCAGCTCTTCAGTTGGCTCTTCTGAAATTCGACTTCGCCAATACACGCCAATGTCTCAAACACATATTCCTGTTTGGCCGTCTTGAAATCCGCGGCGACAGCTTTTTGGAAGCTGGCTTCGTTCTCGATCAGCATCCGCGCCATGCGGTCAAGCTGCGCGATGCGCCACTCGTAGGATTTTGTGACGTTAGTCTGAAAATACGCCTTCTGTTCATCAAAGATACTTTGAAAGGGATTGGGCTGGCTGTCTTTCGAAGTTGTATTCATTGTGTATCGATTGATATAAAATCACTTCGGTCTCGACAAACCGACTGTCAAATGGTTTATTTACCTATCGGTATGAAACAAGAAACCGCTACCAAGCTTGGACGACCGCGCGCCTTCGATCCCGACGTGGCCCTGGATGGCGCCATGCACGTTTTTTGGGCCAAAGGTTACGAAGGCGCTTCCCTCTCCCATCTCACCCGGGCTATGCGAATCAATCGACCAAGTCTTTACGCCGCGTTCGGCAACAAGGAGCAGCTGTTTGGAAAAGTTCTCGATCGATACATGGACGGCCCGGTCGGCTTTTTCGGTAAAGCTCTGGCGTTACCGAAGGCGAGAAATGTGGTCGAACAAATATTCCTCGGCACGGCCCGGATGGCGGAAGATCCCAGGAGTCCGGCAGGATGCCTGCTGGTCCAGGGCGCGTTGGCGTGCGGAATTGCGTCAGCTCGAAAGGAAGTGGCTGCGCGGCGGGCGGCGGCGGAAGTTGCATTGCGTCGCCGCCTTCAACGAGCAAAGCGCGAAGGCGATCTTCCGAAAAACGCTGACCCAGCCGAACTGGCCCATTACGTGATGACTGTCGTGCGCGGAATGGCAGTCCAGGCAGCTGGTGGCGCCAGTCGCGATCAACTTTATCGCGTCGCGCAAATCGCACTCCGTGCGTGGCCGAAAGGTTAGCATTCAAAAGGGCGGCGATCAGTTTTAGCCTAACGAATCCTCGGAGCCTGCACGCCAACTAAAGGCGTCAGGTGCGCGCGGTAAGAATTTGGAAGTACGCGAAGAGGCAATTTCGAGAGAATTGGAAGCCGAGCGAGTGGATTACACGCACCTCGCGCAGCCCGATGATCGCGCGCAAAGTCGGCTACACCATCCCGAGCGATTTCGCGCAAGTTTTCGGGCGCGTTGTGGGTGTGACGCCCACTAAGGTTCGGAGTAACTTGCAAAATGCGTGCGAGGACGACGCCTGCTAAGCCCCCTAAGAATCAACACTGGGTACCGCAATTTTACCTGAAGCAATTCGCGATACGAGACGGGCAAGAGCGCGACAGCGAACAGGTTTGGATATTTTCGCGTCGCCACACCGACAGTCTGGAAACGAAGCGAGCTAGCATCCGAAATGTTGCAGCAGAACAATTTTTGTACTCACCTCGCCCACGCGATGGCATGAGGTCGTTCATTGGCGAGCAGATGCTATCCGAGGTCGATAGCATGCTGTCGCGATATTGGCCGCGGCTAGCGACTGGCATTGTTGATCTAGTCGAGTTTCAAGGCCTTCGACGCGCAATCGCTTGGTTAATGGGTCTGTTGATTGCAAGACATCCCGACTCCTTTGAGAAGGCACAACATGTCCATGAGCACATGGTGCGCTTCTACGAGTCCGCCCCAAAGGACAAGCTGGGTCGTCCTGCGATAACGCACTTCATGCACGAAGGTAAGCATCATGAACTCGACAATTCAGATTGGGCGGAATTCCGCGATGCCACGGACGAGGACGTGCGTCAGCAGGCCGTGGAAGACATGCGGAACCTGACTATCACGCTCACGAACGACATATTTAAAAAAAGTTTGCGATAGTCGTGGC
>DASXHS010000064.1:0-31545 GCA_036488345.1 Candidatus Udaeobacter sp.
GCGTTCCATTAACAGCCGATGCGCATCTTGTAACGACACTTCGGAAAAACGAACGCGATCACCGGCACGAAGTTGCGCCGCAACGCCTAGATCGACCGAGATCACGTGAGCTATTTTTGGGTATCCGCCGATGGTTTGGCAATCTCCCAAAAGCAAAATCGGTTTACCGCTTGGGGGGACCTGGATTGTGCCGGGCGCGACTGCTTCCGAAATAAGATCGGTTTCGTCCTCGCGTTTTAGTTCCGGACCATCAAGGCGGACTCCCATACGATCCGAATCTGGTGAAACGCTGAATTCGTGATTCGTGAATCGTTGAATCGTTACATCGTCGAAGCGACTCCAATCCACGCCACGGATGAAACGCAAACTCGGGTGGCGGTTTGCCGGGCTTGCCCAATCGTGTGGTGCGGTCCACGACGAAATTCCTGAAGCCGGGCCCAACTTGTCCGCAGTAGCTTTAGCGAAGGCGGATGACCCCGATCGGGGAGCAAGCAGCAGAACGTCGCCATCACGCAAAGCGCGCCCTTCGAATCCACCGAAATTGGCGCGCAAATCGGTCGAGCGACTACCAAGAACGACGGGCACATCGATTCCACCCGAAATCGCGAGCCAGCATCGGCAGCCAATTTGAGTGCGACTAAATTTCAATTCGTCACCAGCTTGCAAATGCGCGACATGTCCGGCCGGCAATACCCGTGATCCAATCTGGACATCGAATTCGCCACCGCACCAGGCAACGATTTGCTCATCTTCAAACTGCAACTGCAAACCGCCGAGCGTGATTTCGAGTCCGGCCGCGCCTTCATCATTTCCAACCAGCAGGTTCGCGACACGCAACGCAAACGAATCGAGCGCGCCGCTAGTCGAAACGCCAAACTGGCGGAAACCCGCGCGGCCTAGATCTTGCACCGAGGTTAGAAATCCTGCCCGTTGTACGATTGCTGTCATTCCGACCGAAGTGGAGGAATCCCGGTGTGGAAGCCAATGGCGACGCCGCGGGATCCCTCGACTGCGCTGCGCTTCGCTCGGGATGACAATGCTTTCATTTTTTTAACGACTCGAACTCCTCGCGTGTAATTGCTCGAAAGCGCACTCGATCGCCGGGACACAGAAGAGTCGGCGGATCTTTAATCGGATCGAAAAGCTTTAGCGGAGTCCGGCCAACCAAATTCCATCCGCCCGGAGAACGCAGCGGATAGATTCCGGTTTGCGCACCGCCGATGCCAACCGAACCGGGAGGAATTTCTTTGCGCGGCACATCGCGGCGCGGCGTCGCCAAATTCTTTGGTAACCCCGACAGAAATGTAAAACCAGGAACGAAGCCAATGCAGGCCACGCGGTATTCGCCTGTGCTGTGAAGATCCACGATTTCGCGCTCGGAAAGCTTTGTGTGTCCAACTACGCGATCCAGGTCGATCCCAAATTCCGCATCATAACAGACGGGAATTTCGGTTACACGCGGAGTGCGCTCTGCAGTCCGGCGGCGACGACGCCTGGGAGCAGGAATAATCGCGCTTCGAATTCTTGTCGCGAGCTCATCAAACACCCCATTCGCTGCGCCATTCGACTTGAGAATAGCGATAGGATCGAAGAAAACGGCAACGCTGGTGTAAGCCGGACCAACCTCAATCACGCCCGGAATCGCCGCGCGTTGAAGCAATTGAAATACTCGGAGGACTTCGTCCAGCGTTTCGTCAGGCGCATCCTCAAATTGCTCCCGCACGCGGACGATCAGCGCGGAATCTCCGAGGGGTACGATTTCCATCAGTCTGTCATTCCGAGCGAAGTCGAGGAATCCCATGACACAACCGATGATAATTCCCCAGGGTCCTTCGACTTCTCCCGCGTACGCGGGATCCGCTCAGGATGACCGTGCTTTGAATATCGCTCGGCATAAAAGCCATTGATTTACTCTGCGCGTTTCGCTTCGATCTCAATATTGATCGCTACAGTCTGGCTGATGCCGGAGACAGATTCGGCGGCTGCAGTAAACATCAAATTGAAGTCTCGACGCGTGATCGGCTCAGTCGTCACAGACCAACGCGTCCGACCAGTTTCATTAATCGGGGTAAGCAGTTTCACGTGAAGCGTGATCGGC
The DNA here is from genome assembly GCA_036488345.1 of Candidatus Udaeobacter sp. Classification (GTDB taxonomy): domain Bacteria; phylum Verrucomicrobiota; class Verrucomicrobiia; order Chthoniobacterales; family UBA10450; genus Udaeobacter. The sequence continues at coordinate 2,099 of DASXHS010000064.1, forward strand.
TTCGTCACGCCGTGCATTGTTAAGTCGCCAAGGATGTCGCCACTTTGCGGGCCGGTGCGTTTTACGCTGCGGCTCTTAAACGTCATCCGGGGAAATTTCTCGACATTAAAAAATTCCGCGCTGCGCAGATGATCGTCGCGTTTTTTGATGCGAGTATCGATGCTCCGGACGTCGATCTGCGCAGTGACCGAGGAATTCTCTGGGTGTTCCCGGTCGACTTCAATCCTGCCGCTGAAGCTTGTGAATTTGCCGAGAGTCGTGCCGAGGAATTGATGCACACTAAACCCGATCGTCGATCCCGACGGATCGAACTTGTAGGTCTCCTTTGCTGAAGCGGCGGCGCCGAGCCCGGCGATCACGATCAGTGCGATAATATTGCCTACAAAGCACTTCATAATGTCATTCTGAGCGAAGCGAAGAATCTCTGATTCTTTTGAATCCAGCAATAGCCAGAGATGTTTCGCTTCGCTCAACATGACACCGGCATTTGCTAGACAATTTGGAACCTCATTTCGCATTCTGTTTCGCCTCGGTCGCGAGTGTTTTCAAGAGTGACGTGCGGGAAAGCGGCAATCGCCCGAACAAATTCCCCAAGGCAGAGGCCGCACTGTAGGGGAAGCTGACAGCTTCCCTTGGGACGCTAACGGCGTCCCCTACAGGTTTCCTGCCGTGCACGCCGGCGATACGCGCCAGCTCAGTCTCGAAATGCGCGACTGCGCGTGCATTCGGATTATTTTTATCGAGATAACCGAAAGCACGGCGCAACAACTCGAATAATTCCGGCTCGCGATGATCGCGCTCGGTGCAAATCTCAATCAACTCAACAAAGTAGGCGGCCGTCTGCGTGCGCAGATAATTGCTGCGAATTCCAGCGAACGGATTTTTAAGGACGACTTCCGCGAGCGTATGCAGATCGGTTTTGCGACTCCGCACGATCGAAATTTCAGCCTCAAAAAACAGATCGAGTTTTCCCGCAAATGGACTTTTCGGACGTCGCGCGCCTTTAGCAATCGTTTGAACGCACCCAATTAGCTCCGTGCACCACGAGACGATCAGCGTTGTGTCGCTGAATTTTCGTTTCCGAAGAAGAATTGCCTCTGTGCTTTCCATTCAGTGACGAAACGTAGCACACGAAAAGATGCGATTTTTGCAATTCGCACTCTTGCCAGCCATGATGAGTGATGCCCACGCGAACTACAGAAACTGCGCGCGTGCCGGAAGACATCAGCGGCCGGCAGCGGCGTATGCCCGTGGGCGGAATCACTTGGCGGCACACATTTCGTGCGTTACGGCATCGCAATTATCGGCTGTTCTTCTGGGGCCAGCTCGTCTCGCTCACCGGCACGTGGATGCAGCAGACCGCTATGAGCTGGTACGTTTACCAAATCACAAACTCAAAGCTTCTGCTCGGCGTGGTGTCGGCGGTTGGATCTGCGCCGATGATGCTTTCATCGATCTGGGGCGGCGCGCTGGCTGATCTGTATCCGAAACGATCGATCCTCGTTGTGACGCAAGCGGCTCAAATGATTTGTGCGTTTCTGCTCGCTGCAGGTGTGTGGCTGGGATTCGCGACGCCTTTGTTCATCATCGTCGTTGCCGCGCTCAACGGAATTTCGATGGGATTCGATATGCCGGCGCGCCAAGCGTTCACGGTCGAAATGACCAGTCGCGAAGATTTGCTGAACGCGATCTCACTCAATAGCTCCATCGTGAACGGCGCACGCGTCGTCGGACCGTCGGTGGCCGGCTTGATGATTGGCGCTGTCGGTGTGGCGATGTGCTTTTTCCTGAACGGCCTGAGCTTTATCGCCGTAATTGCGGGTTTATGGATGATGCGTCTGCCGATTTTCGAGCGGAAAATCGAGATCGTTTCAGCCGGCGAGCACGCGTGGGAGGGAATCTTGTATGCGACCAAACATCCGCGTGTGCGCACGATCTTGCTGCTCTTTCTAGCAGTCGGCGTTTTCGGCTGGTCGTATGCGGTGCTGATGCCCGCGTTTGCACGCGATGTGCTCGGACGTGGCGCAAATGGTTATGGGATTTTGATGTCTGCGAGCGGAGTTGGCGCGCTTGTTGGCGCACTGCTGGTCGCGACGTTTGGACATCTTTTCGCACCGCGTAAAATCGCACTGGGCGGGGTCTGGTTATTTTCCATAGCGATGTTGGCGGTTTCGTTCAGCAAAAGTTTTCCACTCGCGCTCGTCTTCCTGTTCGCCGCCGGATTTGGAATGCTGCTGTTTTTTTCAACTTCCAACACTGTGCTGCAAACCATCGTCCCAGACGAAATGCGAGGACGCGTCATGGGCGTGTGGTCGCTCGTGTTCGGCGCCATGATTCCCCTCGGCAGCCTCGAAGCCGGAGCCGTTGCGCATTTCGCAGGCACACCGTTGGCGCTCGGGTTTGGCGCAATCATTTGCGCTGCGTCGGCGCTCGTGACGTTGTGGGTGATTCGGCGACGAGACGCGCAGAACGCCAGATGATTTGTACCGACCTGGAAATACGACGCGAGGGCGCGTCGGCTCCATGGAGACGGGCCGCCTCGGGCCGACAAGCGCAAGCGGCGCGTTCAGCGGTTAATGATGTGCAACGCCCGTTTTTCGACGTTGAGCGCAGCTTCTCTGACGGCTTCGCTTAAGGTCGGGTGAGAATGGGTGGTGCGCCCAATGTCTTCGGAGCTTCCTCCGAATTCGATGACTGAAACGGCTTCAGCGATTAACTCCGAAGCGGCATGATGCAAAATGTGCCCGCCGAGAATGCGATCGGTTTTGGCGTCGGCGACGAATTTGACCATTCCTTCGACGTCATCGCTGCTAATCGCGCGGCTGTTGGCGCGGAACGGGAATTTACCGATGCGCACCTCAATCCCCTGCTCCTTGGCTTGATCTTCCGTGAGACCAACGCCCGCCAGTTCGGGATTGGTGTAAATGATTCCGGCAATGGCTTCGTAGTTCACGTGGCCGGCTTTGCCCGCAATGATTTCCGCGCAAGCGATCCCTTCGTCTTCAGCTTTGTGGGCCAGCATGGGCCCCGCGATCACATCGCCGATGGCGTAAATGCCTTCGACATTCGTGCGGTAATGCTCGTCCACTTTGATGCATTTCTTTTCATCCAACGCGACGCCCGTTTTTGCTCCGCCCAATCCATCTGAGAACGGACGACGACCGACGGAAACGAGCACTTTGTCTGCGTCGAATTTCAGTTCCTGGCCATCTTTCGTTGCAGTCACAGTCGCGTGGCCATCATTCACACTTACGGCACTGACTTTTGCTTCGAGGTGGAAAGTCATGCCCTGAGCGGTGAGCAAACGCTGAAGCAGGTTCGACAGTTCAAGATCGAACCCGAGCGCAATGCGCGGCAGAAATTCCAGCATAGTCACTTCCGAACCGAGCCGGTTCCAGACGGAACCCAGTTCAAGGCCAATTGCACCAGCGCCGATAACCACAAGTTTCTTTGGAGGCTCGGTGAACTCCAAAGCTTCCGTGCTGCTGACGATTGTTTTCCGGTCAAATTTCGCGAATGGCAATTCCACCGGCGCACTGCCAGTGGCTATGACAATATTTTTTGTCTCGACCTCCTGTGTTTCGCCGCTGGACGATTTGATTAAAACTTTTCCCGGTGCGCTGATTGTGCCAAGGCCCTCGATCACCGTCACCTTGTTCGTTTTCATCAGCGAGCGCACACCGCTGTTGAATGTCTTTACAACCTTGTTCTTGCGCTCCTGCATCTTTGCGAGATCGGCGCGCGCGCCGTCGATCACGATGCCGTGCTTCACCGCCTCTTTTTTGACGAACATGAAATGATCGCTCGAGGTAAGAAGCGCTTTGCTCGGGATGCAGCCCACATTCAGGCAGGTGCCGCCCAATTCCTTGCATTTCTCGACAAGGGCGGTTTTCAACCCAAGCTGGCCTGAGCGGATGGCAGCAACATAGCCTCCCGGTCCGGAGCCAATGATAACAACGTCAAATTTTTCCATAACTATTTGTCACTCAGCATTCGCGAAAAGAATCGCAGACGCAACTGCCCTCAGCTCTTCCCATTAACACCGGGCTTCAGCCCGGTGTACGCCCGCTGAAAAACCGACATAGCTGTTTCAACAGCTTTTCTGAGTCCGTAATCGGGAAAGCCGTTAAAACAGCTCGTTCATTCCACAGCCCGGAGCACCTGGCTAAAGCCAGGTGTTAATCAAATAGGCGCAATGACAGGCTTGCTCTAAAAATCCAGCGAGAGTTTTTTCGGATCCTCAATGCACTCCTTCACTTTAATGAGGAAAGTAACTGCTTCTTTGCCATCGATGGCACGATGATCGTAGCTGAGCGCGAGATACATCATCGGGCGGACCTCCACTTTCCCGTCCATTGCCATTGGGCGTGGCATGATTTTGTGCATTCCGAGAATGCCGCTCTGCGGCGGATTCAAAATCGGAGTGGCGAAGAGTGAGCCGTAAACACCGCCATTCGTAATTGTGAACGTGCCGCCCTGGAGGTCTTCGAGTTTCAATTTTCCGTCACGCGCCCGTCCAGCGTAATCGGCGATGTCGCGCTCCAAATCGGCAAAACTTTTCTTATCCGCGTCGCGCACTACCGGCACCACAAGTCCGCGTTCCGTCCCAACGGCTACGCCGATGTCGTAGAAGTTATGTTGGATGAAATCATCGCCGTCGATGCGGCCGTTGACGACGGGCACGGTTTTGAGCGCTTCGACGGCCGCCTTCACAAAGAACGACATCAGACCCAGTTTGATCCCGTGCTTTTTTGTGAACTCATCTTGCTTGCTCCGACGCAATTCCTGCACCGTGCTCATGTCGCATTCGTTGAATGTGGTGAGAATCGCCGCGGTGTGCTGCGCCATCACCAGTTGCTGGGCGATCTTCCGGCGCAGGGGCGACATTTTTTTGCGAATGAAGCGAGCTTCGGCGGACGCTTCAGCTCCTGTAGGGGACGGCGCTGCCGTCCCGGGGAAGCTATCAGCTTCCCCTACAGATTTGGCGTTGTCGGTCTCTTCTGCCGCAGCCAACACGTCTCCTTTCGTTAGCCGGCCGCCTTCGCCTGAGCCGCGGATTTTCTCCGGCTTGAGTTTCCTTTCTTCCAGAATCCGACGAACTGCAGGCGAAAGTGTTGTAGCCTGAAGCCCTGACTCCGGCCCGCCGCGGTCAACGCCCGTGGCTACAGCTGGCTTTTTCTCCGGCTCGGGAATTTTCTTTTTTTCTTCAGGCTCTTTCTTTTTTGGTTTTTCTTCCTTGTCTTGTTTCGACGTCTGCTTCGAATCGTCGATCACCGCAACGACTTCGCCGATCTTCACCTCCTGGCCTTCGGGCACTCTCGTTTCGAGCACGCCCGATTTTTCGGCCACGATATCCGTGGAGACCTTGTCAGTCTCCAGTGCGAAAAGCGGTTCGCCTTCATTCACGAACTCCCCGGACTTCTTGTGCCAGGCGGAAACGACTCCACTGGTGATGGACTCACCAACCGAGGGAACTTTTACTTCAACGATCATCGCCGAGATTACCTAAGCTAATCGAGCGTCGCGGTCGAGGCGGCTTTCGTCAATAAGCGGCAGACTCTCTTTGGCCTAGCATTGTAGGGCAGGCGCTCCGCCTGCCAATTCTGCCCGGCAACCGGAGCGGTTGCCGTACAACCATCAAGAGCTCGCGCTGGAATAATGTCCCAGTGCAAATTTCCAAAACACACGAGAAAGCCAGAACACAATCGTCGACGCGATGATTAGATGCAGCATCAAAGGAAACGGTTGACCCATGGATTTGATCAGCAGGCGCGCGGGGATGTTCGCAATGATCACCACAGGAATCACCCAGCCAAAAACCAGGCGGAAAAGCCACGGGAAAATGACATCCGGATAACGCGCGATATTGAGAAAGTTGAAATACCCATAAACCAGTCCCTGCGCGCGGATGATCCAAAAGCTCACCGCAGCCAGGGCGAGCATGATGGAGTAATGCACGGCGACTCCGAAACCAAGCGCCACAACATAAAGCAAAACAGAAAGCGCGTTCGGCACCACGCTCAGCTTCGACAACGAGACACACACCACCGCGGCGCCCAGCAGGGCGTTGACGATGCTGTCGAGTCCGAATTGTTTTGTGGAAACCGCGAATTGGCTGTCGATTGGCAACACCAGGACAGAATCCAGTTTTCCCATGCGCACGAGCTCCGGGATATTTGCGAGGTTCACGAAAAAGAACGCCTGGAAAAGCTGCGCGATAATCTGGTGTGTGCCGACCAACAGCACCACTTCCCACTTCGTCCAGTCGCCGATGTGATCGACATTTCCGAAAATGATGCTGAAAAAAACGATTTGGCCGCAGAACCACAGAATTTCGACCACCATCCACAACAGGAAATTCGCCTTGAAGCTCAAGTCGCGAATGAGCGAGTTGCGCAGCATGATGGAATAGATTTCGATGTAACGGCGCATCACCTTAGGCTGTGATTGATTTATAGAACCTCGTCCTTAGATGGACTTGTCATGTTGAGCGAAGCGAAACATCTCGATTGTTTTCTGTGATACTGAATACAAATGACCAGGAATTCTTCGCTCCGCTTAGAATGACATTACGGGATGGATTACAAACGCCGTCAACCGTCGATTGAATGAAACGTTTTTTCCCCTGGCTTATCGCAATCGGCGGACTGTTGCTAATTGCGTTTGTTGTCCGGTATTTGCGAACCGGCGGCGCTGCAACTTACCAGACTGCGAACGTCACCCGCGGGTCCATTACGCAGGCGGTAACCGCCACGGGCACGCTCAATCCGGTGCTCAATGTGCAGGTGGGCAGCCAGGTTTCCGGGAACATCTCAAAGTTGTTCGCCGATTTCAATTCACAGGTCAAAGCCGGCCAGGTGGTGGCGCAGATCGATCCGGCGCTTTTCCAGGCCGCCGTGACTCAAGCCGAAGGCGATGTCGCTAGCGCACAGGCTGCCCTGGAGTTGGCGAAGTTGAACGCCAAGCGCACTCAGGATCTCTTTGCCAGAAAAACGTCGGCGCAGGCAGACCTCGATCAGGCGCTGGCAAATCTGCATCAAGCCGAGGCCAATGTGAAAATCAAACAAGGCGCTTTGGACAAAGTGAAGGCCGATCTCGATCACTGCACGATCACTTCCCCGATCGATGGCGTGGTGATCTCGCGCAGCGTCGATGTCGGCCAGACTGTTGCCGCCAGTCTGCAGGCGCCGGTGATTTTTCAAATCGCAAATGATCTCACGAAGATGCAAATCGATTCAAATGTGGCTGAGGCGGATGTTGGCGTCGTACAAGTAGGACAGGACGTCGATTTCACTGTAGACGCTTTCCCAACCCAGACGTTCCAGGGCAAAGTTGTGCAGGTGCGGAATGCGCCGATCACGGTGCAGAATGTCGTCACCTACGACACAGTGATCGGCGTGAGCAATCCGGATTTGAAATTGAAACCGGGAATGACCGCCAATGTTTCAATCGTCGCCGCCCGCAAGGACGACGTGCTTCAAATCAAAAACGCCGCGCTGCGGTATCGGCCCACTGAAGCAGGGGCGGCCGAAATGGGATCACGGTCGCCATCGTCGCGTGGTGGACGGGGCGCGGGTGGACGCGAGCGGACGACGAGCGAGCGTACGGTTTACGTTTTGTCCGGTAGCCGACCCAAACCGGTGGAAATCAAAACCGGAATTAGCGACGGCGTTGTGACCGAAGTCGTTGAAGGATTAAAGGAAGGTGATCGCGTTGTAACCGCCGAGATCGCAGCGAAATCCCAGCCTGCATCCACGCCGGCGAATCCATTCTCCGGCGGCCAGCGAAGATTTCCGTGATCGTCATGTCGAGCGAAGTCGAGACATCCCGCGATGAAACCTTAAAGCCACCGCCACGGGATTCCTCGACTTCGCTCGGAATGACTACCGTCAGCGTATGAATAACGGTGCACTCGTTAGGCTCGTTGACGTGCAAAAGGTCTATCGCACCGGCGAAATGGAAGTGCCCGCTGTGCGCGGCGTTTCGCTGGAGATCAAACGAGGCGAATTCGTCGCGTTAATGGGCGCCAGCGGCTCAGGCAAATCAACGCTCATGAACATCCTCGGTTGCCTCGACCGGCCGAGTTCCGGTCAATATTTCCTGAATGATGCAGACGTTTCGGACCTCGATCGCGATCAGCTCGCAGAGATTCGCAATCGCAAGCTCGGTTTTGTATTTCAAAGTTTCAATCTGCTGAGCCGCACATCGGCGCGCGAGAATGCGGAACTACCCTTGATTTACAGCGCGAAGAATCTCTCTCACGCGCAACTCCGCGAAAAGGCGGATCGCGTGCTTGCATCGGTCGGGCTCGCGGGTCGTGAGGATCATTTTCCGAGTCAGCTTTCCGGCGGTCAGCAACAGCGCGTCGCGATTGCACGCGCGTTGATTAACGATCCGGAGGTGCTGCTGGCGGATGAACCGACCGGCAATCTCGACAGCCGCACCAGCATCGAAATCATGGCGATTTTCCAGCAACTCAACGAGCACGGCATCACCATCATTATGGTTACCCACGAGCAGGACATCGCCGCCTATGCGAAGCGAAACGTGATCATGCGCGACGGGTTGATTCTTGACGATCACGTCGTGCCGCAACGGACGAACGCAGCAACCGAAATCAAGAAACTGGAGTAATGGAGTAGTGGAGTGATGAGGAAATCGTATGTGACATTCCAATACTCCAATACTCCAATACTCCCACACTCCACTTCTGCGTAATGCGCATCGGTCCCACATTTAATGTTGCCTACCGCGCACTGCGCCGAAATAAAATGCGTTCGGTGCTTACTGCGCTCGGTATCATCATTGGCGTCGGCGCGGTCATCGCCATGGTGGGGATCGGCAACGGCGCCAAGGCACAGGTCGAATCACAGATCGCCAGCCTCGGCGAAAATGTGATCCTGATTTTTTCCGGTAGCACTACCTCCAGCGGCATCCGCACTGGCTGGGGCGGAGCAGGCACGTTGAAAATTGAAGACGCTGAAGCCATTCGACGGGAAGTGCCCGGTGTAGTCGGCGTTAGCGAAGAAGTTGTTTCGACGACGCAGGTGGCGGCTGGAAATCAAAATTGGTTCACCCGGATTTACGGAGAATCAGCGGATTACTTCGATATTCGTCAATGGCCGCTGGCCGACGGCGTGCCGTTTACCGCACAGGATGTGCGCAGCGCGAACAAAGTTTGCGTGATTGGCCGCACGACGGCGACGGAAATTTACGGCAACGAAAATCCGATCGGCCAGATTTTGCGGGTTAAGAACGTGCCGTTCACGATTCTTGGCGTGCTCACGCCGAAAGGCCTCAGCCCGCAGGGCGTAGACCAGGACGACATCGTTGTGATGCCTTACACCAGCGCGATGAAACGCGTGATCGGGGGCACTACGTTGCGCAACATCAACGTGCAAATTGGCGACGACCGTCAGATCGAAGCCGCGCAGCAACAAATCATCTCGTTGCTTCGACAAAGGCATAACATTCGTCCCGGCCGCGACGACGATTTCACCGTGCGCACCCAACAGGAAATCGCCGAAGCCGCCACGGCCACTTCGCGAGTGATGACGGTGCTGCTCGGCGCAATCGCAGGCGTGTCACTGCTCGTGGGCGGTATCGGCATCATGAACATCATGCTGGTGAGCGTGACAGAACGGACGCGCGAGATCGGCGTGCGCATGGCTGTCGGTGCGCGCGGGAACGATATTCTCACACAATTTCTGATCGAAGCCGTAACGCTGAGTTCGGTCGGTGGCGTGATCGGAATCGTGTGCGGCATCGCCACATCCAGGGTTCTGTCGATTTACGCCAACTGGCCAACGCTGATTTCCATTAGTTCAATCGTGATCGCATTCCTATTCAGCGCAGCCGTTGGCGTCTTCTTCGGCTTTTATCCAGCGCGCAAAGCCGCCGCGCTGGATCCCATCGAAGCCCTCCGCTACGAGTAGTAACTCAGGCTTCCAGCCTGACAGGTCGTGCAGGCCTCCCAGCCTGCACTTCGACAGTTCATACTAATTATTTATCACTCTTCTTCGTTGCGCCCGCCTCCGGTGTCTCTGCTATCGCATCCACCTCTACCGGCGCTTCACCATTCACACGCACCGTTCCAACAATACGCGCCTGGTCTCGGCTTTGCTCCGCTCGCTCTCTGTCGTTAGGGGTCCCCGTAGCTGGACGTTGCACCGGCGGCTGGGCGTAATTGCCCTCGAAGACGAGCGTCTTTTTCAGACTGACGTTGAATCCGGTCGCCCGGAAGTGCGATTGAGGAGCAGTAGCCGATTCGTTTTCACGAGCGGCCTTAGCAGCGTACCTTCGCGTCTGCTTCGCGGCGTCGCGTCGCGCGGTGATGCGTGAGTCGAGCTCCGCGTTGTTAGCCAATTGCTCCATTTTACCTGTGTAGGTCGAGCCGTCGGCATCAATTACGCGAATTTCACTTCCTTGTTGCTGAACTTGAAACGTATCCAAGACATTCGCCGCGCCGCTTACCTGCGAATTATTCCGGAAAGATTGAACTAACGATTGTTGGGAAAATTGCTGCGTCATGCCGAGACTGCCGGCTAATGACGGTTGCGCGACCGGAGGAGCCGCTGCTGCGATTGTGTCTGATTTGGTTTTTGAATCCGCGCCGGCTGCAAGCGCAGCCGCGGGTGCCGACTGGATTTTCGCGCTGGCAATCTCATCTTTCGTTACTTGTCTTGCCAACTCGGTCGGAGCGCGGCCTTGTGCAACGCCAGTTGAAGAAGCTAAAGCTTCCGCTTCAGAGGCGGGCGTCGCTGCGGGTTCAACCTTAATTTGACTGTTGTCCGCAAGATTCACTGGTTCGGTGGCGCTCACCGCTGGAGCTTTCGCAAGAGTGTTCTCTGCACGCACCGCAGCGTTTGGTCCATTGCCCGCTGCAGCAGTGCTGTCACGGAGCGCAAGATCGCCGGACTCTCCAAGCGGGTGCGATCGGTTCCACCAAATCGCCGACACGAGCACGATCAATGTTGCCAGCGCCGCCGCCACTGTTAGTCGTGGCCAGAACATTGTTACCCATGACGGTCGTGACTCGACGTTTTCTTCTTCCGCCGCTCCCGCTCGCGCGATTTCCTCATGCAGACGTGCTCGCATTGGATTCGGCATTTTAGGGTCGTCACCAAATTGTGCGCGACGCGCTTTTGCCAGCGCCTCGAGCATTTGTTCAATGGGTTTCTTTGGTTCCGACGCCATGCTTCTATAAATTAGACGGCAAACGATTGTCCGGTGGAAAAATTTCCTTCGCGATAATGAGCAAGCGATCGAGACATTTGCTTAAGCGGGAGCTGACCGTTTTCGGATTAAGACGCAGTTCCGCCGCAATCTCATCATAACTCAATTCACCGAAGTACCGCAGTTCGATGATTTCCCGGCACGGCTCGCCAAGGCCATCGAGGCTTTCTCTCACGAGCCGGGAGGTCTCAGTAATCTGTAACAACGTATCCGGACCAGGATTTCCAGATGGCGGATCAATCGGCGGTTCGTCATCGGTTCGACCCGCATCGATTGAGATGTGCACAGCGTTTCCACCTCGTTTCGCGGCTCGCGTTTTTTCCCGATAATCCATCGCCTTGTTGGCCGCGATCCGCAGTAGCCACGTCTGAAACGAGCTTCGACCCTGAAATGAAGATAGATTTCTTACCACCGATAAAAATGTTTCCTGGCAGATTTCTTCCGTGTCTTCGTGGCTAAAATCGCCCGAGAGCTGAAACACAAACCGGGCGACCGTCGCGTAGTACTTATCGAACAAAGAATCCCATGCCGCCGTATTTCCCGCGCTGCATTCGGCGATCATTCGAGCTTCTGACGCCAAAGCTGATACATCCGCCGCAGCTACCGGCGTGGCGGTGGCGGAAAGGTCTTGGTCGATCACAACACCTCGCGGACGGAGCATGTTATCGATGTCTGACTGTCGCGCCTGGCCTCCTGATCAAAAATAGTACGTCCGCCTCGGATCGTTGAATGCCGCAGGTTTCTCCACGCCGGGAGCATTTTCCAGGAGTTCCCGACTAATACTCCATGAACAAAAAAATGGTGTTAGCGATGGGGCTCTTCCTCCTCGCAGGCATTTCTCAATCTCGCGGAGATGGTTTCATTGTCGTCGAGCGTCCGATCTACGTTCCGCCGAGCCATTTCCCATTCGCCCCGCTCGAAGTCACGAGTCATCAGGTCAATGTCAAAATTGATGGGCAAGTTGCCGCCACATCGATCGACCAGGAGTTCTACAATCCTAACGATCAAAGGCTCGAAGGCTTTTACATGTTCCCTGTCCCGAAAGGGGCGCATATCGACAAATTCAGCATGGAAATCGGCGGCAAGAGCGTCGACGCGGAGTTGCTCCCGGCTGACAAGGCGCGTGGAATTTATGAGGACATTGTTAGAAAAATGCGCGATCCGGCGCTGCTCGAGTACGCCGGCCGCGATCTTTTCAAGGTCCGCATCTTTCCGATCGAACCGCGCAGCCGGAAGCCCATTAAGATTTCGTATACGGAACTGCTTCGGTCCGATGCCGGAACGGTCACTTATCTCTACCCGCTGAGCACTGAGAAATTCTCCGCTCGGCCGATCAAGAATCTGAGCATGAAAATTGAGCTCAAGAGCGCGGAACCGCTCGCCTCAATTTATTCGCCCAGCCACAAAGTTGAAATTAAGCGCGATGGCGCTAACCGCGCCGTCATTGGGTATGAAAGCAAAGACGAAAAGCCGGACACAGATTTTCAGCTCGTCTACAGCTCCGACACACGTGATGTCGGCCTTCGACTAATCACTTACAAACCGGACGCTGACGACGGCTATTTCCTGCTCCTGGCTGCGCCGACGGTTAACGACGAAACAAAGCCAGCAGCCAAAGACGTCGTTTTTGTCGTGGACACATCCGGTTCAATGGCCGGCGCCAAACTGCAGCAGGCGCAAAAAGCATTGCGATTTTGTGTAGAAAATCTCAACGCCGACGATCGCTTTGAGATCGTTCGCTTCTCGACGGAAGCTGAGCCGCTTTTCCACGAGTTGGTACCAGCGGACTCGGATCATCGCAAACGTGCGAACGGTTTCGTCGACGACTTCAAACCAATCGGTGGTACCGCAATCGCCGATGCGTTGCAAAGCGCTCTCAAGGTCCGACCGGACAAGAACGATCGGCCATTTGTTGTCATTTTCTTAACCGACGGTTTGCCCACGGTGGGAACACGCAATCCCGACGAAATCGTTGCGAACATCAAAAAGGCGAGTGGCGTTCGGATCTTTTCATTCGGGATCGGCTCGGACGTAAATACACAGTTGCTCGATCAAATCGCCGAAGGCACGCGCGCCTTCAGCCAATACGTGCTCGCGAAGGAAGATCTCGAGCTCAAAGTCTCAAACTTCTACACGCGAATCAAAGAACCCGCCCTAACGAATCTAAAGCTGGATCTGAGCGGTGGTGTTCGCATAGCCAAAATGTATCCGGCAGATCTGCCGGATCTCTTCAAAGGAGACCAATTGGTGGTGGCGGGTCGATATATCGGCGCCGGCGATGCGGAAGCAAAGCTGACCGGCAACGTCGGCGGCCGCGAACAGACGTTTACTTACAAGCTGCATTTTGATGATCGCAAGACGACCGACGAATACGTGCCGCGGCTTTGGGCGACACGCCGTGTCGGGTTTCTCCTCGATGAAATCCGCATCCACGGCGAAACCGCCGAGCTTCGCGATGAAACAACTGAGCTGGCCCGGAAATACGGAATCGTTACGCCTTACACCGCTTATCTGATCGTCGAGGACGAAGATCGCCGGCGCGTGCCGATGGCTGATCGATCCATGCAGAACATGAGCGCCGATACAACGACACGCGCCGAAGTCGCCAAGGCCTGGACCGGATTCAAGGACAACAAGGAAGGTGAGGACGGCGTTGCCAACGCGCGTAGCCAGAACGCGTTCAAGTTTGCGCAGCAGGCGCCGGCATCGATTGCATCCGGTAGCTCCGAATCGTTGCGGGGATTTGCTGCCGCGGCTCCTACTGAGACCCCGGCAACCGCGCGCCTTAGCCAGTACACCCAACAATCCAGGTTCGTGAACGGGCGCGCATTTTTCCAAAACGGAAATCAATGGATCGATTCAAACGCGCAGAACACCACGAAACGCCAGCGCGTGCAATTTAACTCCGAAGAATACTTCAACCTCCTGTCAAAACATCCCGAAGCCGGCCCGTGGCTGGCGTTAGGTCAAAACGTCGTGCTCACGCTCGGCGACACCGTTTATGAAATCGCTGAATAACAATCCAATGAAAACACTAACCACTCGTGGCATCGGCATCCTGCCGATAATCTTGTCTGTCTCTGCAATGCTCGGCTTCTGGCAATCGTCGATCGCCAAGACTGCGCCACCACCTCAATCGAAACCGCGTATCGAAGTCTGTTTTGTTCTCGATACAACCGGTTCAATGGGAGGTTTGATCGAAGGCGCGAAACAAAAGATCTGGTCGATAGCCAATGAAATGATCAGCGCGCAACCAACGCCGGAGTTAAAGCTCGGGCTCATTGGTTACCGGGATCGCGGCGATGAATACGTCGTGAAATCGTTCAGTCTCACAGATGACATCGATGCCATTTACGGACATCTGCGCGAGTTCCAGGCCGGTGGCGGTGGCGATACACCTGAAAGCGTGAACGAAGCGCTTGCCGAAGCCATTCACAAGATGCCCTGGAGTAGCGACAGCAAGGTCCTGAAGATCATCTTTCTCGTCGGAGACGCGCCGCCGCACATGGATTATCCGAACGGCCCGAAGTATCCGGATCTGTGCCGGGAAGCAGCGAAAAAGGATCTCATCATTAATACCATTCAGTGTGGTGAGATGGCTGAGACCAAGCCGATCTGGCAGGAAATCGCGAAACTGTCGGAAGGCAGTTATGTAGGCATTTCGCAATCGGGCAACGTTGCTGTGATTTCAACGCCGATGGATAAGGAGTTGAGCCGGCTTAACGAACGCATCGGAACCACTCTTATTCCCTATGGCGACAGCAAACAGCAGGCCGAAGTCCATGCGAAATATGCAGTGGCGGCGAGTGCTCCCGTTTCCGCAATGGCCGATCGGCTCAGCTACAACAGCAAGACCGGCAAAGCCGTGCAGGGCCGCGGTGAGTTAGTCGACGCGCTTAACGACAAAACGGTTAAGCTCGAGGAGATCGACCAGAAACAACTTTCGCCCGAGCTCCAAAAATTGGATCGGGGCGAACTGCAAAAGCGCATCGCAAAAGCCCGTGACGAACGTGCCGATCTGCAAAAGCAAATCGTCGAAGTGTCAAAGAAGCGCGAAGCCTATATTCAATCGGAAAACAAACGTCTCGCGGCCGAAGGCAAAGGCGACGCCTTCGATCAAAAAGTGACTGACACGCTTCACGCCCAAGCCGCTAAGAAGGGAATCAGCTACTGATGCGCCCTCGATCCCATCGAAGCGCCCCGCTACGAATAGAATCATCCGCAGATTTCAAGATTTCCGCAGATTGCTTCGATCCGATGATTGGCTAGCGGCGGTCCCGACCGCCGATCCTGTAGCCACGCCGCCGTGCGGCGTCTTTTGAAAATCTGCGTGAATCTGCGAAATCTGCGGACAAGTTCAGAGATGGCTGAACACAGCGGTTTTCAAAAACTGATCGCGGAAGCGAAGAAGCACATAACAGAGATTTCGCCGCAGGATGCTGGTGCCAAATTAAAGAGCGGGGACGCGGTCGTAATCGATGTCCGCGATGAAGACGAATGGGATGAAGCACACATTCACGGCGCGACTCACATAAGTCGCGGCACAATCGAGCTAGAGATCGAAGAAAAAGTTCCCGACCCAAACGCAATGATCATTTGTCATTGCGGCGGCGGCGGCCGGTCCGCACTCGCCGCCGAGACCCTGCAAAAAATGGGTTACAAAAACGTCCACTCGATGGCCGGCGGTTTGAAAGCCTGGAAAGCGGCCGGTCTGCCGACGACGACATAGTTTTCAAAATCATCGTGGGGAGTGCGGGCGCCTCGCCCGCAGTGTTGCGCGCCTCGCACAACACGCATTTGCATCCGGGCATTACGTGACGACAAGTTTAGGCCTTATGTCACTGCGTCTTTGGTTCTTTGCTTGCGCGCTGCTCAACGCTGCGCAAATCACCGCTGTGTTCGCCGCCGATCTTAAGGACAATCCGTTCGCAGCCGAGAGCGTCCTGCCATATCAATACCCGCCCTTCGACAAGATTAAGGACGAGCATTTCGTCCCGGCGATCGAAGCCGGAATGCGTGAACAACTGAAGGAAATCGAGCCGATCGCAAACAATTCTGAGAATCCGACATTCGATAACACGATCGTCGCCCTCGAACGCACCGGCCGATTGCTCGATCGCGTCGAGCGCACATTTTCGAGCCTCAACGCCTGCGATACAAATCCGACCCGCCAGAAGATCGATAAAGAAATGGCGCCGAAGCTTGCCGCGCACCATGACGAGATTTTTTTGAATTCGAAGTTATTCGCGCGAGTTAAAGCGCTTTATGAGAAGCGCAGCGAACTCGGCCTCGATCCGGAATCGGCCTATTTGCTCGAACGTTACTACAAAGATTTTGTGCGCGCGGGCGCAAAGCTCTCCGATGAGGACAAGGAAAAGGTCAAAAAAATCAATGCCGAGCTGGCAACTCTGCAGACCCAATTCGAACAAAATGTTTTGAAGGAAAAGAACGCATCCTCGGTCGTCGTCGATCGCAGGGAAGATCTGACCGGTCTTTCCGATAACCAGATGGCCAGCGTTACCGCGGCCGCGAAAGCGGAGCACAAGGAAGGCAAGTTCGTCATTCAGATGCAGAACACGACCGGGCAGCCCCTGCTTGGCTCGTTAGAAAATCGACAACTGCGCGAGCGCATCATGCAGACTTCCCTCGGGCGCAACAGCAAAGGCGGCGAGTTCGACACGCGCAATATCGTCTTGCGGACCGCGCAGCTTCGCGCCGAGAAAGCAAAGTTGCTCGGCTATTCGAACTGGGCGGCGTATCAGCTCGAAGATCAAACGGCGCACGATGTGCCGACTGTGAACAAGCTTCTGGCCGACCTTGCGCCGCCTGCTGTCGGCAATGCCAAACGCGAAGCAGCCGATATGCAGAAAATTGTCGATGAAGAGAAGGGCGAATTCAAAATTGCGGCGTGTGATTGGGATTTTTACTCGGAGAAAGTGCGCAAGGCGAAGTATGCGTTCGATGAATCGGAGGTGCGCCCGTATTACGAGCTGAACCACGTCATTCTTGATGGCGTCTTTTACGCTGCTGAAAAGCTTTACGGCCTCACGTTCAAGGAACGCCACGATTTGCCGGTTTATCAACCGGATGTTCGCGTGTTCGAAGTTTACGACCGCGATGGTAAACCATTGGCTATTTTCATCGGCGACTACTACGCGCGGCCGTCCAAACGCGGGGGTGCGTGGATGAATGCTTACGTTCCGCAAAACGATTTGTTCGGGACGAAGCCTGTTGTGGCGAATCACCTCAACATTCCGAAGCCGCCGCCGGGCGAGCCGACACTGCTTACTCAGGATGAAGTGCGGACCGCGTTTCACGAATTCGGGCACGCGCTACACGGCATGTTTTCGCACGTGAAATATCCGCGGTTCAGCGGAACGAGTGTGCCGCGTGATTTCGTCGAGTATCCGTCGCAGGTAAACGAGATGTGGGCCCCGTGGCCGGAAGTCCTCGCCAATTACGCGAAACATTACAAGACCGGGGAACCAATGCCGCAGGCGTTGCTCGACAAGGTCAAAGCCGCGGAAAAATTCAATCAAGGATTCAAGACGACCGAATACTTGTCGGCCTCGCTACTCGACCAGGCGTGGCATCAACTGAGTCCATCTGACATTCCGAAAGACGCAGTCGCGTTTGAAGCGGAAGCATTGCACAAGGCGGGGGTCGACTTTCCGCCAGTGCCGCCGCGTTATCGCAGCTTCTATTTTTCACACGCGTTCGCCGGCGGCTACTCGGCAGGTTATTACTCTTATCTCTGGAGTGAAGTGCTCGACGCCGACACGGTCGAATGGTTCAAGCAGCACGGCGGATTGAAACGCGAGAACGGCGACCGCTTTCGCGCCATGTTACTCTCGCGCGGAGGATCCGCTGACGCACTCGGGTTATTTAAAAGTTTCGTCGGGCGCGATCCCTACATCGAACCATTGCTCAAACGGCGCGGACTCGATCGTGCACCCGGTGCGGATGACACCAAGGCGGAATCTCAATCGGTACCAAAGTAGCGCGACCGTCTGTAGCCGTCGCAGTGTGGGCGACGTGCACCTTGGTGCAGCAAAGCGACTACAGACGTGTGACGTATTGCGGGTGGAAATGCTGCCGCAGTCTTGTTAGTCTCTGTCCCCGGTGAGTGAGACTCCCGTTGTGACCGAAGCTTCCAAGTCGCGAAGGACAGTCACAATCGCTTCTGTCCTGTTCCTGTTGGTTCTGTTGCCGGCTCACTCTCAGATCCCAACTCCTTCCCAGACGCCACTGCCGCGTAATCCTAGAATGTTCAACGCGTACCGCACACCTGCATCGCGTAACGATGTTATCGCAAGCCCAACCCCACCAACACGACCGCCGCGTCGGTACAACCCCGCGAGTCCCATCGCACCGACGCCATTGCCACGTAAGGAGAACACCACAAGCGTAGCTACATCAACGCCACCGCCCCGTAGGTACAACCCCACAAGCCCGACCCCACTATCGACGCGACCGCCGCCGCGCACGTACAATACTGCAAGCCCGTCGTCCGCGACGCGACCTCCACGCATGGATGACGTCACAAGCCCGACTACGCCGACGCGACCTCCGCGTAGGTACAACACGGCAAGTCCTAGTACGCCTACGCGACCGCCGCGTAGAGAGAACACGGCAAGCCTGACTACTCCAACGCAACCACCACTTAGATACGATACCACAAGCCCCATCACACCGCCGCAACCGCCGCGTAGCGATGTTATAGGAAGCCCGATCAAACCGTGGAGACCGCCGATTCCCGATATCACTGGAAGTCCAATCATTCGTTTTCGCCCGCCGATTCCCGAGATCACCGCAAGCCCGGTCATTCGCTTTCGCCCACCGTTTCCAAACATCACTGCAAGCCCACCCATTCGCTTTCGCCCGCCGATTCCAGATATCACTCCAAGCGCCATCACTCCTTTCCGTCCGGCGATTCCAGACATCACCGCTGGAGCACGTAACCAGCCGACGATTAATGTGAGCCCGTCACCACCGGTCGAGATGGGAACGCCCGTACTTTTTGAAGTCGTCTTGTGGCAACCACCACCGCCCGGCTGGAATCTTCAATACCGCTTCGATTTTGGTGACGGCACCCGGACTGATTGGATGTCCGAGCGGCAAGCGACACATACCTACTCAACATCCGGAAACGGAAGTTACCCGGTCCATGTCGAAATTGCCTCGACATACCGCGATCGCGTCATGCCGAGCAAAACAATCGACAAAGATGTCGATGTTATTCCACCTTCAAATCCGACACCCAGCGCAACGGCGTACGCTGCTATCACACCCTCGCCAACTCCCATTACACCTTCGCCGACTCCCATCACACCGTCGCCGACTTCTACTTACACTCCAATCGCCACAGCTGTTCCAACATCGATTCCTTCCATCACGCCGATTCCGCCCCCACCGCCAGCTTTGCGGCCTTCGAAAATGCTATGGCTCTATATCGCCGTTGGCCTCGTCATCGCGGGGTTGGCTTCTTTCATATATAAGAAATGGAAACCGAAAGCGGTGATTGCAGGACCACTCGCGTTTTATCCGCACTCGGATTGGGACGCCCCGCAGAAGCCCCCTGAGAATCTGTCCATCAAATACGGGTTATATTTTCATCCCAATGTATCTGCCGGCCAGGACCGGCTCGAGACTGACGGAGCAAGCTCGATTCTGAGAAGGAAGAAACAATGAACAATTCATCTCTCAACCTGCGCACGCTTTTCTCATTTCCCGATCCGGCTGCGACGGCCGCGCCTTCGAATAAATGGCAGGAGTTTCAAAGTCGCCTGGGTCGCGAGATCAAGACCATCAAATGGCCGGCCGCGATGCCCGATCTCACGTCGAAGATCGGCGAATTGTTTAACGTTGAATTACCCGATCTATTGGTTTCTTCCTGGAAAAAGGCCAGGGAACTTCAAGAAGCGCTGGAGGCATCCAGGAAATCACCCGACGAAATCATTGTCCTGGACCTCGCAGAACACGAGATAGCCAACGAATATCATCCATACATCGAGATACGAATTGCTGGACTGCCGTTACCTAAGAAAATCGAGTTTGAAGTGCGAATTGTGACCGCACTAAAAGGGATCAATCTCAAGATCCAAGGTGGGACCATCACAGAGATTCAGGCGGGCAGCTGTGATTTCGAAGGAAAAATTAAATACGGAGACCTGACGATCGCCGAAAAGAAACTTGGCCCAATAGAACTGTTGGGCGTCTCTACGATTGCAAAGCAGGAAGCGAGCCCGACGAAGTAGCGCGTTATCAGGGCTTCGCTTCGTACAAATTGTTGAAAGGGTTTTCCAGCGGAACGCGTCGCACGCTGGTGAACCCGGCCTTCTCGCAAAGCTCGTGAACCTTGGCCTCATGAAAGCCGAGCGTGCCGAGTCCCGCGCCATTGTTCGCGAGCGAAGTGGTCATGCAATAGAACACACTTACGCCGTGAAACATCGCGCCAAGAGGATTCGCGTTTTCTTCGAGCTTCTCCGAGCAGTTGATGTCGAGACAAACATAAACGCCGCCTGGCCGAAGCGCGGAACGAATCGATCGTAACAACTGAAGTGGATCGACGGCATCATGCACGACGTCGAACGTCGTGATCACATCAAACTGCGCCGGCAATCCTTTTGAGACATCGCGCTCTTCGAAGTTCACGCGGTCCGACACGCCGGCTTCGCGCGCATTCGCTGTCGCACGCGCAACGGTCGGGCCAAAGTTGTCGTACCCCACGTAACGGGATCGCGGAAACGCCTGCGCCAGTTTGATGAGACCGCGTCCCCGTCCGCATCCCACATCAGCCACGTCACAGCCCCGTTCAAGATGCGCTTTTACGTCAGGCATGGCGGGGATCCATTGTTGCAAGAGCAAATTCTCAAACCATGTGAAGGTGAGCCGTTCGAGGCCTTCCCACATCATCTCGCTGTAGTGTGATTGAGAAACGCCGCCACCACGACGAAACGCACTTACAACCTCGTCGAATACTCCGGCTTGCGCTGGCAGCATCTGATATATGCCGCCAACAAAAAATGGGCCGTTCTCCTGCGACAGCACAGGCGCGTGTTCGGCTGGCAAATTGAAGCGTTTTGTAGGTGCGTCGTAATTCAGATAACCTGCAGTGGCCATGCCTCCCAGCCATTCACGCAGATAGCGCTCGTTCAACTTGGTTCGCGACGCGAACTCAGCCGATGTCGCAGGCCCCTGCTCCGCCAGATTCTTGAATAATCCCAACCGATCGCCAATTGCTGCGAGCAGCGTCGTCATTGTGCCACTGATCTGTTCGACCACTTTTCCAACGAACTCCTCCTGACGCGCCTCGATCACTCTAGTATCAGTCATAAAAACCTCCTGAAAATTCCGAGTGACTCGCAGCTTATGGATCGCATTGCCAAGCGCAAACGAACAAAGCAACCCTGGAAGGGCGCGACCGCCGGGCGCGCCGCGATCCTTCAATTGGCGGTGGAATGCTGCTCCAAGTCTGTTAATTTTCTAATCCCGTGAGCCAAGCACCCGATACTGCCGCACAAACGACCGCCGCGCCGAACACCGACAGACCCGATCTGCGGCCTGAAAGCATTCAGGACGCGGTGATCCGCCTCGCAGGTAATTCACAGGATGGAATTCAAACCGCCGGCGCGTTCCTCGCCCGCCTGGCAGGACGCAGCGAGCACGACGTCATGACCTACATGACCATCCCGGCAACGATCTCGGGTGGTCCATCAATTTTTCAGGTGCGCATCGGTTCCGGCGAAGTGTTATCGGCTGGTGATGAAGCCGATTTTCTGGTGGCATTTTACCAGCATAGTTACCAGGACCACCTTGGTTTCCTGCGCGAGGGCGGCGTTCTGCTTTATGATTCCGACAACGTCGAGCCGAACCTGGACGATAAACGTTTCTTTTATGTCGGCGTCCCGATCACTGGACTAACCGTTGAAGCGCTCGGCGGCACGGCCAAGGACAAGGGGAAAAACATTTTCGTGCTCGGACTGATCTCAAAGATTTTCAATCTCGATGTCGAAAAACTGAAGAGAATCATCACCGAAAAATTCGGCGGCAAAGATGAGAGCGTGGTGAACACGGCACTCATGGCTTTCCAAGCCGGGTACGCTTACCCGGTTGGCAATGTGCTGACGAAGCACTATCGATTCGAGCACATCCCGAGGGCTAGTGGTCGGGCTCAGATCACTATGGACGGTAACCAGGCGATCGCCTACGGACTGATCGCGGGCGGCGTGCGCTTCGGCGCCGGCTACCCGATTACGCCCTGGTCATCCATAATGGAAACTCTGCGGCGCGAGTTGCCGAAGTATGGCGGCATTTTTGTGCAAGCCGAGGACGAGCTGGCTGCGGTTTCGATCGCGCTAGGTTGCTCATACTCCGGATATCTTGCGGTGACGGGCAGCGCCGGTCCGGGCATTTCGCTTAAGGCGGAAGCGATCGGTTGGGCGTCCATGGCTGAGATCCCGCTCGTCATCTGCAACATTCAGCGCGGGGGACCAAGCACAGGTTTGCCTACGAACGTCGAGCAAAGTGATTTGCATCAGGCGATCTTCGGCAGTCACGGCGACAGCCCGCGAGTCGTGCTGGCGGCGGCAAGCGTGGAAGATTGTTTCTATATTGCGATTGAAGCCGCACGGATCGCGCGAGAATACAGCACTCCGGTTTTCATCTTGAGCGACACATCGCTCGCGACGCGAATCGAGGCGTTCGACGAACCCGATCTCGCGAAGTTGATGGTCGATCCCAAGCCGGACCTTACGCCACGGCAGACGCATAAGCCGTATCCGATCGATCAAATCACACAGCACGTGGCGCCAGGCACGCGCATTCTTGATGGAAAGTACCCGCTGCTCGCCGGACTTGAACACGATGAAATGGGTCATCCAACCGGCAGCCCGAAGCTGCACATGGCAATGACGGCGAAGCGTCGCAACAAATTGCGCAAGCTCGCTGAAGAAATTCCGGTGCCCGAAATTCACGGCGATCACGAAGGCACATTGATGGTCGGCTGGGGATCAACCTACGGACCAATCCACGACGCCGTCACACTGGCGCGGCACCAGGGAGAAAAAGTCGGCGCGATACATTTGCGCCATCTTCATCCATTGCCGAACGGGCTCGAGAAAATCTTCGAGAAATTCAAGCGTGTCGTTACCGTCGAGATGAATGACCAGGGCGTTTACGGATTCGGTCAGCTCGCCACGATTTTGCGCGCTCGCTATTGCGAACCGAAAATTACCAGTTTCACCAAAACCGATGGCCTCACTTTTCGGGTGAGAGAAATTTTGGACGGCGTATTCAAGGGCAAATCCTTCCTTGCGCGATACATCCCGCGCGAAGGCGCCGACGTGGAGCATCATGGTACTGCCCCAGAAAATGTGAAACACTTGAAGGAAGTCGTGCCGCAAGGTGTCGGGTAAGATGTCTGATTTGATTGTAGGGCGTCTGTGTCGGACGCCGAAATGATTTTATGAACGAACCAAAACCAAACGGCGAAACGGCCACCGCGATCGCAGAACCACCGCGCGAAAAATTAACAAAGAAAGCGATCACCGCAGATCACCCCACATGGTGTCCTGGTTGCGGCGATTTCGCGGTGCTCGCCTCGTTTTACAAGGTCCTCGAGAAACGGCAGCTTGAGCACGAAAAGATCGTCACCCTCGCCGGGATTGGTTGTTCATCGCGTTTTCCGTATTTCGTCAACGGCCACGGCGCGCATTACATTCACGGCCGCGCCGTCCCACTCGCGTCCGGCATCAGCCTTGCCCGGCCCGATCTCCACGTATTCCTGTTCGGTGGCGACGGTGACGGCTTCTCCATCGGCGGCAACCATCTCGATCACGGCGCACGCAAGAACATCAACATGACCTATTTCATCATGGACAACTTCGTCTATGGGCTGACGAAGAAACAGACCTCACCGACCTCGCCGATCGGATTCAAGTCGAAGACGGACCCCACCGGCGCAATCGATCAGCCGGTCAATCCGATGAAGAAATTAATCGCCGGCGGCGCAACATTCATCGCACGCACGCACGCCGCGCAGGTACCTCACATGATTCAACTGATCGAGCGCGCGATGGACCACCAGGGCTTCAGCGTCATCGAGTGCTTGAGCGAATGCGTCGAATTTTTCCCGGACGTCTTCGACCCGGCCAATCCAAAGAAGGGCGGCAGCTTCGAAGTGATCCAGGAAAGAAAATGGGACAACACGCCCGAGGACGAGCTGCGGCACGACGTCACTGACGAGCTCGCCGCATACAAACTCGCATCGCTTCCGTTCCCCGGCGTGTTTGGCGTGTTCTACGAAACCGATCGTCCGACGAAGAATTCATTGGAGAAGAAATGGATTGAGAACACGCGCGAAAAGATTGGCAACCCCAGCGATCTCGAAGTTCTCCAGAAAACCTTCGACAGAATGAAGTGACAATGCCGACAGCATTGTCATCCTGAGCGCAGTCGAAGGATCTCGTTTTTGTCTATAACACACGCGTTTTGCGCGTTGACGATGGCGCACTCGCCATCGCGCACTCTCTTTCTTTTACCGGTGTCAGCTCTGCAACGGCAGTGCCGACTCCCGCAACACATCTCCGATTTAACAAATATGTCGCTATCGCGGCGACGGCACACCCAGTACACTTCTTGTTCGTATCCCGTGAAAGAGGAAGCAACCGATACCCACTCCAAGGCGCTCAGAATTAATCTTGATCCGCGATGGTTTGGCACGTTTGCCGAGATCGGCGCAGGACAGGAAGTGGTGCGCTGGTTTTTCCGCGTCGGCGGCGCTGCGGGAACGGTTGCAAAGAGCATGTCCGCTTACGACATGAAGGTGAGCGATGCCATCTATGGTCACGCCGAGCGATACGTTTCGCGCGGCAGGCTGCAGGCGATGCTCGACCGCGAATTTGAACTCGACGTCCAACGGCTCAGCCAGGAGCGCGGTGACAACACTTCGTTCTTCGCTTTCGCCGACACTGTGGTAGCGCGGAGCTATCGCGGCACTAACGAGTGCCACGGCTGGATGGGGATCAAGTTTCAGAGTCGTGCCAACGACGAACCGAGCCAGGTCGTCATGCACGTGCGCATGCTCGACGAGGAGGCATCAGGGCAACAGGAGGCGCTCGGGATTGTGGGTGTGAATCTTTGCTACGGCGCGTTTTTCTTAAGTCATGTGCCGGAGGAACTCATCGAATCGCTACTCGACAAGCTCACCACCGCGCGCATCGAGATCGATATGCTCGAATTCAGCGGAATCGAATTTCGCAACGTAGACAACCGCCTCATGGCACTCAAGCTCGTGCAAGTGGGCTTGAGCGGCGCAGCCATGTTCGGCCCGAACCGCGAGGTGCTGCAACCGTCCGATATGTTGCACAAGAAAGCTGTGCTGGTTGAGCGCGGGAGCTTTCGTCCGGTCACCTACGTCAACATCGATATGATAGGTTGCGCCCTGGCGAAATTTAAACAAGACCCCGCGGTGGCGGACAAGCCCATCCTCGCCCTCATGGAACTGACCATGCGGAATCTTCTCGCCGGCGGCACGGAGGTTGACCGTCGCGATTTCCTCGGGCGCGCCGAGGTCCTTGGCGCCTGCGGAATGACCGTGCTCATCTCCGATTATTTCGAATATCACCGGCTTGCAGCTTATCTATCCTGGCGGACGCGCGAACGCATCGGAATCGTCCTGGGTGTGCCGAGTCTTTACGAGTTGTTCGACGAAAAATATTACACGCAATTGCCCGGCGGTATTCTTGAGAACTTCGGCCGCCTGTTTAAGAACGATTTGAAGATTTACGTTTATCCGCTCCAGCGAAGTCCCACCGATAAATTACAGACGACTGGGAGTGTGAACCTGAAGTCTGATCTGCAACTGCTCTACGATTATCTTTGTCGTCGCGGCAGCTTCGTGCAGTTAGATAACTATAACCCCGAATATCTGGCGATCTTTTCACGAGACGTCCTCAAGCGCATCGCCAGCGGCGACGAAAGCTGGGACGCAATGGTCCCACCGCAAGTTGCCGAGATCATCCGCCGCCGGGGTTTCTTCGGATACAAAAAGCAATAACCGGTTCGTCTGGGGGAGCACAGGCTGCCAGCCTGTCCGTTTCGGCTGCCAGCCGAAACTCATCCTCTGTGGACTACTACACACGGCTCGCGAGCTGTGTTCGGCATCGCATCGAAGAGACCCTCTGTAGAGGCGGCTATATCAGCCGCAATCCGAATCTGGGAAGCGCGCCCGCCTCGCGTCTTACGATTACTCCATGGTTCGCCCATGCTTTTTTGATTCTTTCGCGCTACTTCTTGATCGAGATGTGGTTAACCATTAAGACATGAACATTATGAAATTGCGTTCCTTAGTTTTCGCTGCATTTCTTGCACTACCATTGGCGTCGTTCGCCCAGGTAGAATTCTCAGCCAGCATCGCTCCGCCGGAGCTGCCGGTATATGAGCAACCTCCGGCTCCGGCCGAGGGCTACATCTGGACTCCGGGATACTGGGGGTATGACAACGATTATTATTGGGTGCCGGGGGTGTGGGTTGCTCCGCCCACCATCGGTCTGCTTTGGACCCCAGCGTGGTGGGGCTGGAACAACGGTGCGTATGTCTTTAACCAAGGTTACTGGGGACCGCATGTCGGTTTTTACGGCGGCATTAATTACGGTTATGGCTACACCGGAAATGGCTACTGGGGCGGACGATGGAATGGAAACCACTTCCAGTACAACACTGCTGTGACGAACGTGAACAAGACCGTCATTCACAACACCTATGTCAATAACTCGTTTACCAAGAATGTGAACGCTAACCGTACGAGCTTTAACGGCCCAAATGGGATTAAAGCAGAACCGAATGCAGAACAGAGAGCGGCGGCGGCAAACGCCAAAAAAATGCCGCCGACTTCCCAACAGCTCGAGCGACAGGAGGCAGCAAAGAAGGACCCCAATCTTCACGCGGCGAAGAACGGCCAGGTGAACAACGAGGCGATCAAATCATTTAATCAAACGCACGGGCAGGGCAAAGGCGGAGAGAACGTTGGAGCAGCAGGCGCAGCCGGAGCGGGAAAAGCTGAGAACCAGACGGGAATGGGCGGTGAAGAACATGCCCAAAAGCTTGGGACCGAAAATCACGGGAACAAACCCGAGGGAGAAAATCTTCACGGCAACAATCACAACGTTGAGGGAAACCAGGCCGGGGCGCACAACAAAGGAGTCCAACACGAACGCGCGACTCATGGGGGGCAGGCGATGAATCATCAGCAGCAAATGAATGCTCAGCATCATCAACAGCAGATGGCCGTTCAGCATCACCAGCAGCAAATGGGTGCACTGCACCATCAACAGCAAATGGGCGTGCAGCATCAGCAGCAGCAAATGGCCGCCCAGCACCGTCCGCAAATGCAAGGTGGAGGTAATCGCCCTCCGCCTCCGCCCAAGGGACAACCGCAAGGCAAGAAAAAACCAAACCAACCCTGACGAGAAAATTAAGAAGGCAGAGGGAAAAATGGAGCGAACGGGACGAGCGACATAGAAGGTAAAGCTGCGAGGGTAGCAGCGAATCGTCTTTAAGGGTAACGCGGGGAACCAACGAAACGGGGAGACGAAATGATCAAAGGAAGTCAATTAGTCGGACGTGCTGTCATTGACATGGAAGCGGCGGAGCGGCTTGGAAAAATCAAGGAAATCATCGTCCAACGTGACGGCGAGCGCGTAGCTGGTTTTGTCGTTGTGCACGGCGAAACGCTTGTCGGAACCGCAGGAAAGCGGAGGATGATTCCCGCTGCCGCCGTGCATTCGATTGGGCCTGATGCAATGACTGTGCGCGGATCTGCGATGCAGGAATTGGTTGAACTCGATAACCTGCCACGCATGTCCGACATCATCGGCCACAAAATGGTCACGCAAAGTGGACGACTGCTCGGGGTAATCGATGACGTGCTCATCAATCGCGGAGATGGAACAATTATTGGCTTCGTCGTCGGCGAAGGTGTCCGCAGCAAGTTGGAGAACATCTTCAATCCGCAACGTTCCCGAGTTCGCGGCTACGTGCGCGCCGAAGCCGATCTCCACGTAGGCAAGGACCTGATCATCGTACCAGATGACGCGCTGATCGAAGGAGAGCCAGGTGTGCACGAAGGCGATCAGAAATCGGCGACAGCAAAGACAGACGAAGGCCGCTCGCAAGGCTGGGAAGAACGCGCTTCGGCGGAATCAACAAGACCCAGCATTTGGACGCGGCGAACAGAGACGCCAGCACAGACTCGACCGGAAACAGCGGTAGACCGCCCTCTTAGATCTGAAACTGCACGAGCATCGGAGGCGGGTCGGCCTGCGACACTGGACGAAGAAAAAGCACCTGAGATTCCAACACCGGTTACGACGGACGAAGCCGTTACGACCGTTTCGCGGGACGAAGCTGTGACCACCGTCCAGCAGGATCAATTTCTAAAATAAGGCTGTAGCATCTCTCACGGAAACTGTAGGGCGTCTCTGCGAGACGCCACCGAAATCAGCCGCTGTAGAGTCCAAAGCCTGCTCACCATGGTGAGTCCTCAACGAAAATTTTCGGAGATTTGAATCAGGAAGCCAGGAAAACAGGAGGAGATCAGGAATTTCTTGAGGTTCCTCGTTTCATGGCTTCCAGATTAAATCTGATTCTTCATTCCCTGAGCGATGTTCCTACACGGAAGTCGCTAGCGATTTTCCTACGCGTCGCAAATCGTCGAGCAGGATCTCCATATCACGCAAAGTCGTCCGATAATTCAAAACGCAACCGCGCAAGGCGAAGCGGCCGCCGAGCGTGGCATTCGAGAGATACGAGCTGCCATTTCGTTGCAGAGCAACCAGCAGGCGCTCATTGAAAGCATCGATTGCTTTCGGCGATTCATTTCTGAGTTGCGCCGGTACATGACGAAAACAAAAAATCGATAGCTCGATCGGCGCGACCATCTCGAAGTCATCGCTGGCTTGCACCAGCGACTCGAGATGGCGCGCACACGCAAGATTCCTTTCGATCGCCTCGCTTAACCGATCGAGACCGACTCCTTTCAACAGCATCCACACTTTGAGCGCCCGGAAACGCCGGGACAGTTCCGGCCCGT
Source organism: Candidatus Udaeobacter sp. (assembly GCA_036488345.1). GTDB lineage: Bacteria > Verrucomicrobiota > Verrucomicrobiia > Chthoniobacterales > UBA10450 > Udaeobacter. Next base: position 31,425 of record DASXHS010000064.1, read on the forward strand.
AGTCCCAGCATACAAACGCTTCCTCTGCTTCCTCGCCAAACATCCTGGTGTACTCCGCCTCATGAGCAAAAGTGGCTCGTGCAATCTCAGGGTTGCGATAAATCACGCAGCCCACGTCCAC
>DASXHS010000126.1:0-10603 GCA_036488345.1 Candidatus Udaeobacter sp.
CGGTCTCGCCACGCTCTGGCTTTTTGGGTCGACGTTGTCGCTCTACAGCGTGATCGGCCTGTTCCTGCTGCTCGGCATTGTGAAGAAGAACGGAATCATGGTGGTCGATTTTGCATTGCAGCGAATTGATGAGGGCTGGGATCTGCGCTCCGCAATTCACGAAGCGAGCGTCGAACGTTTTCGGCCGATTATGATGACAACGCTGGCGGCGTTGATGGGCGCTATTCCTCTCGCGCTTGGCTTCGGTCAGGACGCCTCATCGCGACGTCCACTCGGTCTGGTCATCGTTGGCGGTCTGATTTTTTCGCAAATGATCACGCTGTTTGTCACACCAGTGATCTATCTCTGGCTAGAATGGTTCCAGGAGCACGTGCTCGATAAGGTACCATTCCTGCGTAGCGCGCACACTCACCACGAGGGGGAGCTGGTGCCAGCGACCGATGATGGCGAGGTTGAGCCGGAACCAGCTACCGTCCACTGATTCCGTGGTGCTGTAGCGTGCGCTGTCATCAGCGCATCAACTCAACGCGGCCAATAAATCCGCTGAGGACAGCGGACGCAACAGCCATTTGCCTCTGGGGTTCGTTATCGATTCCGGCTTCGCGATTCCTCATCCGTAATTTACCTTAGAGTATGCGAGCGATGGTTCTGGATAACCCAAGAAAGTCGCTGCAATTGCGCGATGTGCCAAGACCTAAGCCGGGGAGGGGACAATTGCTGGTGCGCGTTACGACATGCGCAGTGTGCCGGACTGATCTTCATGTCTTCGATGGCGAATTGCCGGACCCAAAGCTACCCCTGATTCTGGGCCATCAAATTGTCGGGCGCGTCCAAGAGATCGGCGAGGAAACAGATTCGAAATTCCAGGCCGGAGATCGCGTGGGAATCCCGTGGCTTGGCTGGACCGATGGCGATTGCTCCTATTGCCGATCCGGCAGAGAGAATCTTTGCGATAACGCCCGCTTTACCGGTTACACGATCGATGGCGGTTACGCCGAGTTCACCGTCGCGGATGCGCGATATTGTTTCCATTTGCCTGACCGATACGACGATGTCGAGGTTGCGCCGCTGCTCTGCGCGGGACTGATCGGTTACCGATCGTATCGCAAAACGGGCGATGCGCGGCGTCTTGGCATTTACGGGTTCGGCAACGCGGCGCATTTGATCGCACAAATTGCGATTTACGAAGGACGCGAACTCTTCGCGTTCACGCGCCCGGGCGACAAAGCAACGCAGCAAGAAGCAAAAGAACTTGGCGCGGTTTGGGCCGGAGGTTCCGACGAAATGCCGCTGGAAAAACTCGATGCGGCGATCATTTTTGCATCAGCCGGTCCGCTCGTCGCGGCAGCACTTCGGGCACTTGCCAAAGGCGGCGTTGTCGTATGCGGCGGAATTCATATGACCGACATCCCGTCCTTTCCTTATAGCTATCTTTGGGAAGAACGTGTGATTACGTCAGTGGCCAACTTGACCCGACGCGACGGTGACGAATTCTTTGAAATCGCGCCGCGCGTTCGCGTTCGCACGTGCACGGAAACATTTTTGTTAGAACAAGCCAATACTGCCTTGGATCTATTCCGTGCCGGCAAACTCAGTGCGACCGCAGTGCTAAAAATCAATGAATGATTATTCGATACTGTAGAGTGCGGTCCTCGGCGCACTCGAAGTCTGCTGTGGACAGCGGATAGTCCAACACGACCGTGCGGTTCAGCGTTCGTGTTTGGCGACTCGGGTCGTCGATTCGCTTATGTCTACCTTATCACTGACCTTCTGGATGAGGTATCGCTGTTCCTTCAGCTCTTCTTTAAGCGCATCGATCTCTCTTTGTTGATTTGACACCTTGAGTTGCCCTTCGACAAACGCGCGATGCTCTTTCAGAAACTCGTTGAGCAGCATCGCGTTTACCTGATCGTAGCGCACGCTGTATGGTTTTCCTTCCTTGTCGCGTATAACCAAGTCGGGATTGACTACGGCGACTTCCTCGGCCACAAGCCCCAGTTGTTGCGTACTGCCCCGATCAATCTCTTTTTTATAGCGGAAGGTTACCGGTTTGAGCTGATAGAGCGTTGCACTCGTTTCTTCCATTGGGTGGATATCCTCCTTAAAACGGCGCGATGAGACTTGAGCACCAAGCTTTCCATCGGAGTTCACATACACGGCTTGCGAGCCGCCCGGTTGCGTCCAAATATTGCCGACGTAACAACTGTCGTTCACATCCGCGCCTGACGCCCCGATACAAATAACATTGCTGGCCGTGAGGACACCGTTGCCGGCGAACGAGCCGAGGCCTATGTTGAGGTCGCCGCTCATCTGGGCATCAAGCGCGCCGTAGCCGATCGCCGTATCACCATTGCCCGTCAGATTACTAGCAAGAGCGTTATAACCGTAAGCGGCATTGCTGGAACCAGTTGTATCGCTCGACATCGCAGCGTGACCCGTGGCGGTATTGTTGGAGCCGGTACTGTTAACTAGTACCTGGTATCCAATGGCGGTGTTCTTGTCGCCCGTAGTGTTTAGCTGGAGTGCTTCATAACCGACGGCGGTATTGCCCTCGGCGATAGTGTTGTTCTGCAGCGCTGCGAAGCCGTTCGCCGTGTTGTTGTTTCCGGTAGTATTGCTTAGGAGTGCTGCCGCACCGTTCGCTGTATTGTTGTTGCCGGTGGTGTTGCTAAGCAGCGCCGCCGAACCGATTGCTGTATTGAGATCGCCGGTAGTATTTCCCGTGAGCGCTAAAACCCCGCTAGCCGTGTTGTTTAAGCCGCTGATGTTGTTTTGGAGGGCCTGAACGCCGATAGCGGTGTTGGAAAGGCCTTCAGTATTGCTAAAGAGAGCTTGGTAACCAATAGCGGTATTGAAGTTGCCAATGTCGTTGTTAAACATAGAAAAAGCACCGTCGGCAGTGTTTTGTAACCCACTCGTGTTGAACAAAAGCGCGCCTGTGCCGATGGCTGTATTTCCGTCTGCGGTATTCAACGCGAGAGTGCCGGCGCCGACAGCGGTGTTGAAGCTGCCAGTTGTAAGATCCCTGAGCGACAACCAACCTACCGCTGCATTGAATCCGCCGCTGGTAAGATTGAGGAGAGCGTTTTGTCCTTCCGCGGTGTTCCCGCTGGGATAACCTCCATCCGGCGGCGGGACGACAGCTTCCGCCTTCGGCAAAAACGCTGCGAATCCAAATATGAATAGGAGAGGAACTGATAAGTGCTTTGTTTTCATAGCGTTGAGCTTTGAGAAGTCTCATTGTCTTGTCGAGCGAAAATCGCTGCGGTAAGCCGGCTGATGGCGTGAGAGTTTCTACGCGCGCGTCGGCACTCGACGAACCGGCGACAGGTGACCAATTGCGATCGCGCGTGTTCGCGAACAGTTAGCGCGCTCGCACCTGCGCGCGAGCACCGACTGGCCTCGACATGTTGCCTGGCGGCCGTCTTTCTTCGTTCCGGATGCCACCGGCGGCGTCGGCCAGGGCTTCTTGCTCGGCCGGGAGAAACGGTTTGAAGCGGCTTTTGTCAATCGCTTTCATGAATGCTTCATGCGGGGACGCAATGCCTTTCTCCAGCAGCGCCCAGATCGCGTCATCCATGAACTGCATTCCCTGTGCTCTGCCCGAAACGATTATATCCTGCAGCTTGTGCGTAGCGCCTTCGCGGATGATCGCAGCGACCGCAGGGTTGGCGATTAGAATTTCGTTCACCGCAATGCGCCCGGGACGATCCGATCTTTTCAAAAGCAATTGCGCTACTACGCCGCGAAGTGAATTCGCCAGCATTGCGCGCGCCTGTGGTTGTCGATCGGCGGGAAAAGCATCCACCATGCGATCCACGGTTTTGCGCGCGTTGTTTGTGTGGAGAGTGCCGAACACGAGAAGGCCGGTCTCGGCTGCGGTTAAAGCAAGCGCGATTGTCTCCAGATCACGCATCTCGCCAACGAGCACGATGTCGGTGTCCTGTCGCAGCGAAGCCTTCAGGCCGGCAGCAAACGAATCTGAATCCGCAGGCACTTCCCGTTGTGTAATGATGCTGCGCTTGTTGTTATGCACGAATTCGATCGGCTCCTCGATTGTCACTATGTGTCTGGCAAAATTTTCGTTGATGAAGTCGACCAGTGCAGCCTGCGTTGTTGTTTTGCCAGAACCAGTCGGGCCCGTAACGAGCACGAGCCCGCCGCGCAAATCGGCAAACTTTTTTACGACTGCCGGAATCCCCAGTTCCTCGAGTGTCGAAATCTTGGTGGGAATTAGTCGAAGTGCCGCCCCGTATCCCTCCGACTGCTTAAAGTAGTTGCTGCGAAAGCGAGAGTGTTCATCCATCTGGTAGGCGAAATCGAGATCGCCGTGTTGCTCAAAAAGTTCCCAGTTACGCGGGCCGCAAACTTCGCTCAACATTCGCTTGGCTTCATCGTGCGAAATCGGCTCGTCTCGAATCGGTGTTATGTCGCCATGTATGCGTATCTTTGGCGGTTCGCCCTCTGCGATATGCAAATCCGACGCCTCCTGTCGCACGACGATCTGCAGAAATTCATCAAGATAAGCCATGGGAAAACCGCGGATTACGCTGATGTCGCGGATAAACGAAGTTTAGCACGAAGATCCATTCGTGAATGCGTTACTTGTCTGCGTATTCCGCTTCATGTTTTCACGTGCTGCCGCATGACATCTTTCTGCTCGGCGCGTGCATAAGCTTCCTCTGCGCTGATTAGGCCTCGTTGGTAAAGATCAATCAAAGTGTCGTCCATCAACCGCATGCCCTGCTTCTTTCCGGTCTGAATAATACCGGGCAACATGAACGTTTTGTTTTCGCGAATCACGTTCGCGACAGCAGGTGTATTGGTGAGAATCTCAAGTGCGAGCACGCGACCCTTTCCATCTTTCCGCGGTATCAACTGGTGGCTGACGACGCCGCGCAGCGATTCAGCGACCATAACGCGAACGTGTTCCTGTTGTTCCGACGGAAACGCATCCAGTAGCCTATCAAGTGTGCGCGATGCATTCGAGGTGTGAAGGGTTGCTAGAACAAGGTGTCCAGTCTCTGCGGCGGTGATCGCAAGTGAAATCGTTTCCAAGTCGCGCATTTCGCCCACCATGATTACATCGGGATCTTCCCGCAGCGCGGCGCGGAGCGCTGTGGCAAACGACTCGGTGTGGGTGAAGACCTCGCGCTGGCTAACGTGACAATTCTTTGAGTGGATGACGTATTCGATTGGGTCCTCAAGCGTGATGATGTGATCATGCCGTTCGGTATTGATTTGCTCGACCATCGCAGCAAGCGTCGTTGATTTGCCGGTGCCTACCGAACCAGTCGCGAGGATAAGACCGTTCTGATAGCGAGTAAGTAACTTAAGGTATTCTGGCAATCCCAGGTCGTCCATTGTGCGGACGTAGGAATTGATCACCCGAAACACAATCTCAACGCCCAACCGCTGGCGAACAACACTCACTCGATAGCGAGCGTGTTCGTTCTCATACGCGAAGTCGGAGTCGCCGCGGGTGTTGAGCTCATCCTTGTACACTTCGGGCATGAACGTTTCTGCCAACGCAACGGTTTGTTCGCTGGTCAGAACTGGCGCGTCAGGCCACATGGGCTGCAGCGTTCCGTGCACTCGCCAGATGGGCGGCGCGGCCACGCCGAGGTGAACGTCTGACGCGCCGGTTTTTTGGCCAATCTCGAGATAATTATCGACGTGCGGCAGGGGGTGCGATTTGCGTGAAGGAGCTGAAACTTGTGGTGTCATGCGGGGAAGCATTCAGCTGTCTCACGGGCACACAGGGCCCGAGCTACAGACGGCGCATTATTTCCTGCCGCTGGAAGGTTGGCCAGAATAAAAGAACCGGTTCTTAACAAACTCCATGATGACCGGTCGGGCGAGATTTCCCACGATCTTTATCGCCGCCATCGCAAGCCCCGTCTCCATCAGTTTTTTCTCTCCCTTACGCCGAGTCCTTGCGTCCACGTAAACTTTCTTCTTCCGCATTGGCGCTAACGCGATCACCGCCCCGACTGCCGCCGCCGCACCGACCCAGGAACCCGTCTGTTTTCGGAATGACCTCCTGAATTTCGCCGGAAAATCGAGTTCGTAACGCAAGCCGCGCAACTCGTTAGCCACGCGCTGACGCGAACCTGCTATTTCTCCTTTCAGCTCGTTGATTGATTGAGAGTCTTCAGCCATTCGCGATCTTTCTTTAGTTCGTCAATGCTATCCCGAAACATCGGCTTGGTGATCCGGCTGTGTGCCACCACCAACAGTACTCCTGCGATAATGAAATGTAACAGCGCAACAACCAGCGCTACGACAGGCCAGGACGTTCCGAGCAAATGCGCAAGGCCAACCACAGCACTGACGATCAGGAAAACGTAACCCATCAGGCAGAGCGCCAGCGCCGCGATGACGCAGCCCACTAATATCAGCACTTGCACCGCGGCCGATTTAGATTCCTGCGCAAGTAGAACAAACCGGCTTTCAAAAAATGCTACAACCGAGCTGATCAGTGCGAGCGTGTTCTCGAGCAAACCGGAATGGCCCGCAGGATTGCGAGAGGGAAGGGTCCCGCTGCTCATTTCCGGCGCTTTCGAAACTAACGCCGGAAGATCAGACCCAACACGAATCCAATTCCGAGCGCCGTGAATACTGCTTTTGTTGGATTTTCACGGACGTAGTCCTCTGCGTCCTCCTGGAATGTCCGAACGCGGCTCGTGGCATCGCCCCAGGCTTGTTCCGCCTTGCCGCGCGCCTCGCCCCAGGCCTGCTCCGCTTTTCCGCGGTACTCGTCGGCGAAAGCACCCGCGGCTGATTTCAAATCTTCCGCTGCTTTACGAGCATGGTCTTTGCTGCTCTGCAATTTATCCTGCGGATCGGCGTTGGCCGGTGTTGTATGTTCTCCTGGTCTGTTTTGTTCTGCCATTGGTAATCTCCAGTTAATTTTGTTCGCTGCGACTATCCGCGCGCTTTGCTAAAGGGGCAAACGCCGACTTGTCTCAAATCATAAACGTGTCGCACGCTTCAGGCGGACTTCTCTGCCTTATAAATGTTTTAAAAGCCTAACGTCCTGAACGACCGAGACTGAAAGTTATTGCTCGCGAAAAATGATTCGCGCTTTTGTGAGATCGTATGGCGAAAGCTCTACCGAAACTTTGTCGCCCGGCACGATCCGGATGAAATGCTTGCGCATTTTACCGGAAATATGCGCAAGGACATTGCGTTGGCCGGGAAGATCGACGCGGAACATCGTCCCTGGCAAAACCTGCGTCACGGTGCCCTCAATGGTGATCTGTTCTTCCTTCGCCATTGCGCGCCGAATATACCTCGCCAGTGCACGCCACTCAAGGCGTGCGATCTCTAGTCCGCCGCCGTCTGGCGATCTGCAGATCATTTCTGCGTGATGGAACAGGAGAAGATTGTCTGCGTCAGGATTTAGCGGAACTGTTCGAGGGAAAGTGTTGGCAAGTATTCGCGAAGCTCCTCACGTTTCCACCACGCGCCCGTGTGGCGAAGCTCATCTACCGTTGTAAATCGATAGCGATAAAACATCGCCCGAATGTAAAGCGGTGGTTTGTCCGGGAACGGGTTGCTTGCGAGCAAGCCGTTAACTTCATGCGAGCCTTGAAGCAATCGGTAGATCAAAGCGACTAACCACTGATTTTCGCGCGGCGTTCCCAAAGCGGCAAACCACATCTGCCAGTCGAGTCTCGGCTGGTGCGGCGCACACCAACCGGGTGCGCGTTTTATGTCGCCGGGCTTCCATTTGAATTCGTACGGCAGCCAGTCGATCCCATCAGAGCTGCCTTCGAGGATAATTTCGCCGCGGTCCTTCGTCATTACGCGGAAAAGGCCATAGCCGTTGACGATGCGAAATGCTTCGAGTCTTTTATTAAGGTTTGCGAGCGCGTGCGGTGGTCGACTCAGCGGTTTAAATGCACTGAAGATTAACCATGCATTGATCGGTAACGTCACGATGATCACAAACATCCCGACATAGACGCACAATCGCTCTGGTAGGGCGCGACCGCCGGGCGTGCTTACGCTTTGGCTACCGGGCGTCCGGCGGTTGCGCCTTACCACCGAATCGTCGATCAGCAACAAGCACAGCACGATCGTGACCAGATTGAAAAAGCAATAGTTTCCGGTGATCGCGATCACGAGCTGAAGAAAAATCAGCAGTCCGGCAGCCATCAACCTGAGACGGCGAGGCGCCCAGATGAAAAATGGCACAACAATTTCCACTACGAGGCAAAACGCGACGGAAAAATGCTTAAACCATTCGGGACTTTTGTCCGCCCACCAGCCAAATACCGTCGGCAGCGGTTGCGACCAGTAATGGAAGTCGAGTGCTGTCAGGTTCCACCAGCTGTCGTCACCACTGGTTAACTTCACCACGCCCGACATGAGCATGAGTTTAAACAGAAGAAGCTTGAGCAAAAACAATCCGACACGCGACACCTGCGCCCTGGCCAACGGCGATGATCGTGGCCACAGACGCCACGGCGCAAAAAAGATCGATAAAAACCCCGTCTCCAGCAAAAGAACGTCCCATTGAAAACTGAAAAAGTCCTGGCCTGCGATTGTGAGCGACAAGTACAAAACGAAAAGAGCAACGAGTAGAAGGGCCGGAGCGATTCCGAAAATCAACAGCAACGAACAGAGAACGCCGCTGCCGCAAAGAAAGTGAAGAAACGCATCACTCGAGTTAAACCAGCATAGGGTAGGCAAAAGTCCGTAAGCGCTTGATCCGACCTGGCCAAGAACTGCTGAGAGGAATTGATTGACGGGCGACATCCCGTTGCTGCCGACAAGTCCGTCCACTTGAACCCAGAGCGAAACGAAGGCGATTAAATAGATGGCGCCAAGCACGCGCATGAACCAGCGCCGCGCCCAAAAATAGGTGGGTCTCCGAACGTCTTTGCCCCAGAGCAATCGGGTTATCGCTGACGCAAATTTTCGGTGGCGAGCGATTAAGCCGTAGCCGGTTTCAGAAACAGCCGCGAAGCCGGGGACATGATCGTAGCTCCACGCTAGCCATTGTCGCGAAGGCCGAAACGCTAACGAGCGATACGCCGCCTCCGCCGCGAAAACGACTGTGCCGTCGGGTTGGATTAAAACCAGCGAGCGGTTGAATTCTTGCGATGGAATTTCAGGGAAGTGTTCAGCTGCTTCTTGATAAGTGGTGTAGTCGACCTTACCCGCTGTCATTTCGCGCCAGCGCTCGATCCATAATCGGCAAAAATCACAGTCGCCGTCCCAGATCAGCAGCGGCTTTGGCGGCGGATTGGAAACGCGCAGATGTTCAGTTCGCTTCACAGATATTCACTAAGTAGCGTCATTCTGAGCGAAGCGAAGCGGAGTTGAAGAATCCCGCGATGTCAGGTCAGGTTAACATTGCGGGTCCCTCGACTTCGCTCGGGATGACAAGTCATTTTGCAAATTCCGCCCATACCGGAGCGTGATCGGAAGGATCTTTTCCAGCACGCATCTCGCGATCGATCCCGGAGAAGATGCATTTTTTCGCCAGTGATTCGCTTGCCAGAACAGCGTCTATGCGCAGGCCACGATTTTTTTCAAAGGCGCGCATTTGATAATCCCACCAGCTGAAAAGTTCTTCTTCCTTGTGATGGATTCGAAGGGTGTCGATCAGGCCTAAGCTGCACAACTCACGAAAAGCGGCGCGTTCGCCGTCCGAAGCCATGATGGCGCCTTGCCAAAGCTCGGCGTCGTAAACATCGATGTCCTCCGGAGCGACATTGAAATCGCCACACAGGACTAGGTCGTGAAATTTTTCTTTCGAAACGCATTGTCGGAGCCGCTGATACCACTGCAGTTTATATTGATACGCCGGTGAGCCGACGGCTTGTCCATTAGGCGCGTAAATTGAGAATACACGCAACTGGCCAACGGTCGCTGCGATCACGCGCGCCTGCGGATCGACCACTTCATCGCAAAGCGACGCGCGAATCTCGCGCAGCTCGTTCTTCGCGAGAATCGCTACGCCGTTGTACGATTTTTCTCCGTGATACGCCGAACGATAGCCCGCCGCTTGCAAAGCGAGCGCCGGAAATTGTTCGTCCGGGCATTTAGTCTCCTGCAGGCAGACAATGTCCGGTTGTGTTTTCTCAAGCCATGCAAACAACCGGTCTTGCCGCTTGCGCAGCGAATTGATGTTCCATGAGGCAATGCGCATAGCTGTAGCGGCGGTCTATGACCACGGTCACGAATTTAACATGAATCGACGCTCATAGAGCGCCGCTACAGCTCTACCTCCACGCCCGGCGTCGGTACAATTATTTTCGAACCGGAAAGTTCGTTCGATAGTGTGGCGCGCATCCACTCGACTGCCGGTGGATCACCATGTACAAGCACGATTTTTTTTGGGGAAATCTTTTTGGCATACTCGATCAGCGACTCGCGTGTCGCGTGTGCGCTGAACTGGAACTGTTCGATGTTGCACCGGATGCGTTGCAGCGGTTTATCCGGGTCGAGTGCTACTTCGCCGCCCTGGCCCGCCTCGCGCAGAAGGCCGGCTGGCGATTCTGGATTGGCATACCCCACGAAAAAGATCGAGTGCTGGGGGTTCTCAATGATTCGCCGCGCAAAAACGTTCGATAGCGTTTTAGGAATC
>DASXHS010000137.1:0-10580 GCA_036488345.1 Candidatus Udaeobacter sp.
TCGAGCGTGGTTTGGAGAACGTGTTCCAGAGTGACAGCGTTGGTTGGGCACGCGAGACAAACCATGAAAATCGTGGCGATGAGTCTTAAGCAGCGACTGCTGCTTTCTGGGGAGCACAGGCCGCTGGCCTGTAGTTCGCGGCAGCTTGCCGCGAACAGCTTGCGCCAACACCGGTGTTTACGTTGCATGGCATTCGGCCAGCGGCCGAATGCTACAGGCTGGCAGCCTGTGCTCCCCAGAAAAAGAACTCGCGGCTTCATCGCTGACTCATTTTTTGCGGCGGCTTCGCCACATCGGCAGCGTGTGCAGCGTTGCGAGTTTCGTTCTTCACGTCTTTGAAATCGGATCTGAAATTGAGCGCTTCGGCTGAACTGGCGCAGGCGTTAGTAAGGTGTGCGAGAGCCACGTTGTGCAGATAGATCGCGCTCAATCGGGTAGTGCGCGTACGGGTGACGTCGGCGGCTGCTTGCAGCACATCAAGTTGTGTTCCCAATCCGGCGGCAAAATTCCCTCTGGCCATGTCGAGCGCTTCATCCGACGTTTGCAGGGTTTTTGTTTCACTCTCGAGGACGCGGTCGGCTTGTTCGAGATCGAAAAATGCGCTGCGCACTTCCGACGCCACGGTGCGCCGTGCGGCTGCCAAAGCTTGCATCGCCGCATCACGCCGGGCGCGCGTCGCCTGCATGCGCCCCTTGGTCGCGTGTCCATCAAAGATGTTCCACGTGGCGTTTATCCCGACAACGCCGCCGTAGTTAAATTCAGGACCGACGTCCGGGTCACGCTCGCTGTAAATTTCGTACCCCGAGAAGGCGCGCACGTGTGGAAGGGTCGCGCTGCGGTCCAAAACGTACTGGCGATTCTCGATCTCGATGTCTTCCGCTTTGGATTTGATGATCCCACGGTTCGCGTCAGCCCGTGCGAGACAGTCGTTAAGATCCGGATGATTGGGCCGATATTGTAATTCTCCCGAAATTCCAAACGGAGGCGCTTCTGCGCCGGGGGCAAGATCAGTCCCCAAAAGTTCCGCCAATCGCAAATACGAGTTTTTCAAATCGGTTTGCGCGTTAAATAATTCCGGCTGCTCGTTGGCGAGCGCCACCTCCGCTCGCTGGACATTTAATTTGCCGACAATCCCGGCGTTGAAATTTTCCTGCTCGCCTTTTAGCTCCTGCTCGAAAACCCCGACGGAATCTTCGTGTACACGCAGTTTCGCCCGATTCAGCAACAGTTCGTTGAACGCGATTCGCACATCCATGGTGACGCGGCTGATCGTCTCCTGAAGGTCGTAATTTGCCTTGGCGATGTTCAACTGCGCTATCGCCACCTGACTTTTGACCGCTCCCCCCGTATAAAGGTTCTGTTCGAGCTTTACTATCGCGTTGTAATCTTCCTGTCGAAGGTTTGTCTGGCTCTCGGTCTGTCGTTTATCGTACAGCCCGCTTGAGCTCAGCGACGGGAGATATCCCGATCGGGCTTCAATAAAACCACCGCGAGCCGCAATCATCTTCTTATGCGCGATGAGGATGTCGGGGTTGCGTTCCTGGGCCAGGGCAACTGCTTCTTCGATGCCATAAACCGGCATCGCCTCCAACGCGGTTGAGGACACGGCCAAAGGGGCAGCGATCATCACACTGATAGCCGCGAATTTCGAAAACATGTGGTTTATATCTCCTGGCGGAGGCCGTCCCTGCCTCAGGGCGCCTCAAACTCTTGCCCTTATATCAGGCCTTGCAAGCGGAGGCGACTTCAGACACATTCAGGCTTCGCGGCCCGGATTCGGGGGCCTAACTAGGCGGGACGCGGCAGCGGACCAGCCTAATTTATAGCTTGCTCCGAATTGTTTAGATCAGATAGGTTTTAGTTTTTAGAAAATGAGAAAAATCAGAATCGCAATCGTGGGCGTTGGAAACTGCGCCAGCTCGCTGGTACAGGGACTCAATTTTTATGATGGCTCCTCCTCTGCCAACGGCACGAGCGTCGGCTTAATGCACCGTCAGATCGGCGGCTACCGTCCGAGTGATATTGAGGTCGTGGCTGCTTTCGATATTGACCGCCGCAAGGTCGGCCTAGACGTGAGCAAGGCTATTTTTTCGCCGCCCAATTGCACAAAGGCGTTCTGTGAAAAGGTCAAGCTCACCGGCGCGATCGTAAAAATGGGGTGCGTTCTGGATGGCTACCCGCCACACATGCAGGATCAGGATCCGCTGCGCACATTTCTTCCACTCGAGAAAGAAACCACTCGCGAAGAAATTATCGATGAGCTGAAAAATTCCTCTGCGGAACTGATGGTCAATTATCTTCCGGTCGGGTCCGAGCAGGCCACCCGATTTTATGCCGGTTGCGCGCTGGAAGCGGGACTCGGCTTTGTCAATAACATCCCGGTCTTTATCGCGAGCGATCCGGCTTGGGCGAAACGATTCGCCGATAAGAATCTGCCGCTTATTGGGGACGATATTAAAGCGCAGGTCGGCGCTACCATCGTGCATCGCGCATTGGTCGATCTCTTTCGCAAGCGGGGCGTGAAAGTTGTGCGCACGTACCAGTTAAACACCGGCGGCAACACCGATTTCCTGAACATGCTGAATCGCACCAGGCTGGCGTCGAAGAAAACTTCCAAGACGGAGGCAGTGCAGTCCGTGATGGGCGATCGTCTTGCAGACGAAAACATCCATATCGGCCCGAGCGATTATGTGCCATGGCAACTCGACAACAAGATTGCGTTCATTCGCGTGGAAGGCCGTCTCTTTGGCGATGTGCCGATGGAAATTGATTTAAAACTATCAGTCGAAGATTCGCCCAACTCCGCCGGCGTTGCGATCGACGCGATCCGCTGCTGCAAGATTGCGCTCGACCGCGGGATCGGCGGCGTGTTGCATTCCCCTTCGGCCTTTTTCTCCAAGCATCCGCCCGTGCAAATGACCGACGACGAAGCGTTTCGCTGCGTCGAGCAATTCATCCGCGGCGACCGGGAAAGCTAGTCAGCGCGAGCGTAACGCGGTCCTCTGACTGCTTTTGGTTTGTTATTTCGTTCTGCCGTCAAAGCCCATCGGCCGAATCCGGCGTGATTTCATTTTCCAGTTGCGCGGGCGGAAGCCGTTCCAGCCGGCGCCATTCCAATTGCAGTTCCTCTGCAGAATAGAGGAGCAAACGGCCAAGCGCGGTCGAGAACAAGCCGGCTTCCACTTCAAGGCCGGTAATCTCTGTGACCGCCTTCCAATAAGCGGCTAACTGTGGCCGGTAAGTTTCGCGAAAGATTTCGACGTCGGTTGGGGAAACATCGTTTGTTTTCCAATCAAGCAGGAGACACTTGCCAGCTTTGCGATCCAGCATGATCAAATCGATCAAGCCTTCGAGCACGCTGCGATCGTTTCTGCGCCACGAAAATGGAAATTCCGCGTGAAACAACGTTTCATCGTCCGCAAGAAAACGAGCGATTGTCGCGTCGCTGAACAAATTCCGGCGCGTCGCGTTCCAGTCTTTTACCGCGGATTTCCCATCAGGAGAAATCGGCAATTCCTTTTCGAATAACTTTTGTGCCGAATCGATTCCACCTTTCCAATCCAGACGTTGGAAAAACTTGTGCCACCAACGGCCGTACAGGGTGGCCAGAGTATCGCGCCGCGAGCGCGTTCGCACGTCTGCCGGAACTTCCGAATCGAGAGAGCTTGGCGTGATCTTTCGCACAAATTCGGAAGCGCGTTTAGCGGCGCGCTTGAGTTCGCTGTGGGTTAACGGCTCGATTTCAGAGCCGTTTTTCTGTGACGCGTCTCTTACGATCGGCGAAGATTCGAGGACTTCATCTATCGTGCTGCTGTGTTGATCGAATTCGCCTGAATAAAAATCCTTGTCGCGAATTAGTCGACGAAGTTGTGCTGTCTTCAGCAGTTTGCCATCGCTACTGGAGAAGATTTCCTGATCGAGCACAACTACGAGCGTGTGGCGCGCCCTTGTTGTCGCGACATATAGAAGGCGCTCAAGTTGCTGCTGTTCCGCACGCTCGATCGCGTCTTTCAGATCCTTAGATTTGTCTTGGTTGGCGAACGCTATAATCAGTTCGCCATCCCCTGGCGATTTTACGAAATCCGGATAACGCGGCGACGGTGGCCGCAAATCGCGCGCGAGAAATGGTACGATCACCGCCTGCCATTCAGACCCTTTCGCCTTATAAGAAGTGATGAGTTGGATCGCGTCGTCGTCAGCGGAAAAGCGGACGGCGCGTGACGACGCGAAATCGTTGCGTAACTGTTCGGCGAACCCGGGCAGGATCATTCCGTTCGCTTCTGCTTCCGCCGCTTGTACGATCAATGCATCCAGTTCGCGCGCGAGATCGCCAAACTCCGTTGCAGGCAACAAGAGCAAACGCTCGCGCAATTGTGTTCGCTCAATGATCAAAGCAACCGCGTCGAATAACGCCAGACCTTGCGCGCGTTCGCGAATTTCTGCCAGCGTATGCAAAACTGATGAAATTTTGCCCGTTGCCGACGCAATTTCGTCGATGCGAAATCTCGCCTTCTGCCCTTCGGAAAAGACGGCAAGATCGTGATCGGACGCGCCGAAGATATCGCGCAGGACGCCGACGATTTCGTACGCATTGAGCGGATCGGTCATGATCGTAAGAAGCGCGGTCAGCCATGCATAAGCAGGGCTGTCGCCTTTCACATCTTGTTCAGATTGGATCGCCACCGGTAAACCGACGCGGCGTAACGATGCGGCCATCGTTTGCAGCCAGGTCTTGCGCGGACAGAGAATTGCCACCTCCCGCCACGAATCGGCCGAAAGTTTTTTCAGTCCCGCGTCCTTGATCCAGCGTGCAAGATAGTCCGCTTCGATTCGTGCCTTTTGGTAGTCCTTGAGTTTTTTTCCTGCCGGCAACATTTCTGTCGCGAGCGGCACGCGAAGGACTTTCCCTGGAAGAATGTTCGGCCGCGGTTGCAATTCGACGAAGCGCACCTGTCCATCCTTGTTATTCAAAATCTCGCGGAAAGTTTCGTTCACGAAATCGAGCTGCTTCTGGTCCAGCCGAAATGTGACGGCGAATTCCAGGCTCTCACCATTTTTGTCGGCAATGAGGGCTTCATGGACTGCTCGGTAATAATTTAAGTCTGCCCGCTGCCAGTAAATCGATTGCTGGAAATCGCCGACCATACAGAAGTGGCCCGGCCGCGGCCCTAAATGTCGATCTTGCAACCAAAGGCCCTTCGCTTCGAGCGGGCGCGTCACTTCCAGCAGCACCGAAAATTGCGGCGGCTGCGTGTCTTGTGCCTCGTCGAGGATGACACGAAAACTTTCTTCTCGAATCCTCTGTCCGGCGACCGCATGTTGCAGCAACTCTTCCGCGAGCGCGATTTGATCGTCGTAAGTGACCAGCCCGCGATCGAGTCGAAAATTGAGATAATCACGCTGCACCTCTGCAGCGACGCCCGTGGCGGCGGCGCAGATCCACTTTCGCAAAGGCGCAAATTTTTCTTGCCAGAGCTGAGTAAACCTGGCGTTTGGCGCCGTGAAACAAACCGGCCAGCGCAAATATTCCCAGTCGCTGCCGAAACGCTTTTCCCATTCACGCAATTCCGCCTGCGATCTGGCGATATTGTCGTTGCCCTTTCCCTTCGCCGATTGCGAGTAGATCTCAGCGAAATCGGGCCGCGGACAAGGCGACAGCCCTGGCATTTGCAAAACAGCCGACCGCGCGCGTCGGGCCAACTCCATGAGGTCGCGCGCCTGCACAAAACGCAGGAGCATTGCCCGATCCTTTTCGCCTAACGACTTGGCAATTCGAGTTTGGTTTTGCGCAAACTCCTGCCAGAGGTCCTCGTCGTCTTCGACTAACTCGAGCGGCGCCGGCAGACCAAGGTGATGACCGAAATCGGTCAGGAGTTTCATGCAGAACGAATGAATTGTGCCGAAGAAGGCGCGGTTGAACGCCGTCTGCACTTCCTGTCCCAAATTTTCCTGGAGCAGAGCTTGTCGGGTGCGCTGTTGCATTTCGTCCGCCGCACGATTGGTGAAGGTGACGACGACCAGACGTGGCAAAATTTCCGCGGCGTTCGGCGAACGCGCGATCGACAAAATGCGTTCGATGATCCCAGTGGTTTTGCCGGAACCCGCCGATGCGACTACAGAAAAATTGCGGTCCAATTCGCTGGCAAAACGAGCGCGTACAGATTCGTCGCGCGGCTTCACCATGTTTCCCACTCCTCTTTCTCAAGAACGAGCGCGGGATGCGTCAGCGCCCATTTGTCTTCCAAAATGTCGTTGTCGATCGGCAACGTCGCTAGCGGGTACGGCGCGCTATAACCGAATGCCGGACGGATTTCACCTTTCATTCCGAAAATTCCGGTGCGCTGCATTTCGGCAAGATCGGCAAAGACGTCAGTATGGGGTGCGAGATCGTCCACTGACAATTGTGGCGCTACGGTTTTGACCTTCAGCGAAATGATGCTCACGCTCACTTCGGCAGCGCCGAGTTCGCGCATGGCTAGCGCGTAAAGACCTAGCTGCAAGCTTGTGCCTCTGACCAGATTATCGTGCAGATCGGAGGTCTTCAGTTCCCTGTCTGAACCGGTTTTATAATCGATAATCCAAATCTTTTGTCCGGCGAAGCTAGCCGCGTCATTTTGCGCGAGCACCAAATCGATCTGGCCGCGAAGCTGAAGCTCCACGCCATCGGCGATTTTCACCGCGCCTTCATGACCGACGCCCAACTCCGTCGCCATCCAATTCCAATCTTTCGCCGCTTCGATTTTGGCGCCGAGGTGCCGCGCGAGATAGCGCGCATTCAACCAACCCGAGGTCCACCAATCAGGGACGACCTTGCCTACCAAGGCGCAAAGGCGCCGAAGTGCCGCGCACCCCTTTTCCGCCGCAAACTGAATGCGCTCGTCGATCTTTGCCAAGTCCGGAAAAGCGGAGAAAATTTTTCCGTCCCGCGTTTCAATAATATTCGCCAGCCAGTGGTGCACCCATTTACCGGTTGTCGCCGCCCACGGATTCACGACGTCCTCCGGTGCTTCCACACCGAGATAACGTTTCATCCAAATAATTGCTGGCGACGAAAGCATTCGTTGAAGATCGGTTACACTCAGCGTCGGGACTGGTCGATCCGCCGCGTTCGATCGTAACGCGAAATCATATTCGCCGACGGGTTGTGATGAGTCACGGCGCGCGTTGAATGCGATCAGCGTTTGCTGCACATCCGTCGTTATGTGCGCAGGTTTGGGCAACAGCGCCGTCGCGCGTTGGAGATTTTTTAACGTCGTCTGGGTGAGCGGCGCACGTCGCGTTTTGAAATAAAGCCCGGTGAAACATTCGCTCGGATTCCAGAAGCGTTCCGGCGTGTCTTCTTGCACCAGACTGGCCGTGAGCGTCACGCCTTCACTGGCCGATTCGAGGAGCGCATTGAATTGTCGCAGCGCGATCATGCGTTGCTCGCTGGGGCCGAGATAAAGCGAATGGTTTCCGCGAACACTGGTGTGGCCCTCGCCCTGGCTTCCCTGGCGAGCGGCGCGCTTGTTGAGCTTTTGCACGCTACGATTGAAAGCATGAATTTCCTCGGCACGGGCGAATTCAGCGCCGGCCGGAGGCGGCCACGCCTCTTCATTCCAGCCGCCAAAGATCAGGTGCGACCATTCCTGATTTTGGGCGGACGCCACTGTTAGCAATTGCACGCGCGCATATGGGTGATCGCCTGCGGCTGAGCGCGCGGCATCTGACGTCGCAGCCGCTTCTTCCAGCCAGCGCAAAAAAAGCGCACGCGGAAATTTGGCATCGAGACTCTGCGACCAGTCATGCGCGACCTTAATGAGCTGGAGCGCGTGTTGCTTCCATTCAAGATGATCGAGCGCAGCGTAAGTCTGCTCCAGAAACTGTGCGAAGGTGGCGCCCGGCGAGAGAAACGGCAGCGCGCGCAAAGCTTCGGCCGTCGCCTGGGATTTATCGTCTGCGCGGGCCGCACAGAATTCGCGCAGCAGTTCCAGATCGTCCAGCAATACCTCCTTGTAACTTTCGTGTAGAACCTTTTCGAAAACTTGCCGGCTGATTTTGGGCGATACGACCGCTGGGTCACGCAACGCATTTAGAAAACGCAGAAAGGAATTAAGCCGTGGCGCGCGTTGCAATTCGATCCAAGCCTGCCACTCTGCCGACTCGAAAATGCCGGGCACAATATGGCCGAGCCCGTCGTTATGCGGGATTTCAAGCCGCTCCAGTGAGCTCGCGACCAGCCGCGGCAAGGCTCCGCTGCCCGGAAAAATCACGCCGAGCCGCCTGCATTTTTCATCCGCTAAATAGCGAACGCATTGTCGCGTGATCGCTTCGGCTTGTTCGGAAAAATTTGTGCCGATCAAAAAATCAAGACGCCTCGCCGTTTCCGCGCCTCCGCGCATTTCCATTTCGCTGAAAAGCGAGTCACCGAGCGCGGCGTTCGCTCTCGGTGCGCGTTGGGCTTCTCCATGGAGTTCCTCCCAGGAGCCAATCCAGCAAAGATCGACATCGAAAAAGTTTTCTCGAGGTTCTTCGAGCACGATCGTGGCGTTTTCTGCCAGTTCGACCGCGCTGCGCAGAAGAAACCATTCTGCCCAATGGGCTCCGTCGAATCCGCAGATGAGCAGATGGGAAAATTCTCGCCTGCCAGGTGCGGGCTGTTGCAAGCGACTTCGGTCACTCTCGCCGCGAAGTACAAAATCACATTGTTTCAACAGTTCGTTGAAACGCTGAACCACTGGTGCAAACGACGGCAGATCTAGTTCCTCGAATTTCCAACCGGCAGTTTCGAGGCGATTCAACGCGCGCAGTAGTGGCGCGGGCGAACGAGCAACAGCTTTGGCGGCAAGCGCTTCAGATTCGTTAGGCCGATCTTCCATTTCACTTGCTGCGATTGCGAGAAGCAAACGCAGAAGTTCAGGCGGGGCAGCCGGAGTCGCATCATCCCGCGCGAGCAGCGCACGTAAACTGGAAGGTGTTACAAACTGCAAACCCAAGTGCGACGAGCCTTTTGCGATTAAGCGTGCCTTAATATCGTTAGCTTGCCCGCCCGTTGGAACAACCACCAACGAAGGCAACTCGCGTTGCCACGCTCCGGGCAGAACTTGATCGAACCAGGGAGCGATCACATCCTCCCAAGCTTGCTGCAGGGACGGCACGACGAGCAGAAGTGGGCGTGATCGCTTCACGGGTTACGGCCCCTGCAGAGAATCCTTTTGTCCCCAGCGCGTCGCGTAACACCCTCTAGATCCAGCCGTTCCAGCAATGGCACCACGACACGTCGCGAACTTCCCAGCGCCTGGCGCAACTGGCTCACAGTTGAAGGCCCGTTTTCGGAAATGAATTCGGCCACCCGCGACTTCATGCGCTCAAAACTCTCGCGTAACAACACCACATCGAGAGCCAGTTCGGTCACGTCACCGTTCTCGATCAAAAAACGGACGACTTGCCGAGCCTGCGAGTCTTGCTCGATCGCCTTGCGGGAGGGTGGATCGAACGGCGTTCCGGCGAGCACTTCGCGGATTCGTTTCGCAACCGGTTGAACGTGGATCGGCAACGTTGGACGATGGGAAGTCCGTGCGATAACAGATCCTTTACGGACGAAATCGCCCTCGCATAGATCAGCCACTAGCGATTCAAGTACCCCCGCCTCTTGAATGCCTAGCGCTGATCGTAGCTCACCCAGATCGATACCGGCGCGCTCGGGAGATTCTTTGTGCGCCGCATCGATTAGGCAGATCGCTTGCGCACGGAGTTTCCGCCAGAATTCACGATCGGTCGCAATGTTCTGACACACGATAATCCCGCCGTTTTTCTCCAAATTTTCCAGGGCTTCAGAAATTTCATCGGCACCGAATCGTGACCTGCTTAAAAGATTTTCTCGACGCGCGAATCCTTGGCGCGCGAGGGTCGCGCGTATTAAAGAATCGACGTTGTCGTGTGTGACACTGGCCGCCAGTGATTCCTTGTCGCCATCTGGATCGAGCACCATTCCGCCTGCAATCGTGTGTCGCTCCGAGGAATCGCGAACGACAAAACGATCGCCGATGAACGCATAGATGGGTGAGGCAAGTTTTAATCGAGCAATTCTTTCTTTGCCTGCCTCGAGAGATCCATTTTCACGGAACCTAATCCTGGCAGCGACGCGCGACGCTCCGTGGTGCACATATATCGACGATCCGTTTTTCAGGGGATGCGCAACCGTCTTGTCGCCGTTCGGGCGCGACGGCCTTTCCACACGAACAATCAGAGTTGAAGACGGCGCGCCGTGATTACGAAGCGTCACCACATCGCCGCGCTTGATCTGATCGACGCGGAGATCTGGTAGATTAATGGCGGTGCGCATTCCCGGCTGCGCGACCTCCAGTTCGTGGCCGTGGCTCTGAATCGAACGGATACGTGTTTCGAGATTCGTCGGGTAAACAACGATTTGCTGACCGCGGCGCAAAGAGCCGTCGGTCAGTGTTCCCGTCACAACTGTGCCGATCCCACGTAGTGTAAACACTCGATCGATAAACAAGCGTGGCTTGCTGATGTCGCGTTGGGACTCTGTTCTCGCGAGTTGAACAGTCACCGTGTTTACCAGCTTCTCGATGCCCGTT
>DASXHS010000173.1:0-11958 GCA_036488345.1 Candidatus Udaeobacter sp.
CGGGTCGCTCGGCGTTCAGAGCGCCGACGCACGCGACTCAACCCGCGGCGCCGCTGATGCATCGTAAACGGCTTGTGATGCGCCGCTCGAGAGCCGCGAGCCAAGCGAGCCACTCCGGATCCCGTGACTGCCCGCCTGGCGTTGGAACGACTCAAACCCTCGCGAACTCATGCATCATAAGCGGCTTATGATGCGGGCTTCCAGGTGCGCATTAGTCGTTGATCAGGACGAAACGTAATCGGCTGCTGACTAATGCCAGGTCGCATGGTTCGCACCCTCACCTGACTCCTCTCCCGAACAAGGGAGAGGCGGACCTCCCACTGGATGAGCGCAGAAAAACCACTGCTGTTCGTAACGGAGCTGGTGCCACGGATGAAAAAATTGCTGCCGCGCCGTCTACTAAGCTGAAGTGGCGTTCGTCAGCGAGGCCGCGAATTTGTTTCAGCGGAAATCGTCGGCAGTTAAGCCCGCTCCTTCGATGATGCTTTTCAAGGTGCCGATCGGAATCTGCTTGTTCCCGTGCATAGCGACGATTACCTGGGCGGCCATTTAAATGACGCCATTTTTGGTGGCTTCCTTTTTGGCTTACCAACGCAAAACCATGTTTGCGCAAGACGCGAATGACGTGTTGGGCTGTGCAAACAGGGAAGCGCTCGTTGACTCGCGATCTCCCGATCGCTCGGTCGCATCACCATGCGACCAATGCAGTCCATCCACCGGCTCCCCAGCACGGCGTATTCACTTGAGCGCAACTTCCAAGACTTTTGCGCCGGCAGGCAAATCGACCGGCGTCGGCTCAAACCAAAGTTCAAGAGCTTCCTTTGCGTTTTGGATCGCTTCGTCCTCTGTGTCGCCTGCGGAGGCGCAACCGGGTAATTCGGGGAAAAATGCCGCCCAACGCTTCGTTTCTGAATCGTGTTCGACGACCAGCCGCAACCTCATGCGCACATAATAGATCAAAACGGGAGCGAGCAAAAGCGTCGACTTCCACGATGTCGATCCTACCAACAAGGCCGCACGCGTTGCGACAAACCAAACACCGATGAACAGCAGTGCGGTTCGTCCGCCAGATTTGAAACTCACTCGTTGCCCAACTTGCTCGTCGCTACCTCGCGACTTTACCTTCTATGTCGCTGATCCCATCAGCTCCATTCTATCCCGATTGCAAGCAGGGGCTATCGCCGCGTGATCCGTTGAAACGTTAAATCGTTAAAGCGGCAGATGGAAAACGTTCGCCCGGGGCGAATCCGTCCAGCGCGGACGAGGTGGCCTCGCGGGCCGCCCATTGCAAGGCGACGACGTTGCAACATCTTGGCGGGTGATTGAGGGATTTTGAAACTCGCTCGATTCCCAACTCGCTCGTCGCTACCCTCGCGACTTTACCTTCTATCTCGCTGATCCCGTCAGCTCGATTCGGTTGGGTTGGTTATTCCCGATCTGTGGCAACAGGAGCCAGTGCGCGCGTTGCAATAGGGACAAGACGTGGTTTCTATTCGCGATGTCGATCCTAATAAATCGCGAACGATCATCGCAACGCCAGGCGTCGCTTCGATACGCGCACGCACGCGCGTGAAATTCTAAAATCCTACTGCCGCGGTGTATCTATCATAAGCGGCTTATGATACGCGAATCGACGCGCGGTTGATTAGGAAAGCTTGAGTGGTTTGCGATTCTTTGGCGGCCAGGGTTTACCGGCCTTAACAGCCGCGCGTTTCATCTCTCGAATCGCGACCATTTTCTGGGCGTGCGATTTGGTCAGCTCGCGCCGGCTGGCGAAGCCGCCGCGTTTCCCGATCTCAGCCAAATATTTGCGAATGTGGTTCTGAGCTTCTTTCATTTTCTGTCCGGGACAGCAGGCGGAGCGCCTGCCCTACAATTCAATGGCTTGAACCATGCATCGTAAGCGGGTTATGATGCAAGCCGGAAAAGCCGTGCATTATCGACCCCCGGCTAAAAGGAGAAGAGCTGGCACGGCTTTCCTAGCCATATTCAAAATCTCAGTGAACTCAGGCCGTAAAGGACGCCGCAACGACCGCCTGGATGATGTCGTCGACGCCAACTGGTTGCCGAAATTGTACGCCGCGATGAAAATACCAGTCGTGCGCGTGCCGCATCGTCTGTGTGCTGTTGGTCTAATCGCATTTGCGATCGTGCTGTTCGTCTGTTCGATCAGTAGTTGCCAGCGATCTCAATTTTCCGGCGGACTGACGAAACTGAAGCCGTGCCGGTTGCCGGGAATCAGCGAGGAATTGCTTTGCGGCAAGTTCACTGTCTTTGAAAATCGCCAAACGCGCGCCGGGCGGAAGATTGATCTGAACGTGGTGGTTCTGCCGGCCTTCGATCAGAAAAACAAGCGTGAACCGTTGTTCGATATCGAAGGTGGACCAGGCGCAGCCGCGAGTAATGCCGCAATGTTCTATGCGAAAGAAGGCAAAGAATATCGGCGCAAACACGACGTCGTGCTGGTCGATCAACGAGGAACGGGAAAATCAAATCCGTTGACGGCGGCGCCGATAAAGAAAGCGCCCCAGGATTATCTGAAGGAAATGTATCCGATCGATTACGTGAAGAATTTGCGGCGAACATTGGAACAGCGCGCCGATCTCACGCAATACACGACGCCGGTGGCGATGGATGATCTCGATGATGTGCGAAGCTGGCTCGGTTATGATCGGATTAACTTGCTCGGATTGTCGTACGGAACGCGCGCGGTGCTCGTTTACCTGCGTCAACATCCGGAACACGTCCACACAGCGACGCTCATGGGTGTGGCGCCAACTTATTTAAAGATGCCGCTTTATCACTCGCAGGCGGCAGCGCGGGCGATGGATTTGTTGCTCCAGGAATGTGAGAAGGACGCGAGTTGTCACAACGCGTTTCCGCAGATTCGCGCGGACTGGCGGAACGTGCTGGCGCAACTGGGCCGGGAACCGGCGCGCGTTCAATATTCATCAGATGGAAAGAGCGCACCGGTGACGGTGGAAATTCAACGCGACATTTTCGCGGAAAAAATTCGCAACTGGATGTATGGCCAGGATAAAGCACGAAAAATTCCATTTGTCGTGCATCAAGCGGCACAAGGCGATTTCACGCCGTTTCTCCATGAAGCGATTGAGCCGGGCATTCCCGACTTCATTGCTGACGGTATGTATCTCTCCGTCACCTGCACGGAAGACGTTCCGTTCATTGATCAGGCGGAAGCCGCCAAGCTGAACGACGGCAATCCTTTTGGGAATTATCGCGTGTTTCAACAAACGCGCGCTTGCAGTTTATGGCAGCTCGGAAAAATTCCGGCCGATTATCGCGAGCCGGTTTCGGCGAATCTTCCGGTGCTGATCTTTTCAGGTAACCTCGACCCGATCACGCCACCGCAACGCGGCGAGGAAGTCGCAAAATATTTGCCAAACAACCGCCACGTGGTCATCCCGAAAGCCGGCCATGGCGTGGACGGATTGAGCGACGGCGGTTGTGTCGATCGCATCATCATCGACTTCATGGACAAAGGAAGCGTGAAGGACCTCGACACCAGCTGCGTTGATCGAATGGCGCCGCCGCCGTTCGTTACAAAGTGACAACCACAATGACGGGTCACCACGGATTGGAAAATAAGAGACGAATGGCGCGATATCGATACGCGAGTGTTCACGCCGGACAGGATTGTTACGCTACATTCGCAGTCAACAGCCCCAGCTGAGAAGCCGTGAAATCGAGCTGATTGCATCGTATCTGGAACGGGGCGCTAAAAGCTGAGGCGAACGCTTCGAATGGTAACGGAAAGCTTGTTTCGGCGAGCCGCCGAAACCAACACGCGGGCCGCGTGTGCTCCCCTGACCTCGATTGCAAGCAGGACACAGTGCAAACATGTTCCAAGAATGATTCCGGGGTTTGGGGCGGGGTTGGTTATTCCCGATCTGTGGCAACAGGAGGCAGTGCGCGCGTTGCAACAGGGAAAAGACGTGGTGGTGCAGGCGCCGACAGGATCGGGCAAGACTTACATCTTCGAGCTGCTTTATCCGAACCTGAAAACTCAGGCGGTGTTCACCGTCCCGACCCGCGCACTTGCTAACGATAAATTGTCGGAATGGCGCGCGCGCGGCTGGGATGTCGGCATCTCCACGGGTGACGTCGCGCTAAATCTCGACGCGAAGGTTGTGGTCGCGACGCTCGAGACGCAGCGCGGGCGGTTTCTCCGCGGCGAAGGCCCGGGTCTCCTGGTCATGGATGAATTTCAAATGCTGGGCGATCCGATGCGGGGCGTGCATTACGAACTCGCCGTCGCTCTCGCACCGAAAGCAACGCAGTTGCTCTTTTTGAGCGGGAGCGTGGCCAATCCGGGCGACGTGGTCGCCTGGCTGCAACGCATCGGCCGTGACGCCGTCCTCATCGAACATAAGACGCGACCGGTGCCGCTGGAGGAAACTGATCTCGGAAATTTGCCGGATTCCCAATTTGTTCAGTCGCGCAGTCCGAGCTCGCCACGGCCAGTCTTCGACCGGACTGGCGGATCTTTCTGGCCGCGCATGATTGGCCGCGCCATGCGCGCGGACCTCGCTCCGGTGTTGGTGTTCGCGCCGCGTCGCGCTGCTGCCGAACAGATCGCGCAAGCCATCGCGTCGGCCCTACCGGTGCGCGACCCGCTGCGACTGACCCCGGTCCAGGAAGCAACCGCGGGGAAGAGCCTGACGAAACTGTTGCGGAATCGTGTGGCGTATCATCACAGCGGACTCGGTTACGCAGTGCGCGCCGGCGTGGTGGAATCGCTCGCCAAAGCGGGACAACTCAACGTCGTCGTCGCGACAATGGGACTTGCCGCCGGGATCAATTTTTCGATGCGCTCGGTGATCGTGACCGATCGACGTTATTTCGCCGGCAATTTCGAGCGCCAGGTCGAAGCGGACGAGCTTCTCCAGATGTTTGGTCGCGCCGGCCGCCGTGGTCTCGATGAAGTCGGTCACGCGCTTTACACGAACGATCTGCCGCGGTTGAGCGACACAAAAGCGCGCCAACTGAGACGCGCAGCCCAGGTTGATTGGCCTAGCCTGATAAGTGTGATGCATGCGGCCAAACAGCGGGGTGAACAACCGTTCGCGGCGGCAGTGGAACTGACCCACTCATTGTTCAGCGTGCAACGCGTTCCGCTCGGCGTCGAACACTCACTCGAAAGCGGGCCGCGGCCCTGTGGACTTTGGGTGACCGATGAACGGGCGCGGTTCGTCCGGCGCGGAATGATCGAGATGCTGAATTCGCACGAACAATGGGAAGCGAAACGGGCGGCAGAAAGTGTTACGCTCGGTCGCGTTTTTGTGCGCGAAAACGATCGGTGGCGACGGGCGCTGACCGTTCCGCGTATGCTCGATGGGGTCGGCACGGGAAATCTCTGCCGGCTACGCGAGCAGAACCATTACGGGCGTGAGTTGCCGGTCGCGACGGTGCTCGCTTCGGGAGAGGTCGCGTTGGTGAAATGGCTGAAGAAAGAAATAACGAAGAAGCCAGCAGAAAACGCCGAACGTCCAACGCCGAACGCCCAACTCCGAAAGTCTTCGCGAGCAGGCAGTCCAAGGAGAATGCGGGCGCTTAGTGGTGAGGAGTTCGAGAATGAAGTGCGACCGCTGCTGACGGAGGTCGTGAAGCCGGGCAAGATCGTCGACTGGATCATGCGCGGAAATTTGCTTTCGGTCCGGCTCGATTACGCCGATGTGCCGGTCAACGCTCACATCGATTCGTTAGGCAAGGCGTTAATCTATCCGCCGGAGCGCAAGAACCTGCCGGAAGTCTGTCGAACGTGCGATCAGTTAGAGCACGATAAAACCGTCGCGATCGTGAACTCGCCAACGTACGCGTGGCGACATCTTGGACTGGTTGAATCAGACGGCACACCAAGGACGCGGGGAATGATTTTCTCATTTTTCCACGGCGGCGAAGGTCTGGCGGTGGCGGTCGCGCTCGAAGACGAAACCTATCCCATCGACGAATTAGTTTTCGATCTGGCCAATATTCGCGCCGGTCCACGCTTCGCCGGCAAGGACGCGCCGATAGGCGGGCGGCTCGGCATTTTGTGCCAGCGAGTCTACCGCCGGGCGGATTATCCGGGTTACCTCATCATGGGCGTGCCGGTGCAATACGGCGCCGGCGCATCGGAAGTGGTGCGCGCGCTGGTGGCTGGTCCGCGCTCCAAGCACAAGCTCACCAACGAACTGTTGCGTCACGGCGATATTGAACGAGCGCTGGTGGAGTGGCGCAGCATTCTTCGCCACATCGTCCTTGCGCCCGCCTATCCGTTGTCGCGATGGACGGAACTGAAAGCGGCGGCCGAAGAGCTTATCGATAAAACCGCTTCGCCCACATCTGCTGTCGATCTTGCGACATTGGTTCCGTTGCAGCAGCGGGCTGTCGGAAAGTGACCGCCTTCGCCCCGCAGTCGCGGGACTACGGCGGAAAGGCGAGTGACGAGAGACTAGAACCACGATCCAGGCGCTCGTCGCGGCGAGCGCCTCTACAACGTTAGTCGTACAATTGTTCCATCATAAGCGGCTTACGATAGATTCGTTCTTCAAATGAGGATTTTACTAGTTTGCGATCCCGGGGCGGCCACGCCTTGCCCGCTTTTAGCGCTGCGCGTTTGGCGTGCAGATCGTCAGTCGGCTAAAAAAAGAAGACCGCGGCGACCGCCTGAATGATGTCCTCGACTTCCATCATTCAAAGCAATTCGACGAATTGTTCTTTTGTTAGACCAGCTTCACGGATTAACACGCGCAACGTTCCCTTGGCCAATTCGCGATGATTTGGAACTGTGAGCCGGCGCCCAGAGGGATGGCGCAGAATCATGTGGCTTCCGGTTTGATGATCTACAGAGTAGCCAATTTTACCGAATGCTTTGACCACATCGGGGCCAGAACAAACAGGCAAACGGCTCACACGCTAACTTCGACGACGGCTTCGGTGATTGGGGCCGGAATAGGTTCACCGTGTTTTTTCAAACTCTCGACATAGCCCTGAATGGCGTCATGAATATTCGCCATCGCTTCGTCGCGCGTTTTCCCCTGGGAAATACAGCCGGGCAAAGCCGGGCATTCGGCAACAAAAACGCCGTCTTCATCAGATTCAATCGTGACACGAAATTTCACACCGCAAGTGTAGCAATTGGCGGAGCAGCTGGCAATGCGACCGCTGATCGTCGACTTTCGATTTGGTCGGTTCGCGACGGCTGGTGATTCCGCCGCGTCGACCGATCTCGCCAAGATAAGCCCGCACTTTCTTTTCTGCTTCTGTCTTCTATGCCCTTCAAAGCATCCATCACAAGCGGTTTATGATAGGACGACTTGAAGTTTGTTGTTAGGCAACCCCGCGGCTATTTGAACACGAGGTGAGCGACAGCGGCTTCGAGATTCCAATAGATTATCGCAACCGCCGTTAGATCGAACGCAGCATGCGCGCACATCACCATCCAGATCCGGCCCGTGACGGCGAAGATCGCACCGAAGACGAGGCCCGTGACCATCGCCTGTTCGACGCCGGGAAGGCCCATGTTGGCGTAATGGCCCAGTGCAAACACCGCAGAGGTGAGAAGCACGATTAATACTTTTGCGCTGCCGCCGGTCCCAAAAAGCTTGCCGAGGCGTTCGAACAGGTATCCTCGGAAAATGGTCTCTTCTCCAAAGCCCGCGCCCACAATCATCGTGAACACCAATCCGGGGAGCGCACCCCGGTTTCCTATCACGTAATGGTAGGCGAAATTGATTTCGGGGGCGCCCAGCAGCAGCATCACGATCGCCTTCCTCAGGAATTTAAACACGCAGCCGAAAACGAGGCCGACGGCGAGGCTGCCAATCCAGCTCCTTGGTCGCACGTAGCCGATGTCGCGCCATGGTGTATGCGACCGCCAGGCCCACAGAAGCACCAAAAGGCCGCCGAGTGGTTTAACGACAGACGTCAAGACGATGACGAGAATCGAGAGGACTCCAAGCGGCCCGAACCCGCGCAGTTGCGTGGCGAAGGGATCGTCAGGCGGCGGTGCAGGTCGCGCTACGAGCGGGAGCGCAGGAACGTGCTCTGGCAAATTCGGGACGTCGCTTGTCACAAGCGTCTCTACAACGTTAGGCGTGCAACTGTTCCATCATAAGCGGCTTATGATCGATTGGTTCTTTCTATGAGAGTTTTATTAGTTTGCGATCGCGCGGCGGCCAGGCCTTACCCGCTTTTAGCGCGGCGCGTTTGGCTTCGCGGATCGCGACCATCTGCCTTGCGTGCGATTTGGTCAGTTCGCGACGACTGGTGATTCCGCCGCGTCGACCGATCTCGGCAAGATAAGCCCGCACTTTCTTTTCTGCTTCAGTCATCTTCGCGTCCAGAGAATCGCAGGCGGAGCGCCTGCCCTACAATTCTAAACATCGCATCAAACCATGCATCATAAGCGGTTTATGATGCAAGAAGCGAAGTCTAGGAAGACGGGACGCTCTGCAGGCGCTCGAGTTCCTGCCACCGTGCGTAGAGCTGCGCGACTTTGTCGCGTGCCGTTTTCAATTGCGTCTCCAACTCGAAAATCTCCGAGCGCGGTTTCGCATAAAAATCCGGCGCGGCAAACGTGGCTTCCAAATCCGATACTTCGTTTTCCGCAGACAGAATATTCGCTTCCATCGACGCCCATTCGCGCTCTTCCTTCCACTTAAGCTTGCGCGGTTTGTCTTTGCTTTTCCTTTGCTCGGTCGCGGTTTCAGCCGGTGTGGGGTATGAATCGCGAACCGGGCCGGACGCGCCTCGTTTTTCCAAGTAGTAATCGTAGTTCCCGACGCTATAGGCCACGCGGCCGTCGCCTTCGAAAGAAAGAATCGAGGTACAAACGCGATTCAGAAAATAGCGATCATGACTCACCACGATGACACAGCCGCCGAAGGCGACCAGCGCTTCCTCGAGCAAGCGCAACGTTCCGAGATCGAGATCGTTGGTCGGTTCGTCGAGCATCAGAACGTTGCCGCCGCGCTTCAGGATTTTAGCGAGCAGCACCCGGCTCCGTTCGCCGCCGCTAAGCTGCGAAATCTTCGTGTTGATGCGCTCTTCGCTGAAAAGAAATCGCCGCAAATAAGCACGCAACGTGATGCTCTCCTCGCCGAGGGTGACGTTTTCTCCGCCGCTCCCGACTTCTTCCCAAACCGTTTTCTCATCGTCGAGGAGGAGCCGATTTTGATCGACGTAATTGATCTGGGTCCGCGCGCCGATCTCCACTGCACCGGTTGCGGCGGGCAGTTCCTGCAGAATGACTTTGAGGAGCGAAGACTTGCCGAGTCCGTTGCGACCGACAACACCGAGGCGTTCCCCGGCTACGAGATTGAGGTTCACGTGCTGAAAGAGTGTGCGGCCGCCCAACTCCACACTCACGTCGCGCAATTCAATGATGCGATTCGCGAGCTTCGGCGGCGTGGGGATAATCAACTCGACGTCAAGCTCCGCCTCCGGTGCTTCCTGGGCGGCCATCTCGAAATAACGTTCCACGCGGTCCACCGATTTCGTCCGGCGGGCGCGCGGCGCTTTTCTCACCCATTGCAGTTCGCGTTTCAAAAACTTCTGGCGTTGATGTTCCTGCGCCTCCTCGACCGCTTGGCGTTGCGCGCGCGCGAGCAGGTAATCGGTGTAGTTGCCGTCGTAGCTGGTGAACTCGCCGCGCGACAGCTCGACGATCCGCGTCGCCACCCGATCGAGAAAATAGCGATCGTGCGTGACGAACAAGCAGGTGCCGGCATAACGCGCGAGAAAGTCCTCCAGCCATTCGATCGAGCCGGTATCGAGATGGTTGGTCGGTTCGTCGAGAATCAGAAAATCAGGACGCGCGAGAAGCGCCCGGCAAAGCGCGACGCGGCGTTTTTCGCCGCCGGAAAGCGTGCCTACGATGCGATCGGATTCCGGCGCGTGCAGATTCGTGATGAGCGACTTGATTCGATGTTCCAAATTCCAACCGTCGGCCTGAATAATTTGGTCCAGGATCGTGGCGCTGAGCGGGCTGTCGGCCGGGACGCGTTCGTATTCGGCGATGAGGTCGAGAATCCGCTGTGCGCCGCTGAGAATGTTCGCATGGACCGTGGCCGCATCGTTCAAGCCGGAAAGTTGTGGCATGTAGCCGGTGACGAGATCACGCCGGCGTGTGAACTCGCCTGAATCGGCTTGCGCCACACCCGCCGCGATCTGGAGGAAGGTCGATTTGCCCGAGCCGTTGCGGCCGACAAGCCCAATGTGTTCGCCCTCCTTAAAGGCAATCGTCGCGCCGTTGAGGACGACTTGAGTGCCGTACTTAACGGAAAGGTTGTTCGCGCTCGCGATGACGGCGGTTGACGTTTCTGCCATAGGAAGGTCGAACGTCGAACGCCCGACGCCAGACGTCCAATCAAAGCGCGATCAGCGCGGCGACTGCTCCCCATTGGTGTCGAAAGACGCCGATGCGAGAGCTCAGCGATCAATTAGCCGCGGCAGCCTTAGCAAGAGCGCGCTCGTCGCAGGCGGCACGCAAAGCTTTCATCTCCGCGCGCAGCAAAACCATTCGCTTGGCAACGCCTTTGTATTTCTTCGTGGTCCCTGTGACTGTTCGGTTGACCGCGCCCTGGTGGACAAGGCCCTGAAGCTTCTCGTAAGCGCGCAAGCGTAGCAGCTCCTCGCCCCCATTGGCTGCGTTTCGCTCCCGCAGATTGAGCAAAATAATCTCGAATAACGGCTTAAATTCGAAAGAGTCCTTCGACGAAAGCACAGCAACCAGCTCTTCAGTAAGATTGTCAGGCGCCCGACGTGTGAAAGTGATAGCAGATCGTTTGGACATCCAACACTATCGCATCGATCTCAGAAATAGCGACCGAGACAACCTGCGCAGAGGTGAGGCGACTCACGAGTTCAACTCGATTTCGCGCGAGGAAGCTGGCCAAAATCGTCTTTGATCAAATCGAATTGGTCCTCGTTCTCGATGTTGCGCTGGCTATGGTCACGACGTTATTTCTGCCTGTTCGCGCAGAACGTGAAATCGTATGTACGAGTATGACAACTCCGAAAAAGACTGCCGCAATTCGAAGTATCCTGACCAATCATGAAGATAATGTTGCGGCCGTTAAAGCCGCCAACGTGAGTGCGGGTTTGGACGCGATCGTCATCGAAGCTATGAACGCTGCACTTAAGGATGATCTAGTCCTAATTTTTGCGTGCAAGCCGGTGACCTCCGCGAACGGTTAGCCGACGGTTTCCCAGCTAAATTCTTGTCTTCGGAAGGCGCGCCCAAGCTTTAACTCGGCCCTTCGATTTTCGCGACTGGAGTCAAATAAGTTCGTTTCGGCGAGCCGCCGAAACCGGCACGCGAGCCGCGTGCGTCCCCCTTTACTCCATATCCGGGTAAGGGCCTTTGCCACCTTCAGTGATGAAGCGGTCGATCCGCGCCGTGACAGCGGGTAGCGGCACCGAGCCGAGCTCGAGCACAGCATCGTGGAAAGCGCGGATGTTAAATTTCGCTCCGAGCGTTTTCTCCGCTTTTTCGCGGGCACGCACGATGGCGAGCTCGCCCATATAATAAGAGAGGGCTTGCGCGGGCCAGGCGATGTAACGGTCCACCTCTGTTTCGATCTCATGTTCGGGTAGTGCGGTGTAATCGTGCATGTACTTGAGCGCCTGTTCGCGCGTCCAACCTTTCGAATGAACGCCGGTGTCCACCACCAGTCGCACCGCGCGCCAGATCTGATAACCGAGCATCCCAAAGCGCTCGTAGGGCGTCTCGTACATCCCCATTTCCTGGCCCAGCTTTTCACAATAAAGCGCCCAACCTTCGCCGTACGCGGAAATGTAGTCGAATCGCCGAAATTCCGGCTGGTTCTTGTGCTCGAGCGCGATCGGAATCTGGAATGCGTGTCCGGGTGCGGACTCGTGCAACGTCAGCGCGGGCAAATTGTAGAGCGGGCGATGCGGCAGATCGTATGTGTTCAGGAGATAAACGCCCGG
>DASXHS010000199.1:0-2751 GCA_036488345.1 Candidatus Udaeobacter sp.
GAGAGTGTGCGCCCGCAGCCGCGCGGCTGGCGACGAGTTTATGAATCAGATCATCGATACGATTGAGAAAGAACAGCAGAAAAACGACGCTAAAACCTTTTCTGTTGGCGATAGCGTGCGCGTGCACACCCGGGTTGTGGAAGGCGACAAAGAACGAATCCAGATTTTTGCGGGGATAGTGATCGGCCGAAAGGGTCGCGGACTGAATGAAACGTTCACGGTGCGCCGCATCTCGTACGGTGAAGGCGTCGAGCGGGTATTCCCCCTGCATTCGCCGCGTATCGCGAAAGTAGAAGTGGAAAAACAAGGCCGCACTCGCCGCGCGAGACTAAATTATCTTCGCGGTCGCAAGGGCAAGGAAGCGACAGCAGTTCGCGAATGATCGACTGTTGCAGGGCGTCTGTGTCAGACGCCGTGGGCGTTTCACAAAAACGCCCTACAAATCTTGTCACTCATCACTTGTCACTTCGCGCAAATCTGTTGAAGATTTGGGCCGATGGCCTATCGACGGTGCGGATTTCGCTATGAAAAAAAGCTCCGCATCACAGGAATTTCGCGCATTGCGGGAATTGACGAAGCCGGGCGTGGCGCCTTAGCCGGGCCGGTTGTTGCCGCTGCGGCGATTCTTCCCGAAAAATTTCGGCATCGTCGTCTCAACGATTCCAAACAGCTCGCATCGGAATTGCGCGAAGACATCTATTGCGAGCTCATTTCGAATCCCGAAATCAGGTGGACCATCGGCGTTGTCGATTCTGTTGAGATCGACCGGATTAACATTCTGCGGGCGAGCCACCGTGCAATGCGCCTCGCGATCGAAACGTTGCTCGAGCCGCCAGACCACGTTTTGATTGATGGTTTGCCGGTAATTCCTTTTCCACTTCCGCAGACGGCAATTATCGATGGCGATTGCATCAGTTTGAGCATCGCCGCGGCAAGCGTGATCGCGAAGGTCACCCGCGACCGGATCATGCGTGACTTTTGCGCCCAGTTCCCGCAGTATTGTTTCAGCCAGCACAAAGGTTACGGAACAGAACTGCATCTTTTGAAGCTCCATGAATTCGGCCCTTGCCCGATCCATCGCCGATCTTTCGAGCCAGTGGCGCAACCGCTTCTTGCCTTGGGCGAAATCGTCCAAATCCGGTCATCTACGGCGCGGCGCGCGCGGGGAGAAAGTAGCGTGCCGATTCCTGAAGCGTAGCGGCTACAAAATTCTTTTCCGCAATTTCCGTGGACGCACTGGCGGCGAAATCGACGTCGTGTGTCGCGACAATGACACCCTGGTGTTTGTCGAAGTAAAAACGCGCACGCGGGAAGACTTCGGCCGGCCATTCGCGGCAGTAGACCGAGACAAACGAAAGCGGATCTCGCGCGGCGCGCTGGCATGGCTACGAATGCTCGATAACCCCGACATTCTCTTCCGCTTCGATGTAGTGGAAGTAATCGTTGCAGACAATGCGAAGCCGCACGTTGAGTTAATTAGAAACGCGTTTCCGCTGTCGAAGCCATACCTGTACTGATCCGGAAGCCTTTCGTCGGCGCTGGACAATGACGCTACCATTGGCACAATCATAATTCTTCGTCATGACCGAACCCATCCTCGTCGCGCAATCGAAGGAGCCGATTTTTTTGCTGCCCAAAATGGCGAACCGCCACGGCTTGATCGCAGGCGCCACGGGAACCGGAAAAACGGTCACCCTGCAAACACTCGCGGAAAATTTTAGTGCCCGTGGTGTGGCCGTATTCATGGCCGACGTCAAGGGCGATCTCGCTGGCTTGAGCCAGCCGGGCGCGAACAATCCAAAAGTCGTCGAGCGGGCCAAGGAGCTTAAGATCGACAATTTCACCGGCGAAGCCTGCCCGGTCGTTTTCTGGGATGTGTTCGGCGAGCAGGGACATCCGGTGCGCGCGACTGTCTCAGAAATGGGCCCGCTGTTGCTCGCCCGGTTGCTCGATTTAAACGACACCCAGGCGGGCGTTCTCAACATGGTTTTCAAAATCGCGGATGACAACGGCTTGCTCCTTCTCGATCTCAAGGACCTACGCGCGATGTTGCGGTACGTCGCGGACAACGCCGATCAATTTAAAACGCAGTATGGAAATATTTCCGCCGCCAGCGCTGGAACGATCCAGCGCAATCTGCTGGGGCTGGAATCGCAGGGAGCGGACAAATTTTTCGGTGAGCCTGCGCTGAATCTTGAAGACTTGATCCAGACGCAAAATGGACGTGGCGTGGTTAACATTCTTGCTGCTGACAAGCTGATGCAAAAGTCGCCGAAAGTTTACGCGACCTTTCTGCTCTGGATGCTGTCGGAGTTGTTTGAAAATCTTCCTGAAATTGGGGATCCAGAAAAACCGAAGCTCGTTTTCTTTTTTGATGAAGCGCATCTGCTGTTCACGGACATCGAGCCAGCCGTTGAACAGAAAATTGAACAGATGGTGCGACTAATTCGTTCGAAAGGCGTCGGGGTTTACTTCGTTAGTCAGAATCCTCTCGATATTCCAGAGGTTGTTCTTGGCCAGCTAGGCAATCGCGTGCAACACGCCCTACGCGCCTTTACCCCGCGCGATCAAAAGGCAGTGAAAGCCGCCGCCGAGACATTTCGCCAAAACCCCAAACTGAACACTGAAACCGTGCTCACCGAGCTAGCTGTAGGCGAAGCGCTTGTATCCATGCTCGACGAGAATGGCAGCCCGGAGGTCGTCGAGCGCGCGAAGATTGTTCCGCCACGTAGTCAGGTCGGTGCCATTACA
>DASXHS010000031.1:0-5640 GCA_036488345.1 Candidatus Udaeobacter sp.
GAAGACCGACCTTGCCAGAGATGCTGCGTCCGAACTCGTCAACAACTACGGATTCAAAAGACTATCGATAACGGATCCATTTGCCGCGCCCGTTGGTTCGGTGCTCGTGTATGGTACCGCGCGAAGCGTTGGCCATGTTGAAATTCGCACCAAGGATGGTTTCGTCAGCGATTTTCGTTCCCCGACACCATCGCGTCGACCGCTGATGGGTATTTACGCAAAGCTGTAGGTTTTCCCTCGGCCTGAAACAACGTCGGTTTAACTAAGCCAGGCTTCTTCCGTAGCTGGTCACGCCGGCGGTTGGCAAAGGCACGAAGTGGTGATGGTCAGATCGGCTTTCGCCCAAACTTTTTCAAACTTCGTCTGCGTTTGAGAAACTTCGTCCGGGTTTTTATCTTGCTTTCGCAAACTTTCTGCCAGCCCAAGTAAGGACCAGCCGTTTTCGGGCAAACGCGCGAGATCGTCGCGATAAACCTGCTCCGCTTCGGCAAAACGTTGTTGCTTCATCAACACCGCTCCAAGCGAGTGGCGCACCGGAATTAACCATCCGGGTGGCTCATCATATTTGAGCCCGTCTTCCTTTTGGATTGCGGCGCGCAGTTGCTCAATCCCGCGATCGATCTTTCCTTCTGCTATTAGAATTTCTCCCTCGACCATCGGAATGACGATGGCAAGAAGCGCTTCGCAACTGTTGTTGCTCACAAAATCTTCCTTGGGCACAAGCTTGGCACGTTCGACAAAAACACTTTGCGCTTTGCGCGCGTTAACCGTGTCACCTTTCGCGGCGTACGCTATCGCGCGAGCGGCATGATGAAATGCATGAGTGAACCACATCTTGTCACGGTAGTTTTCCGGCTCGGCCAGGAGTTCGTCCCACAGGCCAAAGCGCACCATTACTTCTAGCGGCATCGCGACGTTTCCTTCGGCTTGGAGTGCGTTTTCGTTTAAAAAATCAGCCGGAATCTCTGCGACCATGGCACGAATGTGTTTCATCGCCAGGTCGCGCTGACCCGTCATCATCGCGGCATAAGCCAGCATGTGGCGGTTATGCGCGATGTAAACGTTCAGAAAACCGTTAGGCGGCCCGAAAATTTTTCGGTACCGCTGATCTGCCTCCACTGCCTTTGCATTTGTATCCACGGCCTTCAGCCAGTGGCCGGTGCGAATGTCGATATGCGACGGCATATGCACATTGTGGGCAAGTCCCGGCTGTAAGTTGCGGAGCCGGTCCGCGGAAGCCATCGCGCGCTCCGGATTCGGCGATGCTTCTACCGCGTGAATATAAAGATGATTCGCCAGTGGATGGTTCGGATTGAGCTTCAACACGGCGTCCAGAGTGGCAATGATCTCATCCGTGCCCGGCCGCGGTTTGCCGTCTGGTGTCCATTGATCCCACGGCCGCAAGTCCATCATTGCTTCCGCGAAAAAAGCGCCAACGTCTGGATCCTTTGGATATTTTTTCCATACTTCGCGCATTGCATCGGCATAAGCGCGATCGAGCCCGCTGCGATCTTCCGGCTGCGGATTAGCGTAACGTTTTGCGAGGGCATCGATCAGAGCGCGCTCAACCGGCGACGCGTTCCCGGCATTCTTTTCAGCGAGCTCAAGTTCCTTCCACGCAAGCTCCGCCGCGGGTGGCGGAACGGCCATAGAATTAATGTGCGGACCGCAGGCGAGCGCTACGCCCCAGTGCGCCATCGCGCATTCCGGATCGAGTTCGGCGGCTTGCTGAAACGCCCGGATGGCCGCGTGATGATTGAATCCGTGGAGAAAATCAAGGCCCTGATCGAAATAGCGTTGTGCTTCGGCCGAGTCAGTCGTGACCTTGCGCGAATAGAACCCGAGCCCGTCGTAAAGAGGTTCCCTCGCTGCAAGCAGATTGAAGCCGGCCAGTGCCAGCATCGACCAGACAATGACGTGGAAGGTTTTGGCCTTCGTTTTCATAAATGGTCATGCCAAACTATTCGCGACATTTTCGGCGGCAACCGCTAACATCGCTGACTAATCTGGGCCGTCAGTAATTCCTGATCAGGCGAATCACTGCGATGATCATGGACATAATCGGCCACGCGGCGAGTCCAGTGATCAGAATGAAGAACAAAAGCTCGGCAACATAATCCCGGCTTGTCTCTGCGCCCAGGAATTCACTGCTTAATTTGTGGAAGGCGGGCGACTTCGTTGTCCGCCAGAGGGCGGAGGAGTTCGCCTGGTTTTCCGCTGTTCGATGGTAGTTGTAATCCGTTAAGGGAAAACTCTTGTGACTACGCCGAGCGCGGTTGTCGCGACGTGAGCCTCGTTGTTTGTGATTAATCTGAACTATTGGTTTCATAACTTTCTACGTTGTTAGATGTGATTGGCGAAGTGGGTTCGGGATACCGGCGCGAAAAATCCGCGCGTGGTAAGATTCGACCACTGGGGTGCCGCGATCGCGGGCTCCAACTTGGCGAAAATCTAACGAGCCTCTATGCCGCTCGCCCGCCCCAGCGGGCAGCGCGAATCGGCGCGTCGATCAATTTCATCGGTCCTTGATGTACAGCCGTTTCCATGTTTGTCCAGCATCGCACTGTGATTTTTGATGTAAGTCATTGTAGTCGTGTGAGAAGCGACTACAAATATTCTTCAAATTAAGCTCGGGCGGTTCGGAGTGAGATCCGGGCCGGACAATCTGAAGGGTCATAAAGTTGGGATGCGTGTTCGTCCACGCCATCGCCTCTCGCTTTGTCTCAAAAAATCGGTCGACCACGATGGCCTTGAGTTGGTTCGCAGTTCGTCCGCAAAGACGAGCCGCTTTGCGACTAATGACCGCCGGTCCGGTGTCGACCGCGGTGCAGGCGCGATCAGGGAAAACAACTTTGCTGCCGTAGGGGATTCGCTTGGGATCGACGGCGCAATGTCCGGAGTGTAGTCGTCGGCCGGTACTGGCGAATTTTGAGCCCTCACCCGCCCAGTAACTGGTGACGCGAGCCAGGATTGACTCCTCGCGCGCGAAAGCGGCTGATGCCAGTGACGAGAAAAATATGACTGTATAAAATAGCCTCATGGTGTTTTGGGGTTGCTCCGATGTTGTCGAGTCTCGTCTGGAGCACCCTATTCTCGATGGCGAAAGCCGCAGGAATGCAGCTTCTACTTCGGATTCGGAACAGCCCCGGCGCGCTAGCCCTTAGGGGACCCGCGGACTTCTGACAACGACTCACCGCGGCGAGCCGGCCTCTCTATAGACGGGTTGGGTGACTTGTCAATCGATCGTGACCAACGCGTCGGCGCTGTCGCGCGTTTTTATTTGTGAACCGCCGGTTTGATTGACGCATAACCTCATGGCCATTGGCCCGCCCCGCCTTTGAAAGCGTGACAGCGTTTTTACCGGTGATACGGTCGCGAGATGGAAGCTGCCGAATGGGCGTCACTGAGCGACCAGGAACTTCTTGAACACCGCATCTCGTCACTCGGATTGCGGCTCGAGGGCACGGCACTCGAACCGCTTATTCGGCACCTCTATAACGAGCTTTCGGCAAAAGGCTTGGTGTTTCATCCGCCCTGTCATATTGGCGATGAATGGTTCGTCCCAGTTGGGGTTCCTGCGATTTTTGTTCCGTTTTTTCTGGTACATGACCGGCTACGCGCACTCGAGCGCACGATGATGCTCGAAGTGGAAGGCGGGACGCCGGAGTGGTTCATGAAGTTAATGCGACATGAAGCGGGGCACGCTTACATGTACGCTTATCAACTCACGCGTCGGAAAAAATGGAAGCAATGTTTCGGGCAAACATCGCGTGAGGAAACGCCGGACACTTACCGGCCACGGCCATTCAGCCGTAGTTACGTCGTTCACCTTGAGGATTGGTATGCGCAGAGTCATCCGGACGAGGATTTCGCCGAGACATTTGCGGTTTGGCTTACGCCGGAGCTCGATTGGCGCAAAAATTATGCAGGCTGGCCGGCGCTACGAAAAATGGAATACATTGATGAGCTGATGCGCTCGCTCGCAGGCAAGCCACCAGTGCACACTCCGGAATATCGCGTCGCCGATTATGATTGTCTGAACGTAAAGCTCAAAACGTATTACGCGCACAAACGCAAACTCAATGAGGATACGTATCCAGATTTTTATGATGCCGATCTGCGACAGCTCTTCGCCGCGCCTGCTGGCATCAAGGCAAGCGCATATCTGCGCCGACGAAGGCGGCGATTACTGAATGCGGTTTGCCAATGGACAAACGAAAA
The DNA here is from genome assembly GCA_036488345.1 of Candidatus Udaeobacter sp. Taxonomy (GTDB): domain Bacteria; phylum Verrucomicrobiota; class Verrucomicrobiia; order Chthoniobacterales; family UBA10450; genus Udaeobacter. The sequence continues at coordinate 4,222 of DASXHS010000031.1, forward strand.
GAAATTCCCCGTGGACCACCTCCTTGCGAGGCTTACCCGTCGATGTGATGAACTTGGATTGCATGTGCCGAATGACGATCCCCAACAGGATTTTCGTGTTACCGCTTTCATCACGACACTGGTGATGAATTATCTTTTCACGGGCAAATTCAAGCGGACGAAATAACCGTCATGTCGAGCGAAGTCGAGATATCCCATTGCAAAAGCTTAAGGTGGTCAGGCGGGATTCCTCGACTGCGCTTCGCTCCGCTCGGAATGACCTAACATGAAGAAGAACCTCAAAGTTCTCGTTCTGTTCGACGGCACAAGTCCTACCACTGTTGATCAGGATTTCAGCGACGAACTGAAAACGAAAGAGTGGAAGACCGAGGCGGATGTGATGAACGCCCTCGGCGCGATGGGGCACACACCGGAGCACCTGGCCATCTATGACGATGTCGATCTGCTACGGCAAAAACTGGAGACGTGCGCGCCTGACGTGCTTTTCAATCTCGTCGAACAATTCAGGAACAAGTCTGAATTTGATCAGAACATTGTTTCATTCTTCGAGATGCAAGGCCTGCGTTTCACGGGCTGCGGTTCGACGGGGCTGACCCTTTGCAAACATAAAGGCATCTCAAAAAAAATTCTGCACTATCACGGCATTCACGTGCCGAATTTCATGGTCATTCCGCGCGGACAGCGGATCGCGCGCCTGAAGCAGCCGAAGTTTCCGCTCATCGTGAAGCCAGTGAAAGAAGAGGCGTCGTACGGGATTTCACAAGCGTCTTTCGTGGGAAATGACGAGCAGTTTCGCGAACGCGTAAGTTTCATTCACGAGAAACACAACAGTGACGTTATTGCCGAGGAATACATCGAGGGTCGCGAGCTTTACGTGAGTCTGATGGGCAATGTGCGATTGACGGTGTTTGCGATTCGCGAACTTGTCTTCCGCGAAGTGCCGCCCGATGAACCGAAGATCGCTACTTACAAAGCCAAATGGGACGAAGAATATCGAAAACGATGGGGCTTGGAGAACCAGTTCGCGGAAAACCTCGATCCCGCGCTCCTCACTAATATTGAGGAAAAATGTAAAGAGATTTACCGATTGCTGACAATCGACGGCTACGCGCGAATCGATCTGCGCCTGACACCGGAGAACAAGCTCTATTTCATCGAGGCTAACCCCAATCCCATTCTCGCTGATGATGAAGACTTCGCGCTTGCAGCAGGAAAGTCAGGGCTGGCGTATCCGCAACTTATCGAGCGAATCGTCCGGCAAGGGCTGAACACCGTTCGAGACTGATCTCCGAAAGCCGGATTTTGCCAGGAGCCAATGCCTGCTGTCATTCTGAGTGAAGCGAAGAATCTCGGATGAAATTTGGGCCGATCCGCAAATGTAATTAAACAGAGATGTTTCGCTCCGCTCAACATGACACT
>DASXHS010000054.1:0-9032 GCA_036488345.1 Candidatus Udaeobacter sp.
CTGCGGTTGCCCCAAATAGCGCGTTATAGAGCTGTAGGCTGGCCGCCTGATAACCGCTGGGATCGAGGGATGTTTGCGCGTTCAGAGCGTTCGTATCTGAATTGGCAGGATAGACCCCATTGTCAGCTTTGTAACTTTCGCAGGCTGCTGCGAGGGCGGCGATTTCGGTTTCTGCGCGGGCACGCGCGCTCTTTTTCCGGGCGTAGCCGGCGGTGCTTAAAAGCAAGCCCGCGAGAATCGCAATGATGCTAACGACTACGATCAACTCGATTAGCGTAAACGCGGTGCTGCGGCGCTTGTGCCAAGCACCGATCTGGGCGGTAAGGCGTTTGACACAAACGCCTGTACCCGCTTTGGGGGAAACTCCTTTCGTCATTCGCTATTCGTGTTTCGTCATTTCTGCGAAGCCGTTCACGTTTGTTCTTGCAAGCCAGTGATGATGCTGATGAGCGGCGTGAAGAGAGCAAGCACGATCGTGCCGACGATTATCGCCAGGAATACGATCATGATCGGTTCCAGCATCGAGGTGAGAGCGGCCACAGCGTTGTCGACCTCGTCATCGTAGACGTCCGCCATCTTTAGAAGCATTTCCGGAAGCTTACCGGTCTCTTCGCCCACATCGACCATGCTGACGACCATTGGCGGAAACTGTTTGCTGGCTTCAAGCGGTTGCACGATCGATTCGCCTTCTTTCACGCTATCGTGCACCCGCGCGATTGCGCGAGCGATAGCAGCATTGCCCGCAGTTTCACGCGTGATATTTAAGGCCTGCAAGATCGGCACACCGCTTGTGACCAGTGTTCCCAATGTGCGCGCGAAACGGGAGATTGCCGTTTTGCGGTTTAAATTGCCGAAGAGCGGCATGCGCAGTTTGAGATTATCAATCGCGAGTCGCCCTCCACGCGTGCGACCGATGAAGTTATAAAGAACACCAATGGCCACTACGATTCCGACCAAAATCAAGCCATGATTTTTCATGAAGCCGCTGAAGCCGATGACGAACTGCGTGACCGGCGGCAGCGGTTTGTCGCCGAGCAGGTCGTGAAAAATTACCTCGAATCGCGGCACGATGAACACCATGAGAAAGCACAGGATTCCAATCGCCATCGTCATCACGATGAGCGGGTACACCATTGCCGAGATGATCTTGTTTCTAATCCTGGCCGCTTTCTCCTGAAATTCGGAAAGCCGGGTAAGCACCAACTCGAGCACGCCGCCGACCTCGCCCGCTCTGATCATGCTGACGTACAGATCGTTAAAGATTTTCGGATGCAGAGCCAAAGCGTCGGAAAACGTGCTGCCGCTCTGCACAGAGTCGGCGAGCTTGTCGATGGTTTTCTTCATTACCTTGTTGCGTTCCTGCTTTGCCAGAACGTTTAAGCTTCTCAGCAGCGGCAAGCCGGAATCGATCAGCGTCGCCAATTGGCGAGTAAAGATCATCAGGATTTTTGACTTAACTTTTCTGCGCTGGAAAAGAACGATGCCTTTCTTCGCGGGTGCTTTCGTTGTACCCGCGACTGTCACTGCCCGTCGGCGAGCTTGCTTGCCGTCGGAGCTGATTATGGCTTCTTCGATGACACTGGTCGGGAAATAACCGGACTGGCGCAGTTGACTAATTGCGGCGCTGCTTGAAACGGCTTCGAGCAATCCTGATGCTTCCTGTCCGCGGGCGTCGAGAGCTACGTAGTTGAAGCGTGGCATGGGGGCGTATTCTAATTAGGTCAGCGGTTTATGTCGAGCATCACTGCTGCCCGGTTATGCTTTACGTATATTTCAGCACCTCTTCGATTGTCGTGTCGCCTGCAAAGATGCTGCGTAAGCCGTCCTGGCGCAGCGTAATCATTCCAAGCTCGATCGCCTTTTGTTTGATCGTCACGGTCGGCGCGCGCTCGTTGATCAATTCACGAATCGGATCTGTGATTCTCAGAAGCTCGTAAATTCCTTTCCGTCCTTTGTAGCCGGTGTTGTTACACAAGTCGCAACCTTTGCCGTAGAAGAATTGTCTCTCGCCAATGTCGCGGCGGGAAATACCGAGTTCAGCCAGTAAAGAATCATTCGGCGAGTACGGCGCGCGGCAATGATTACAAATGCTGCGCAGCAACCGCTGACCGAGTACGGCTTCCAGCGTTGACGAAATAAGGAACGGTTCCACGCCCATATCGATCAAGCGCGTAATCCCACCCGGCGCATCGTTCGTATGCAATGTCGTAAAGACCAGATGTCCTGTGAGCGACGCCTGAATGGCAATCTGCGCCGTCTCAAGATCGCGGGTCTCGCCGACCATAATGCGGTCTGGGTCCTGGCGTAGGAAGTGCCGCAACACGCGCGCAAAGGTCAATCCGATTGCTTCGTTCACGGGCACCTGCACGATGCCTTCCAGGTCGTATTCGACTGGTTCCTCCGCTGTGATCAGCTTCGAATCGATTGTGTTGATCTTGCGCAAACAGGAGTAAAGCGTGGTGGTTTTTCCTGAGCCGGTGGGTCCGGTGGCGATAAAAATGCCGTTCGGTCGCTCGATCATTTCGAGCAAAAAATTGTAGATGTACTCGGGCATGCCGAGCGCTTCGAGATCCAGATTGACGATGCTGCGATCCAGTACGCGCAACACGAGGCTTTCGCCGAATTGCGTCGGTAAGGTTGAAACTCGCAGGTCAACGCTGCGCCCCGCGATCTGCTTTTGAATCCGGCCATCTTGGGGCAGCCGTCTTTCGGCAATGTTCATGTTCGCCATGACTTTCACGCGCGAAATCACCGGTAACGCGAGATGGCGCGGCGGAGGCGACATTTCGTAAAGCGCACCATCGACGCGATAGCGGATTTTGAATTCGTTTTCGAACGGCTCGAAGTGAATGTCGCTCGCCCGGTCTTGGATCGCCTGGTACAGAATGAGGTCGACAAAACGGATGATCGGCGTTGCGTTCGCCTCCGCTTCAACTGCTGCCTCACCGTCAGTCTCACGTAATTGCAGCGCTTCACCGGCTTCCCCGAGCTGCTTGAGCACTTCCTCCATGCTCGTCGTGTCGGTGCCGTAATACTGCTTGATCAACTCCTCGATTTGCTCAGGTGGCGAAACGACTATCTGAATATCTTTGCCAAGGGCGAAGCGCAGGTCCTCGGCGATATGCAGATCAAATGGATCTACCAGTGCCACGCGCAGCGTGGTTTCGTTCATGTTGATCGGCAGCGCACCGTGCAATCGCGCCAAACCGCTGGGAATGAGGCGTAAAATCTCGGGCGCAATTTCGTGCTGGCTCAGATCGAGGAATTCAGTGCCAAGACCATTGGCAATCGTTTCATAAAAGCTCGGCTCATCAATGAAGCCGCCATCGATCATTGCCTGGGCGACCGTTTTGCCGTTCAACTCTACTTCGCCCAGCACATCGTCCGCCTGCGAAGGTTGCAGCACATGCTGCTCGACAAAGAATTCGGCGAGTTGTTTTTCAGTCATTTAACAATGTAACAATTCACGATTTAACGATGTAACGGCCTCAACTCAGGTCACCGACAGTTATTGAGATGACTTCTTCGGCAGAAGTCATACCGCCGAGCACCTTGCGCACGCCGTCTTCGCGTAAAGTTCGCATGCCTAGCTCGCGGGCTCGCTGCCGCAGGATAAAGGTTGAGGTGCGTTTGTTGATCATGTGGCGCACTTCATCATCAATGACAAAAACTTCGAATATGCCCATTCGGCCTTTGTAGCCGATCTGCCGGCACAGCTCGCAGCCGACCGGTCTCATGACTTGTGCGTCCTGGAGCTGTCCAGGCTCAATTCCAAGTCCGCGTAATTCGGTGTCGGTAAGTTCGGCCGGTTGTTTGCAGTTGCTACACAAACGACGAACCAGCCTTTGCGCCATCACCGCGCGGACCGAAGAGGCGACGAGAAACGGCTGCACGCCGAGATCGATCAAACGCGGGACAGCCGAAGGCGCGTCATTGGTGTGCAGCGTACTGAAAACAAGGTGGCCGGTGAGACTCGCGTTCGTTGCGATGCTCGCCGTCTCGAGATCGCGAATTTCCCCGATCATAATGATGTTCGGCGCCTGGCGCAGGATGGAACGTAACGCAGCCGGAAAGGTCATGCCGATTTCAGTGTTCACCTGCACCTGGTTGATGCCGGTCATCTGGTACTCGATCGGCTCTTCCACCGTGATGATTTTGCGGTCCGGTTTATTGATGTAATTGAGACAAGCGTAAAGCGTAGTCGTTTTGCCCGAGCCTGTCGGTCCGGTTACCAAAAGAATTCCATCTGGGAGCCTCATCAGACGCTCGAACGTTTCCTGATCGTCAGAGAAAAATCCAAGCTCTGGCAATCCGAGCTTTAGGCTCGATTTATCCAGGATGCGCAAAACCATGCTCTCCCCATGATTAGTGGGCATCGTCGAGACTCGAAGGTCGATGGGTTTCTTTTTGATTCTTATCTGAATTCGTCCGTCCTGCGGCAGGCGTTTCTCCGCGATGCTCATCGATCCGGTCATGATCTTGAGTCGGCTGATAATGGCTGATTGAAGACGCTTCGGCGGCGATTGCATTTCCTGCAGCACGCCATCGATGCGAAATCGGACGCGAAATTTTTTGTCCAGCGGTTCGAGATGAATGTCACTCGCGCCGGCGCGATGCGCCTCGATCAGTAACATCGACACCAGCCGCACAATCGGCGCGTCTGCTTCATCGATTGGGCTCGCTTCCGTCCCATCGCCGATTTCCAGACCAAGATCGATGTCCTCGCCAAGTTCCTTCTGCAGCACGTCCGCCGCTTCATCAGCCGTGCCGTAGTATTTGATCAACGCTTCGCGAATTTTTTTCGGGCTCGTGCAAACCAGTTCCAACTCGCGTTGCAGGAGGAAACCCAAACTGTCGATGGTATCGATGTCTAACGGATTGCCGACTGCGACCACGAGCCCGGTTTCACCAAACGCGACTGGGATAACTTTGAACCGCCGCGCGTCTTCGCCCCGGATCTCATGGATGACCTGCGGCGGAATGATCATCGTGGAGATGTCGATCCAATCCATGTGCGCTTGCGCAGCGAGCGTGCGCGAGACGTCCACCTCCGACAGAGCACCGTCATTAATCAAAACATCCAGCACACCGGGCTCGCCGTTCAGACGCGAGCGCGCGCCATCGATTTGTTTGCGGGTGAGGAGTCCTCCATCGTGGAGAACTCCGAGCACATATTCTTCGTTGTGTTGCACCTGGGGAAAAACGGTGCGCCCATTCTAGCGCAAACCGGCTTTATTTCCAGTAGCGGCGCCAGAACCATCGTGCTGAGAAACCGGAGCCTACGGGGCTCGAACCCGCAACCTCCGCCGTGACAGGGCGGCGCTCTAACCAATTGAGCTAAGGCTCCAGCGGAAGAAACAGAGTGTAAAGGCGCACATCTTCAGTCGCAACTGCAAGAAGCGTTGGCGAGGTAGGGCGCGTCACTCTGTGCGCGCCGCTTGTTGTGATGCGAAGCGCGGCGGGTAGAGGACTGCCTGCCCTACCAGTTTTCAACCTGGCGATCTTCAATCTTTTCGAAACACCTCAGCATGATCGCGGTTGAACATTTTGGACATGCGTAGCGTCGAACATTGCGAACACACCTGATGACGGTATACTTAACTCGGTTCGGCGGATTGACCCAAACCAAATGAGCGACGAGCGCAGTGAGGGATTGCAGGGAGGGGAAGGAGACCCCAGTCGGGAAACTCTCCTTGATTCACTCGATCAAATGATCGGATCACTGCCGCCGGGCGACTCACTTCGGCGCGAATTGTTGCAGCTGCGCACGCAGGTGCTCGATCAGCAGGAGACGATGATTGAGGCGCGGCGGATGATTGAGAAGCTCGAGGAAGTCGTAAAGAAAGTCACTTCGCCCGCGAATCGGATCGGCACGTTTCTTGGCGCCACCTCGAAGGAGACAGCGCACATTGTAGTTGGCGGCGCCGATTATTATTGCAATGTCGATCCGCGCATACCGCTCCCGAGGTTGAAAAAAGGTACACGCGTTTTGGTGAACGAAGCGTTCGTCATTGTTGGTGATCTGGGATTCGAGACAGCCGGTCCGGTAACAAAAATCACCGAGGTAATTGGCAAAGACAGATTGCGCGTGGGCTCGGAACACGGCTTGCATTCGATGGTGTTGCAGCGCTCCTCAGAGCTTGTCCACTCCAACTTGAAATCGGGCGACGAAGTCCGGGTCGATTCGAATTACCGCATGGCGTTGGAGATGCTCTCCAGCACCAAGTCGGACGAATACTACCTCGACACGGTCCCTGAGTTGCCGTGGGAAAAAGTCGGCGGCCAGGAAACGGCGCTGCAAGGAATCAAAGACGCCATCGAGTTGCCGGTCTTGCATCCTGATCTCTTCACGAAATTTCAGCATGCTACGCCGAAAGGTTTTCTGCTCTACGGCCCACCGGGCTGCGGCAAGACGCTCATCGGCAAGGCGACCGCATTCAATCTGACGAAGCAACTCGGCGCGAAAACCGGCTCCGAGATGCGCGAATATTTCATGCACGTAAAAGGTCCGGAGATCCTCAACATGTGGGTGGGCGAATCCGAACGAATGGTGCGCGAAATTTTTAGTACTGCCCGCGAGAAACGAAAAGAGGGTTTCATGCCGTTCCTTTTTATCGATGAAGCCGAATCCATCCTTGGCACACGGCGCGCATCGCGGCACTCGAACATTCTTTCCACGCTGGTACCGATGTTCTGCTCGGAGATGGACGGAATCGATTCGCTCAATGACGTCGTGATTATTCTCGCTTCTAACCGCGCGGATCTGATCGATCCCGCAATTTTGCGTCCGGGGCGGATCGACCGGAAAATCAAAGTCAATCGTCCCGACAAGGACGGCACGCGCGAAATTTACCGCATCTACCTCACGGACAATTTGCCGTACGACGGTGTGCTCGCGAAGGAAGCCGATGGAATCGGCGCGTCCATCGAACGCTTGATCGAGCGGTTTGTTGACTGGCAATTTACCCGCCGCGACGAAAATAAATTTTTAGAAGTAACCTTGCGCAGCGGCCGTAAAGAAACGCTTTACCGTGGCGATCTCATCAGCGGCGCGATCATCGCCTCGATTGTGGAGCGCGCGAAAGCGATCGCGATTAAACGGGCCATCGGAACTCAACAGGACCAGGGAATTCGGGAAACAGATCTGCAACTCGCCTTTAACGCCGAGTACGCGGAGAACGACATTTTCCCAGCCACTGACATTACCGAGGATTGGCTCAAACTGATCGATTACGATCCGGAAAACGTCGTCAAGATTTCACCGGTTAGGCCAGTGTCGGAGGGCCGCATGCGCGCAACGTCGGTGATCTAATGCGCGTGGAAAGACGCTGATTACAGACTGTAGGGGAAGCTGACAGCTTCCCGCACGTATGGCCGAACCTCCACGCTTACCAGCAATGCTCCTACCCTGGGAGAAATCGATCATCTATTTTGTGACCATCTGCGTGAAAGATCGACACAAGGTACTGGCCTGGGAATGGCAGCGCGGATGCTTTGATCGGCTATTGTGCTCCGACGACAATCTACGGAGCAAATGGATTTATGTGAGGGATAATCCAGTGCGACACGGATTGATTCAGAGGGCAGAGGATTGGCCGTACTATCTCGATTTTATCAACGAACGTGACGCGGGAAGCTGTCAGCTTCCCCTACAGAACCGTCGAGTACAGTTTTCGGGTGTTGGCGGGCGATGATGAATATGGGGCGGAAATGAAACGGGTCTTTGGGCTGGAGACGGAGTACGGCATCACGCTGTCTGGTGCGGAGACGGTGGATGTGGTGGCCGAATCGATCGAGTTGGTGCGCCGTTACACGGACCACGGCGCGCTGATGAAATGGGATTATGATCTGGAAGATCCGCATCTCGACGCCCGCGGATTTCGCGCCCGGGAATTACTTCAGGACACGGACGAATCGGCTTACTACGAGATCGACAAACGTCGGCCACTTAGTTTCGAGGAAATAAAAAGCGACCTTGTGCTTTCGAACGGCGCGCGGTTCTACAACGATCACGCGCACCCGGAATATTCGACGCCAGAGTGCACAACTCTCCAGCAGATCGCCGCACAGGATAAAGCGGGCGAGCGCATCCTCGCGGAGTGCGCGCGCCGCCGAAATCTAAAATTACCATCCGGCTACGAGGTTCGCCTTTACAAGAACAACACCGATTTTGCCGGCCACAGTTACGGTTGTCATGACAACTATCTCATGACCCGCGACCTCCCGTGGGATCGGATAGTTGCCGGCATCCTGCCGTTTCTTGTCACTCGCCAGATTTTTTCCGGCGCGGGGAAAATGGGGATTGAAGGCGAGAGCAGCCAGGGGGACCCGGGAATCTATCAAATTTCACAACGTGCCGATTTTTTCAGCGTGATCGTAAGCATCGACACAATGAATCGTCGTCCGCTGATCAATACGCGCGATGAACCCCATGTGGACGCGAGTCGTTACCGCCGGTTTCACGTGATCCTGGGCGATTCCAACATGAGCGAATGGGCTACAGCCATGAAGATTGGGACCACCGCATTGGTTCTGGATCTGATCGAGCGCGGCGAAGCACCACAGCTCGAAATTGCGCAACCGGTCGACACCAACAAATCGATTAGCCGCGATCAAACTTACGATTGGATCATCGAATTGAAGGACGGCCACAAAATTTCTGCGATTGATGTGCAACGCATTTATTTGCACGCTGCCAGCAAGCTGTGGCGCAATCCGCCAGACCACGAGCACGCATGGATTTTGTCCGAATGGGAAAATGTGCTGAACGATTTGGAACGCGACCCGATGTCAACGCGAGATCGCATTGATTGGTCCGCCAAAAAATTCCTGCTCGATGCGTTGCAACAGGACGAGAAACTTTCCTGGAGCGATCCCTGGCTGCAATCAATCGACCTCGAATACCACAATCTCGATCTCGACCGCGGGTTGTACTACGAATTGGTTCGCAAAGGTCTGATGCGCCGCGTCACCTCTGAGGACGAAATCAAGGCTGCAATCTTTAATCCGCCAGAAACCACGCGCGCATTTTT
>DASXHS010000087.1:0-29603 GCA_036488345.1 Candidatus Udaeobacter sp.
CATCGTGATCGCCCGGCGTGAGATCGCGTGGAACTGTAGGGGAAGCCGTTGGCTTCCCAGGGACGCTAACAGCGTCCCCTACAAAAGAATCTGCCGGAACCACAAACAAATGGCTGCGCTTGAATTCAGTGAACGCAGTCCAATGCCGATAAAACAATCGCGTGAAGATTTTCGCTTTCACTTTGCTCTTCTTCAGTTCTTCGTCGCGTTGCTTGTTGCAGGCGTCATCTTTGCAGTCCGGATAAACCGCCGACACGAATACGATGTTCTTGCCGTCGGATGACCAGATCCCGCCATCTGCGCCGGTTGAGATCTCCGTTACCTGATGCGGCTTGCCGCCAAGCCCGCCGCTTCCCGAGTCGAAATCGCCCATCCAGATTTGCGTCGGCTCTGTCGCTTTCGAGGTCCAGATTAAGCGTTTGCCGTCCGGCGAAAATCGCGGTCGTTCCTCGTGATTCGGCGTTGGATTTAAGCGCCGCGATTCACCGCCGCTCGCCGGCACGATCCACAGATGCGAAATCTTCGCGTTCGCTTCCAGATCGACGTCTACGCAATCGAACACAACCCATTTGCCATCCGGCGACGGCACGGGCGCGCCGACGCGCTTCAGTTTCATCATGTCCTCGAAGGCGAAGGGATGCTTCTGCGATGGCGTTTGCGCGAGCACTGAGGTGCCTAGCAAAAGGAGTGCTGCGAGAAAACTTTTCATAAGGCGGCCAAGCTTCCGTTTAACTCAGACGGGCGCAAGCAGCGTTCTGGGGAGCGCACGCCTCTGGCGTGTTGGCGATCGCATTCTGCGATCGCGAACTTTTGTGGACCTTTCGCTCACTTGTAGGAGTTTCGAATCAGACAAAAGTTCGTCGCCGCAGGATGCGGCGACCAGCACGCTACAAGCGTGCGCTCCCCAGAATTCAATGCGAGTGGCTGCCAGCGCGGAGAGCGTTATGTTAGGCGCATTATGGTGAAAATCGAAGCAATCAAGAACGGTCCTTACATCGTGACGGGCGAAGTGGAATTGATCGACGCGGATGGCAACAAATTCCCTGTCGAAAAACGAATGGCGCTTTGTCGCTGCGGCGCTTCCACCGAGAAACCGTTTTGCGACGGCACGCACTCAAAGATCGGCTTCAAAGCAGCGGAGAAAGCGGTCCCGGAATCGAAGGAATAACCCTTTGTCATCCCGAGCGAAGTCGAGGAATCTCTCGAATGAAAATTAGAGTAGCGCTCGTACTCGGGTTCTCACTTTTAGCCGTAGCGCTCCGCGCCGAAAAAATTTCGCTGATCGGTGCGACGGTGATTAATCCCGCCGATGGCAAAGTGCTGCCGAATGCCACGGTGGTTATCGATGGCGACAAGATTGAGCGCGTCGCGATGGGCAAACAGGATGCTGCTACGCTTGGGAAACAGATCAGTTGCGTAGGCAAATTTATTCTGCCCGGTTACATCGACGCGCACGTTCACTTCTTCCAATCGGCTGATTTGTTCACGCGGCCGGACGGTGCCGATTTCAACAGCGTTCGTCCGTACAAAGAGGAGGTCGCGTGGATCAAATCGCATCTCGACGACGTATTCGCGCGCTACATTCGCAGCGGCATAACCAGCGTAGTTGATGTCGGCGGACCGATGTGGAACCTCGAGGTCCGCAAGAAGGCCAACGCGACTGCGAAAGCGCCGCGCGTAGCCGTGGCGGGCCCGCTCATCTCAAGCGTCTCGCGCGAGAAACTCGATCTCGGCGATCCGCCAATCGTGAAGATCGACACGCCCGATCAAGCGCGCGAGTTCGTGCGCAAACTTGCGGAACAAAAACCGGATCTGGTGAAGATCTGGTACATCGTCGACAAAGATCATCCCGTCGATTCCTTCCGGCCTATTGTCCGCGCGACGATCGAAGAGAGTCACGCGCACAAGATTCGTGTCGCTGTGCATGCAACGGAGCTCGACACTGCGCGCGCGGCCGTGGAAGAAGGTGCGGACGTGCTCGTCCATAGCGTGATTGATAAACCAATCGATGACGCGTTTGTGAAGCTATTGAAGGATCGCCACGTCATCTTGTGTCCGACGCTGGTGGTGTTTGAACGGTACGGCCGAACGTTTTCCCACCAACTGAATCTCACTCCAGAGGAACAGAAATGGGGCAACCCGGAAGTGATCGGGTCGCTCGACGTGACAAAGATTCCGCAGGATAAATTGCCACAAAGAGTCAAGGACGCGTTGGCTGATCCGAAAGCAGTGCTCGATCGGATTAAGAAGACATACGATGTCGCGCTGCCGAATTTGAAGAAGCTCGAGGATGCCGGTGTAACTATCGCTGCCGGCACGGATGCGGGGAACATCGGGACCATTCACGGGCCCGCTCTCTTCCGTGAATTTCAGTTAATGAAAGAAGCCGGGATCACGCCGATGCAGATATTGCAAAGCGCCACGGCGAACGCGGCGAAACTTTTCGGCGGCGAAACCGGTGCGCATATCGGCAAACTCGAAAATGGCTGTTTCGCCGATCTCGTGATTCTCAATTCGAATCCGTTGGACGACATCGCGCATGCTTCTGATATCGACACCGTGATGAAGAACGGCGTGAGTTATCCGGCTGATTCGATTTTGCGGTGACGCGGTATCTTGGGAGCGCACGCGTCTCGCGTGCCGGCGAGCGCATTCTGCGATCGCGAACTCTTCAGACCGCCTCTTGCGCGTATTGACGAGCCTGGAGTCAAAAAAAGTTCGTCGCCGCAGAATGCGGCGACCAGCACGCTGCAAGCGTGCGCTCCCCAGAGGTTCTGCGCTCACGCATAAGGGAGTGAAATCCCTTGCCCCGTGCGAGGGCCAGCGGAGATTTCACTATGGCTACGCATCCAACTGAATACGCGCATCCAGAAGCGCTGGTGGAGACTGATTGGCTGGAAAAACATCTCAAGGACGATGGGATCCGGGTCATCGAATCGAATGAGGACATTTTGCTTTATGACACCGGGCATATTCCCGGCACCGTGCACATCGATTGGCGCGCCGATCTTCAGGATCCGGTGATTCGCGATTATATCTCACCGGAAAAATTTGCGCGGCTTTGCAGCCGTCACGGCATTACGCAGGACACGACCTGCATTTTCTACGGCGACAAAGCGAACTGGTGGGCGTGTTACGCGCTTTGGGCGTTCCGGTTGTTCGGCCATGACAAGGTGAAAATTCTCAACGGCGGTCGCGACAAATGGAAAGCGGAAGGCCGCCCGATGACGCGTGAAATTCCGAAATATTCGGGGACAACTTATCCGGTACCGAAGAAACGCTTCGATAAAGAGATTCGCGCATTCTTCGATGAAGCGCTGGCGCAAAGTAAAAGTGGTAAACCGCTGATCGACGTGCGTTCACCTGGCGAATACCGGGGCGAGATCACGCACATGCCCGAGTATCCGCAGGAAGGCGTGCTCCGTGGCGGTCATATACCCGGCGCGAAGAGTATGCCGTGGAAGACGGCGACCAACGATGATGCCACGTTCAAGCCAGCCTCGGAACTGGCAAAGATCTATTTTGATCAGTGTGGCGTCAGCCCCGACAAGGATACAGTCGTCTATTGCCGAATCGGCGAGCGCTCCAGTCACACCTGGTTTGTGCTGACCTACTTGTTAGGCCTTGACAACGTTCGTAACTACGACGGCTCGTGGACCGAGTGGGGCAACAAAGTCGGCGCACCGATCGAGAAAAGCGCGTAAACCTCCGGGGAGCGCACGCGGCTCGCGTGCACATTTCGGCGGCCTCGCCGAAATGCCTCGTAGAACGAGCGCTGGAGATCGACAGAATTTGAAGTCCGCAATGGCGAGGCCGCCATTGCCAGCGCGCAAGCCGCGCGCGCTCCTCGGAAGGTCAACCACGCCTCGTTTTGTCCAGCAGATCTCGAATTAACTGCATTCGCGTTCGCTCTCTCGGACTCGAATGCAGCTTTGCGATCGGGCGCTGAATTCGCCGTGTCCAATTCAAATTTGCCTTTGTGCCGGGCACGTTAAACCGGTATTTGCGCGCCAGGAGATCGGTGATCATCACGACGGCAATCCACGAGTTACACTTAAAGAGCGCTTCCATAATCGCCGGATAGAAATGTTTCTCGTAGTCGAGTTGGTCGATTTTGGAATTCAAGCTGGCGAAAAGCGCGATCTTCTCGAGTGTCGCGCGTGCTTGTTGTCCCGTCTCGGAGTTCAGATGATCGAGTGCTTCTTCCCACAAAGCGCGAATCGGTTGGTGATCGTGTGTTGCGTAAGTCGCAACGGACACCCGATCGTACATTTCCCCAGGAATGACCATTCCGTCGCGGATTTCCCATTGCGGAATTTTGAATCCAGCGATGCCAAGCGATTGCAAACTGGGCCGCACGTAATCGGGCACAACGCCGAGATCTTCCCCTGCCACACGCGCGGCGCCGGCTTCGTTCATGATGACGCGCAGGTATTCTTCGCCTTCGCGCTTGTTCGCCTCGCGATGTTCGGGTGTCTCGTCGTCGCGTGGAACGAAATGCGGCGCACGCCCGCCGGTTTGTTCGAGCATCTGGTGTTGATCGAGTGGCAGGAATTCTTTGTTCTTTTCGGGCCGCCAGGGAAAGGCATAGACGCGGTAAAATCCCTGGACGTGATCGATCCGGAAGAAATGAAAGATCCGTCTGGTAGCGTGGACCCGTTCGCGCCACCATTGGAAATTGTTGGCGCGCATGACGCGCCAGCGATAGAGCGGAATACCCCAGTTTTGTCCCCATTTTTGCGTGAACGCGTCGTCTTTGAAATGCGGCTCGGGAGGCGCGCCACCGAACCAATCGAGCAAAAATTCATCGGGACGCGAGAAAACGTCGGCGCTGTAATAACTAACGCCGAACGGAATATCGCCCATCAGCGCCACGCCGCGTTGCTCCGCGTGCGCTTTGATGTCGCGCCATTGCTGCTGTGCGATCCATTGTACGTAAGAGAAGAAATCCAGACGGCGGGTCACGGCTGATTGCTTCTCCGACGGAAGATCGCGCAGCCAATTACGAGCACTTTCGATCGTCTGATGCTGTTGCTGCCATTGGTCCCACGCGGCGCTGCCGTTATTTTCTTCGATAAGAACGCGGAACAACGCGTAATCGCGCAACCAGAACGATTCGTCCTGGCAGAACCGTTCGAATTCTGATTGTCGTTTTCCGTCGGCGCGAGCGGAGAAATTCGCAAACGCTTTTTCGAGAATGTGCTGCTTGAATTCTTTGACCTCCCGATATCTCACGCGGCCGCGGCGCAGGCCTACGAGGTCGGTCTCGGAAAGTGAGTCCGTGAAATCATTGGGTGTTAAGTCCGCGGGGGAACCTGGCGCGAGATGCAGAGTCGTTGGATCGATCGCAATCGCACTAATGGCATTGTATGGGCTGTTATCCGCTCCGGTTTCGTTGATCGGAAGAAGCTGAACAAGTGTGAATCCGACTTCTGCAATCCAATCAATAAATTCCCGCAACGCACCGAGATCGCCGATTCCCAGATCGTTCTCTCCTCGCAATGCAAAAAGCGGCACGAGTACACCAGCGATCTTTTTGTCCGGCGACAGATTCATGAAGAGAATGACGAACGACGAATGACGAAGCTCGAAATAATGACGAAGTCCGAATAACCGATTGTCATCCTGAGCGAAGCGAAGCGCAGTCGAAGGATCCCGGGGAATTGCTCTTCGGTTTCGCCGCTGGATTCCTCGACTTTGCTCGGAATGACGGTCAGGTTATTCGTCATTTTTCATTCGGGCTTCCTTCGACATTCGACATTCGGATTTCGTCATTTTCTCCGCACTTGCCAGTCTTCCACGAGGTCGTTTGGAATTTCTTGGAGAAAACGCGATGGCCTCTGAAACACATCGCCGTAGCCGCCGCTCAAACGCATGTGCGGATAGGTGAGATAAAGCTCGTCGCGCGCGCGTGTGATGGCCACGTAGAATAGGCGCCGTTCTTCCTCGAGCGCATCGCGGGTATCGAGCGAGCGGCTGCTCGGGAACATGCCGTCCGTCAGCCAAATCACGAAGACGGTATGAAACTCGAGACCTTTTGCCTGATGCACGCTGGATAGGTTGACGGCTTCTTTCTCGTTTGTCTGACCCGGAGCAGCTTCCGCGTCGACGTTACTGATCAATGCCAATTGCGAGAGAAACTCGTTTATGTCTTTGAATTGGCGAGCGAATGCTGCGAGCTGGTCGAGGTCTTCCCGGCGAAGTTGGTAATTCGCGAAGTTCACCTTTGCGTAATCATCGTAAATCGCCTCCACAATTGATGTGATCATTTCCGATGGCGGCTTCGGTTGGCCGCCCGGTGCGATTTCATCAAGGGTGTGTGCGAGTTGTGTCCACATTTTCTTTGATTTCGCCGGGACGTTCATTGCAAGCAGGTGCTCGCCAAAATTGTAGTCCCGACTCGTCGGGACGACCCCTGCGGGCGCTGATTCTTCTTCGGAGCCGCGGTCATCCGCCTTCGCCGAGGTTACGGCGGACGGGTCGCCCGCGGCTACAACACCTGCTTCCCATATGCGCCACAGATTTTCCGCGGTGCGGTTGCCGATCCCAGGAAGCAATTTCACCATGCGATGAAAAGCGACTTCATCGCGCGGATTGGCGACGAAGCGGATGAACGACGTCACATCTTTGATGTGTGCCTGTTCAAAGAAGCGGATGCCGCTGGTGATTTGATACGGGATTCCCCGGCGTGAAAGCTCCAGTTGCAGCTCGAGCGCGTGATAGTGCGCGCGGTAAAGGACTGCGACGTCGTTGAGATCAATGTTCTCGTCGCGCAGCTCGAGAATCCGTTGGGCAACAAACTGCGCCTGTTCCGAGCTATCATTCAGCGCGACTAACGCCGGCCTGAGCATCTTTGATTCGCGCGTCGCGCTTAAATGTTTTCGGAATTGCCGAACGTTTGCAGCGATCGCCGCGTTCGCCACTCCCAGAATTTCCGGCACGCTGCGGTAGTTCATTTCGATCTTGAACACCTGCGCATCCGGATAGCGCTTCGGAAATTCGAGAATGTTTTGAAAGTTCGCGCCGCGCCAGGAGTAGATCGACTGCGCGTCGTCGCCGACCACCATCAGGTTGCGATGGTCGTGCGCGAGCAGGTCGACAAGATCGGCCTGGATTTTGTTCGTGTCCTGGTATTCGTCGACGAGAATGAATTGAAACTGGCGCCGGTAGATTTCCGCGATTCGCTCATTCTGTTGAACCATCAATAACGTCTTTTGCAGCAGGTCGTCGAAATCCACTGAGTTCGTCGCCTTCTTCTTTTTTTCATATCGGTTCCGAACGTCTTGGATTTTGTCGAGCAACGGCAGGAAGTACGGAAACTTTTCCGCAAGCAACGCGTCCAGCGGCATCTCCGTGTTCACAGCGAAGCTGAAGATTTCCGCGAGCACATCCCCCTTCGGAAACCGGATTTCCTTTGGATCAATTCCTGCGCTCGCCACCACCGTATTGATTAAATCCTTTTGATCTTCACGGTCCATGATTGTGAAGCCGCTCGAATAACCGAGCGCCGTGCCATGCCTGCGCAAAATCCGATTCCCTACCGAATGGAATGTTCCGCCCCAGAGTCCGCTCGCATCCACCGGCAACAAATTCGCGACGCGATTCAGCATTTCGCGGGCTGCTTTGTTCGTGAATGTGAGCAGTAGAATATTTCGCGGATCGATCCCGTTCTCGAGGAGGTACGCCACGCGATAAGTAAGGGTGCGTGTTTTTCCCGAGCCCGCGCCTGCGATCACAAGGATCGGACCAGGCGGAGCGGTCACCGCCGCGAGTTGCTGTTCGTTCAACTCAGCGGCGTAATCAATGTGAACGGCCGTGGATGAGGGCGCGCGTTGCAGCGTGTATTGGCGGGACATACGCTGTCGGCGCGATTCGCACGTCGCGCTACGAAACCGCTTCCACAGGCGTGGGCTGGGGCGCCGAGTCAACCCATTTCCCATGCTCGCGAATCAAATCTTTGAGTCGATCGACGGCTTCTGCTTCGGGAATGTTGAATTTCACTGCGGTCTTGCCGACGTAGAGGTTCACTTTGCCGGGTGCGCCGCCGACGTAGCCAAAATCCGCATCGGCCATTTCGCCCGGACCATTTACGATGCATCCCATGATCGCGATCTTAACGCCTTTCAGATGCAAGGTGGCTGCTTTAATTTTCGCTGTCGTGGTTTGCAGATTGAACAGTGTTCGTCCGCATGATGGACAGGCGACGTAATCAGTTTTGAAAATACGCGAGCCAGCTGCCTGTAAAATGTTGTAGGACAAACGAAGCGCTTGCCCCGGCGCTTCCTCGCCTTGAACCAAAATCGCGTCGCCGATTCCGTCGCAGAGCAGCGAGCCGATGTTGGTGGAAGCGGTGAGAAGAGTCACGAGAAAATTTGTAGGGCGTTTCTGTGAAACGCCATCGCTTTGGTTGGCGTCTGACACAGACGCCCTACAACTAAAAGCATCCTTCAACAAAATAGGATGGCGCCCCTGCAACTTCGCCGCCAGCAAACGGAATGCGGCGATCACTGGGAGATCTATTTCGTCTGCGACGGTGACAAACTGCGCACTTTGCTGCGTGTTGAGTTTCGCAATCTTCTCATCATCCGTGGGATCGATCGCGATGATGGTTGCATCCTCGTAAACAATCTCCGGTTTGTAATCGCCCATTCGATCGATCTTATGCGCGATCTTGTCGAAGGTCGTCTGCCGCACCACAACGCGAATCAATTCGTCTCCGCCGAGTTTCACTCCGTCGCGCTCGATCTTCTCCGTCGACCGCCGCTGATAGGAAAAGGGATCAAATGACAATCCGACATTCGATGCTCGATGTTCAGCGTTGGATGTGTTGCGAATATTCTCGATGAGCGCTTTCGCCACAGGAATTTCGTGAGGACTATCTTCAGTGAGCGACACGCGGATAGTGTCGCCAATTCCATCCGCGAGCAGCGACCCGATTCCGATCGAGCTTTTGATGCGCGCATCTTCGCCTTCGCCGGCTTCGGTTACTCCGAGATGCAGCGGGTAATTCCAGTCCGGGCCCAGTTCGTTTAATCGCGCCACAAGCAGTCGATAGGCAGCGATCATCACCTTCGGATTGCTGGCCTTCATCGAAAAAACGAAATCGTGATAGTCGAGGTCGCGCGCGATCCGCGCGAATTCGAGCGCGCTCTCCACCATACCGAGCGGTGTATCGCCGTAGCGATTCAGAATGCGATCAGAAAGCGACCCGTGATTTGTACCAATACGCATGGCGACTCCGCGCGTCTTACACAACTCAACAAGCGGCGAGAACCGCTCACGGATGCGATTTAACTCTGCATCATATTGTTCGTCGGTGTATTCGCGGATCACGAATTTCTTCGAGTCGGCGTAGTTGCCAGGATTGACGCGCACTTTCTCCACCCATTTTGCCGCCTCCATGGCTGCATCGGGCTTGAAATGGATGTCGGCGACGATCGGCACGTTAAATCCGCGTTCGCGCAAACCTTTCACGATGTGCTCGAGATTGCGCGAATCCTTCACCGTAGGCGCGGTGATCCGGACAATTTCGCAGCCCGCGTCGGCCAACTCGATTGTTTGCTGAATCGACGCCTCGGTGTCCATCGTATCGCAGGTGATCATCGACTGGACGCGGATCGGGTTGTCTCCGCCGATGCCGACGTTTCCAACCTTCACCTCGCGCGTGGCGCGGCGATGGTACTGGAGAGGATTACTGCAATAGCTCACGAGAACCGAATGTACGAAGACTCGAGCAACCTCGCAATCGCGCTGACGTTTTACGGCGTTTGCGAGTTTTTCGCTGGCGATTGTGCTTCGAAATGGTCGAGTTTATTGCGGACAAATGGCAAATCCTGCAAGTCGAAGAACGTGATGTAGAGCATGTAACCGATAATCAGCACGGCACAGCTGGTTTGGATCACTTCGAGCACGCGCATGTTCACCGGTTTGCGCCGGACCGATTCAATGAGCGCCAGCACGATGTGGCCTCCATCAAGCACCGGAATGGGCAGCAAATTCAGGATCGCCAGGTTCACGTTGAGAATCACACTGAACCACAGCGCCAATTGCCAGCCGCGCTCGCTTTGGAAAAGCAGATAGTAGATACGACCGATTCCGACGGGCCCGCTCAGATGTTGCAACTTCACGTCCGACTTTGGCGATGCGACCGCGCCGATAGTTTTCAAAGTGCTGGTGACGCTGTTGTAAACTTGCTCGATCGGATTCGGATGCTGGATCGACACGATCCCGCTCGTGTCCCATTGGATTCCGATTCTCGGCTTCATTTCGCCGGCCGTGGGTAGGAGCGTTGGTTTTACTGGAATATCCAGCTTCGAGCTGTTGCGCTCGACGTGCAGCACGAGCTCTTCATTTGGATGTTTGCTGATGTATTCGAGCAACGCGATCGGATTGTAGATGGGTGTTTGATTAAACCCACGGATGATATCTCCGGGATGCAGTCCGGCTGCCGCTGCAGGGCTTTTTGCTTCTACCTTCTCGATGATCGGGGTTTCTGCCGGGTAGATGAGCAGCTGCCGGACACTTTTTCTCCGCCAACCGCGGGTCTCCGCTTTGTAAGGCTCCACCGATACCATTTGCACCTTGTCGTCTCGCTGGAATTTCACCGCAATTTTGTCGCCCTCGCTGCGCACGACGTCCCAGCTGATGCTGTCGTTCATTCCCATGAAGCGCCTGACCGGTTTGCCATCCACGGACAAAATTTTGTCTCCCGGTTGCAGGCCGGCCTTTTCCGCAGGAGAACCCGGCATGACGTAGCCAATTACAGTCGTTGAATCGCCTTCGCTCACCGGATGACCAACAGCCCAGACGATTCCGGCAAAAAACAGCGCCAGCAAGAGGCTGAACACCGGACCCGCGATGGCTACAATGATTTTGTCGAGCGCCGAAATTTTCGGCAGCCTCGCCCGGTCCAGGTCGGCTTTGCCCTCGATGATGTCCATTGGCGCAAGTTGCGGCAGCGCAACAAAACCTCCGAATGGCAGCGATCCGAGCGAGTATTGGACGCCGTTAATTGTCTTCTTCCAGAGCGCTTTGCCAAACCAGACGCCGAATTTCTCGATGTAGAGACCGCGCCACCGCGCCGCGAGAAAATGCCCAAGCTCATGCACCACGATGAGCAGGTTAAATAGGATGAGAACCTCGAGCAGGATGAAGATGACGCGAGCGATATGCAAAATCATGTGGTCAGCCGGTGATCAGTGAATCGTTGGACACGCCATTCTCTCTGCCGTTCTAAATCTTTTAACCTTTTGCCGAATCAACGCATCCCTGCGCTTGCGCTCGCGCCCACTGATCGGCTCCCAATATTGCATCGAGATCGGCGTGCGCAACGGGCGTGTGTTGGTTCATCACTTGTTCAACGATCCCCCAGATCTCCGGAAACCGCACTTTGCGATCTAAAAACGCCGCGACTGCGATTTCGTTAGCGGCGTTCATTGCCGCCGGCAATGTGCCGCCGATCTCTCCCGCCCGGCGTGCCAGATTCAATGCCGGAAAGTCTTCGTAGCGCGGAATGGAAAATTCCAACTTCGACAGCTTCGAGAAATCGAGAGGTGGCAACGAGTT
This sequence comes from Candidatus Udaeobacter sp., assembly GCA_036488345.1. GTDB lineage: Bacteria > Verrucomicrobiota > Verrucomicrobiia > Chthoniobacterales > UBA10450 > Udaeobacter. The sequence goes on from DASXHS010000087.1 coordinate 11,566, forward strand.
CGCGACACGATCCGGCCAGGTCACGGCGTATTGAATCGGGAAGCACATGTCCGAATAACTTAATTGCGCGAGTGTGGAACCATCTGTGAATTCGACCATTGAATGGACGATGCTTTGCGGATGAACGACGACCTCGACGCGCTTCATTTCCACGCCAAAAAGCCAGTGCGCCTCGATCATCTCCAGGCCTTTGTTGAACAATGTCGAGGAATCGATGGTGATCTTGGGTCCCATATTCCAGGTCGGGTGTTTTAAGGCCTGCTCCGGGGTGATTGAATCGAATCGTGCTCGCGGTGTTTCGCGGAACGGCCCGCCAGACGCGGTTAGAATGATCCTTCTGACATCTGCTGGGGACGCGACGCCCCCGTCGCGTTCGGCCCGAAGGCGGGCCGGCTCCAGGCATTGAAAAATTGCGTTGTGCTCAGAGTCGACCGGCAAGACGTGTACGCTCTTGTCTCGCGCTTCGCGCATCACGACCTCGCCCGCCATGACCAAAATTTCCTTGCTCGCCACGGCGAGATCCTTGCCCGCTTTAATCGCCGCCAGAGCGGGGCGCAAACCGCCCGTGCCGACGATTGCCACCAGCACCATGTCCGCATTTGTCACGCAGGCGATCTCGAGCAAACCCGATTCGCCAGAGAAAATCCGCGGCTCATAATTGAGTGCTCTCCGAAGAACATCGATCTGAGTCTCATCTACCAGGCAAACCGATTCCGGCCGTACTTCATTCGCAGCGGCGGCCAGCTTTTGTGCATTGCTTTTCGCCGCGAGCCCGACAATCTCCATCCGCTCCGGAATATCCCGCGCTACCTTCAACGCGCTCTCACCGATCGACCCAGTCGCGCCCAGAATAACAACACGCTTACGATTCATTTAGACAGACACCACACAACGATCACAACGGCACACGACGGGTAAAGAAGTTCTTTGGGCGCTTTGCGAATCTTATTGTCCCTTGTGGTCTTTGTGTCCTTTGTGTGAAAAACAAATTGCTTAGGGCACCCGGATAACCAGTCGCATGTAGAAGAACAATAGCGGCGCGGTGAAAAGCAGGCTGTCAAGTAGATCGAGCGCTCCACCGATTCCCGGCAGCAGATTTCCGGAGTCTTTTACGCCGGTGCTGCGCTTGATAATGGATTCGGCCAAATCGCCGAGGATTGCGGCAATCCCGAGAAGCAAACCCAGCACTGTCGCATGCGTCCAGTTCAGTACGGCCAAATGTCCCGGCATGAGTTTGTAAAGCGCGAGGCTGCAAAGCAACGCGAAGATGATAGCGCCAAAAAAACCTTCCCAGGTTTTCTTCGCGCTGATGTGCGGCACCATCAAATGCCGCCCGATCACGCTCCCAGTCAGGTACGCGCCCATGTCCGAGAATTTGGTGACCGCAATCAAATACAACACGTAGAACTGGCCGGTAAGCTGGCCGCTGCTCGAGCGCGGAGTGAGATACACGATTTTGGTGATGAAATTAAAAAGCCAAAGGACGTAGAGGAGACCAAACAATGTGTAAGCCATCGTCTGCAGGGGCTCGTCGTTCCGCAAGCGTGCAAACATTTGCCGTCCGAATACCGTCAGCAGAAAAAAAAGCAGGACAGCGACTTCGAAATCGTATGAGCCGGCCGGTCCGATTGTGGAGAAATAATAAAAACTCCCGGCAAGCATTACCGCGCCACAGATCATTGCGGTGATTTTGAAATTCGGCAGGCCCTTGTGATCGAGCATCCCGTAAAATTCCCAAAGCCCGATCATTCCGAACACGCTGATCAATACCCAGAACAGGATCTCGTAACCGGAGAACATGATCAGCAACGCGACTGACCATAAGGCGACGGTGCTGATGAATCGCAGAATGAACACGGAACGCCGCGTTACTGCTTTCGGCCCGGTTTGCTCCAGCGTGGCAGGCATGGCTCTCCATCATCCCGAAGGAAGGCGCACTGTGCAAGAAGGGAGCGCATCTGTGTTGCGATGAAATGCGCGACGCTCTTCCAAGTTGTTATCTGGTCATCGTTTATAAGCCCTGCTATGGATTGCGCCCGCGATGAACGAATCAGCGAAAGCAATCGATCGTCGCCCCATTGCTACGCGAAATCGAAAATGGGCACAGTCAGCGACCGCGTGGCTCGCTGAGCGAAATGTGTCTCCGAATGGAATTTCCATTGCGGGAATGTGCGCCGGTATCGCGGCGGGCGTGGCGTTGGGCCTGACTTCCGTTGAATACAATCGAGTCTTGTGGCTCGTCGCAGCGCTTGGCGCGCAATTGCGGCTGACGGCAAACATGCTCGGCGGGATGGTCGCGCTCGCTTCCGGTCGCGATTCAAAAGTAGGCGAGCTTTACAACGAGGTTCCCGATCGCGTTTCGGATGCAGCGGTGTTCATCGGCGCGGGTTACGCCTGGGGCGGAAACGTTGCGCTCGGTTATATCGCGACGATTCTGGCAATCTTCACCGTTTACGTTCGCGCCGCGGGAAAAATCGCCGGCGCGCCTAACGAGTTTTGCGGACCAATGGTCAAACAACACCGGATGCTGGTCATTACCGTTGCCTGCCTGGTACTCCGTGGTCGTTCCGCGATCATGGCAGATTTTCCATTTGGATGATTTCGACTTTGGCGTCATGAGTTTTGCTCTCACTCTGATCATCGCCGGCTGCACTATCACAGTGTTTCGCAGGTTCAAACGAATCGCACGAGCTTTGAGATGAACGACACGACCTGGCAGCGGCTATTCGGGTTCCGTCACGCGTTCGATCATCCGGTGACGGTTGTCGCGACGCTGACCGCTGTTGTTTTGCTCGTCCTGGCACCGCTCCTGATTTTCATCACAACGCGAGCGGCAAAGAGCACCGCCGAAAAGCGAAAGGAACTCTGGGATCGCTATCGCTCCTGGATTTGGCTGGTGCTTTGGATTCTGATTCCGATTTTGGCCGGCGCCTTTTGGACGATCCTTGCCGTGGCCACGCTGAGTTTGCCTTGTTATCGGGAGTACGCACGCATCACCGGCCTTTTTCGCGAACGCACCATCAGTTTCATCGTGGTTGTCGGCATTCTCCTGATCACCTTCGCCGAACTGGACAACTGGTATCGCCTGTTTGTTGCGTTGTTTCCCTTAACCGTGGCGTTGATTGCCATTGGCGGCTTAATTCCCGATCAACCGAAAGGCTACATCCAACGTGTCGGTCTCGGCGTTCTCGGATTCGCTCTTTTCGGAAGCGCGCTCGGTAACCTTGGCTACATGGCAAACGATTGGAATTACCGGCCGATTCTTTTGCTGATCGTTTTCGCCGTGGAACTGAATGACATCTTCGCCTACATCTGCGGTCATCTGTTCGGTCATCGAAAATTTGTTCCGAACACAAGTCCAAACAAGACTGTTGGCGGCGCGCTCGGCGCGATCATTTTAACCACGCCACTGGTGGCAGGGATCGCTCATTTCATTTGGATTAACACCGCGCTGGATAATCCGATCTGCTTAATGGGTCTTGGGATTATCGTCAGCATAGTAGGCCAGTTCGGAGACTTGATGCTCTCTGCGATCAAACGCGATCTAGGTCTCAAGGACACGGCGAAGCTCATTCCTGGTCACGGCGGATTGTTGGATCGCTTTGATAGCCTGATTCTGGTCGCACCGGCTGTGTTTCACTACGTCAGTTACTTTGTCGGTTTTGGCGTTGGGGAGCCGCAGCGCCTTTTCTTTTAATGCCGATGGAACCATGGCAACTGCAACCAGCGCGTGATACTGGGCTCACTCCCACTGAGCGTTTTCGCAGTGTGCGACGCGAAAGCGGTTTGCTCGAAAGCATAGCCCAGCAAGCGTGCTTTTCTGTGTTGCGATTTTACTTCGCGATCGCTCATCGACTCACAATCTCGGGCGGGGAGAAACTGCCGGTACACGGGCCCTTCGTCCTCGCCGCAAATCATTGCAGTCATCTCGACGCGCTGGTTCTGGGAGCAGCGCTCAAGCCGCGCCATCGCGAACGCGCTTTCCCGATCGCCGCAGGTGACGTTTTCTTCAAAACCACGGCAGTCAGTCTGCTCTCCGCAATCATGCTCAACGCTCTGCCGATGTGGCGGAAAAACTGTGGTCCGCATGCCCTCGCAGAATTGCGTCGCAAATTGCAGGAAGAAAAAGGGATCTTCATCATCTTCCCGGAAGGCGGACGCACGCGCACTGGTTCAATGATGCCTTTCAAACACGGACTCGGCATGCTAGTCGCGGAAACAAATGTTCCAGTCGTGCCCTGCGGTCTTATTGGAACTTTTGAGGCCCTGCCGGCAAAGCGCAAGGTTCCGCGACCTGTGAGAATCAAGTTAATCATCGGAGATCGGCTTGAGTTTGCCTCAACAGCGAACGACCGCTCCGGCTGGTCACAAATCGCACGAAGCGTCGAATCGTCGGTCCGAAACTTGGCTGTGCAATGAAGGCCGCCGCCAAGGCGGTGGAGCGATGGCTTGCTTGCTTAGCGCAAAGGCGCGGCGTTCAAGGCTGAAGCCTGGGGGGGCAACGCCCCGGGCTTGGTGTCGACCGATACATCAGCGCTGAAGGCGTGATTCATCCAGCTTTCACACTCGGCCGAAGGTGAATCGCGCTTTCAGCGCTGATCTATGCGGGCATAAAATTCCCTGGGGCGATGCCCCAGGCTCAAGTTGATACAGCGCCTTTGGCGCTAAGCTAGACGCGGTGCCGCTAGTGCTCCGCGTACCGCTCCAGCTTTTGTGCCAAATCAGGGGGAACGTGCGCGACGATCAGAGCATCGTTGCCGTCGTACTGGAGTTCGAGGACGTGACCGACTCTATGGATCTCCGCGATCAACGCGCTTTCCTTCGCGGGAATCCGAAATCGTGAGCGCAACCGCCATGAGCTGAGTGCGCTCTCGAGAGCTTGCACGAGGTTGTTTACTCCTTCTCCGGTGCGCGCGGAAATCGCCACGCTACCGGGAAATCGCCTGAGGTACGAATCAACCACTTCTCGGTTTGCCAGATTATCGATCTTATTAAAGACGATCAGCGTTTGCTTGCCATAAGCGTCGAGTTCTTTGATCACTCGATCGACCGCTTCCATCTGTTCGTCCACGCGCGGGTGACTTAAATCAACAATGTGAATGAGCAAATCAGCTTCGCTCACTTCTTCCAGCGTCGCTTTAAAGGATTCAATCAGCGTGTGCGGAAGCTTGCGTAGGAACCCGACGGTGTCCGTGAGCAGGACCCGCTGTTTGTTAGGCAAAACAAAGCTGCGCGTCGTCGGATCCAGCGTGGCGAAAAGTTTGTCCTCTGCTACCACGTCCGCGCCCGTAAGCAGATTGAGCAAAGTCGATTTTCCCGCGTTCGTATAACCGACCACTGCAGCGACCGGCCACTGATGGCGTTTTCGCCCCTGTCGCTGAATGGCTCGCGTTTTCCGCACCGATTCCAGCTCGCGCTCGAGGCGCGCGATTCGTTCCTGTACGCGGCGGCGGTCGACTTCCAATTGTGTTTCGCCCGGCCCCCGTGTCCCGATCCCGCCAGTCTGGCGCGACAGGTGATGCCACATCCGAGTGAGGCGCGGCAGAAGATATTGCAATTGCGCGAGCTCGATTTGCAGTCGGCCTTCCCGGCTACGCGCGCGTTGCGCAAAAATATCTAGAATCAGTTGCGTTCGATCGAGCACCTTCCGCGCGAGTAGATTTTCCAGGTTCCGGCCCTGGGCGGGCGAAAGTTCATCATCAAAAATCACAGAGGTGACTTGTTGATCTTGACATGATTCCTTGATGGACTCGGCCTTGCCACGGCCGATGTAGTAGGGCGCGGTCGGCTTCTGCAATTTCTGCGTCACCGTGTCGACAACATCTGCTCCTGCCGAATTCGCCAATTCGCGCAATTCATCGAGGGAATCGTGCAAGTCCCACTTGGAGACGCCTTGCTTCTCCAGCCCGATCAGCAGCGCGCGCTCTCGCGATTTTTGCGGACGCGTTTCGATCATCCCTTGGTGCCGGCCTCCGACAGAATTCGGAGTGAGATCCATTTCACAGCTTCGTTGTGAGTAAGAAACGACAGGTTCAGCGGCGAAAAATTAGTTTGCCCTCGAAACCAGGTCAACTGTCTTTTGGCGTAACGGCGAGTTGCCTGTTGAATCTCCGCAAGACACTGCGCGAGCGATTTTTTTCCAGCGAGCAACTCACGAATTTCGCGCAGGCCGATCATCTGTGAAGCACTCTGACTTATTTCACCGGCGGTGCGCACTTCCTCGATCACACCGTGCTCAAACATCATTTCCACTCGTTGATTGATTCGTTCGTAAAGCTCTTGGCGGTCACGAAAGAGGAAGGCGCCTTTAGCGTGTGAGGCAGACAATCCTGTCTGCGCTGTCTCAAGGAGGGGCGATCTCCAGATCGCCCCAGCGGCGGACTGGAGACCGCCGCTCCTTGGATTACTTGCGTCGCCAGTCCATTGCTGGCGCTGCGCAGAAGCAGATTTTCCGGTGACGAGGCAAATCTCCAGAGCACGAACGACGCGCCGGCGATTTTTGAGATCAATCTTTCGCGCAGTTTGTGGATCGAGTTCGACCAACTGCGAGCATAAATCATCCAAACTCGTCGCATTTAGTTTCTCGCGCAGTGCCGGATGGGGCTCGGGCAGAGGTGCAAGTCCGTGTGTCAGCGCTTTGATGTAAAGCCCGCTTCCACCGACGATGATCGCGAGCTTGTAACGCGAATTGATTTCGTCGACGGCACTTGAGGCGGCGAGCCGGTATTTTTCCGCATTCATTTCATCACGAAGAGGTGTTGTGCCGAGCAAGTGGTGCGGCGCTTTTGCAACTGTCGAGTTGTTCGGCTTTGCTGTGAGTAGATCAAGTCCTTGGTAAACTTGAAACGCGTCGGCGCTGACAATTTCTGCACCGATTTCGTGCGCCACGTCCGCCGCGAACTCAGACTTACCAGTTCCAGTCGGGCCGACGATAAAGAAACAGCGTCTCATCTATTCATACGGACCTGATCTGCTCCCATGTTTGGCCTAACAACAAAACTGCTACTTGAGCGAAGAAAAGGATAATCTGCTCATTTGCAACGTCGCCGGTCCAACTATCTGGAACGGCTGGAGCATCGTTGCGCCTTGATCGATCTGTAACGAGCACCGGTAATTCAGTCAGACCCAGTTTACGCCCGTTATTCTTGTCGCGCTGCTTTCACGATTTGGGCGAAGCTGCGCGGGTCGAGGCTGGCACCGCCGACGAGGGCGCCGTCAATGTCGGACTGACTCATGAGTTCGCGGGCGTTCTCTGGTTTGACGCTGCCGCCATACTGGATTCGCACTCGCTCGGCTGTATTCTCGTCGGTCATTTCGCGTAGGGTGTGTCGAATGGACGTGTGCGCTTCCTGTGCTTGCTGGGGTGTGGCGTTCCGCCCGGTGCCGATTGCCCAGATCGGCTCATACGCGATCACGGTTTCCTGCAGTTCCTTTGGATTCAGACCGGCGAGACTGCCGCGCAATTGTGTCGACAATATTTTTTCCACATCGCCTTTGTCGCGCTGATCGAGTGTTTCTCCTACGCAAACTATCGGACGCAGTTTCGCTTCGTGCGCGGCGCGCACTTTGCGATTCACCATTTCATCGGTCTCGCCAAACAACGTGCGGCGCTCGCTGTGGCCAAGCACGACGTAATGCACAAACAGGTCGCGTAAAAGCGGGGCGCTGATCTCACCAGTAAACGCGCCGCTCTTCTCCCAATACATATTTTGCGCGCCGACCTTTATGTTCTGCGCATTACCTAATGCTTCGGTCACTTTCGCAATCGCCGTAAACGGCGGAATGATCACCACTTCGACATCGGTGATTTCGCCTATGTCCCGAAGCAACAACGACTCCACAAACCGCGCGGACTCCGCCTGCGTCATGTTCATCTTCCAATTGGCTGCGACGATCTTCTTTCTCATTTGATTTTATTCCTGACTACGGGCTCAAAACTGAAAATAAATGAAGGGCGTGTAGTGGGGCGGAACAAATAAAAGGACGACTGCAAAAGTGCAACCGTAAGCCGCTGCGAAGACTGGGGCAGACCATCGTCGCCATGATTCTGCAAACCATCGGCGAGAATTGAGCCAATGGACGACGACGAGAGCCACAATCACCAAGAGCAACCATCGGTGGAAATGTTCGTCACCACCGCCGTGAAAGAGGGTGAACTGCTTTAGTATTGTTCCCGCACTGTTGAGGTCCTGCGCACGGAAAAAGATCCAGGCAACACATACCGCGTAGATCGTAATCGGCCACGCGAGCCAGCGCATCGCCGGCGCGGCCCACTTGAGACCCTCGGTAAGTCGTATCCACTCGCGATGAACGAGGAGTGCGGTTCCATGTAAGGCGCCCCAGAGCACGAATGTCCATGCAGCTCCGTGCCATAGGCCACCGAGCAGCATCGTGATCATGACATTCCGGTAAGCAAACCCGCGGCAGCCGCGATTTCCACCGAGTGGGATGTAGAGATAATCACGCAGCCAGCTGGAGAGACTGATGTGCCAGCGCCGCCAGAAATCAGAGATGTTCCGCGCGAAGTACGGAAATTGGAAGTTGTTCGGTAATTGATACCCAAGTAGCCGGGCAGCCGCGATGGCCATGTCTGTGTAGCCGGAAAAATCGCAGTAAATCTGGATTGCGTAGAACAGCACGCCAATCCATGCGCTCGTTGCCGTGAAGTTCGTCGGATGAGCAAAGTAACGGTCAACGGTCGGCGCGACTCCATCGGCGATGCACGCCTTCTTAATGAATCCCGCCAGGAACAACATTACCGCGCCCCGAACATCGACATCGGAAAACCTCTTGGCCGAAATGAGCTGCGGCAGAAAGTACACTGCACGGACAATCGGTCCCGCCACCAATGGCGGGAAGAAACTGACGAACAACGAAAGATCGACAAAATTCGAAATGGGGCGCTGCTTTCGACGGTACACGTCGATCGTGTAACTCATTGAGTGAAACGTGTAGAAGCTGATGCCCACCGGCAGAATAATGTTGAGCGTGTTCACGCTCGCCGGTAAGCCGAGCCACGCCAGAAACCCCGACGCCGAAGAGACAAAAAAGTTAAAGTATTTAAAAAAACCCAGGGCGCCGAGATTGACGCATATGCTGGTGGCAATCCAGAAACGCCGCCATGCCGGACTTTCAGTACGTCCGAGCATTTGGCCGACGATGTAATCCACTGTCGTTGACCCGAGGAGTAGGAATGTAAATTTCCAACTCCAGGCCGCATAAAAAGCATAGCTGCAGAGGAGAAGCCATACCTTTCGCGCGGCGTTGTTGCGCATCGCCCAGTAGACGATGAACACAAGCAGAAAAAACCACAGGAAGCGAAATTCAACGAAAGACATTCGAACAGAGAATGAGATGCAAAGTTGAACCGCCAGTCATTGATTTTTGATCACTTGATGTTGCCTGCTCGTGCAAGCTCCACAAAACTCGCCGCCACAATACGCGTGAATTCTTCTGCTCCCGACTTGGTCAGATGTTGCTCATCCCGCCGTACGCTGCTGCGATAGAGGCTCGGATAAGTTCGGGGGTTATTAAACGCCATCACAACACTTGTTAGCCCGTTACTTTCACTCGCGACGTTAATTTGCGTTGTGCTTGGTGTGATCAAAAAGATCGGTGTGGCTCCAACATTCCGAACTTCTTGTGCGCATTCGCGGTAGGCCTCCACCGCATAAGGTGAAAGAGGATGTGTGTCGGTTTGTGCCATCGCATCCGCAAGGCCGCGTTCATACGTTGCAACCTGCGTGGGAGACATTTGGTTCGGTCTCGTGACGTAACCATCACTGGCCACGCCAAGGTATCTCACGCGACGTTCCTTTGTGTCGTGACCTACGAAATGCTGTAAAACATCAGCCGCTCTTGCGACGTTCGTATAATTTTTTTCAAACTGGCCGGCATAAAATGTCAGCAGACTACGCGTATTTTTCTCGTCGTTTTGACGCAGAATAATGTCGCGAAGTTTTGTCGGACTCGGCAGCCAAAGCGGATCAGTACCAGCATCGGTGAGTTTTCGCAGGAGCAGCGATACCCGTCTCCAGTCGGCCCAGTAGAGCGCACGTCGGCTGGTCTGGTTCTCGGGAGACCACTTCGTTTGCAGTTCATCGTATTCAATGAAGACCCACCTCAAGTTGCGCGGCTTCAGGTCCAGGATCTGCTCAAGCAGATAGCCGGTTTCCGGCAAATACATGCCGCCGATGCCGAAGTTGAAGCTGCGCGTCGGAATACCGCCTTCGCGCGTGACCCGATCAAAAATAGCGGGTGAGATCTGAAAGTAGACACGGCTCGATCCAATAAAGAGCGTGTCAAATTCGTCCTTGTGTGCGGCGAAAAAACGGAATTTCTGGGAAACCCCACCATCAATTTCTGGAAACGGCAGGACGACGCGCAGACCGACACAGGTAATGAGGAATGCGGCCGCACCAATTCCAGTATTAGTCAGCGCTCGGATGAGAGTCCTGCGGCCGGTCGGTTTGTTTGGCGCCAGAGGTTCAACTTGAACCTTCGAAACGGGCTGGCGGACTGGCACACTATTTCCTGTCGCTTAAAGCCGCGACGCCAGGCAACTCCTTGCCTTCCATTAACTCCAGCGATGCGCCGCCGCCGGTGGAAATAAATGTCATTTTCGCGGCGAGGCCGGCCTGTTTGACAGCTGTGACCGAGTCGCCGCCGCCGATAATGGTCGTCGCGCCCGATTGCGCCATTGCTTCTGCGATTGCGATTGTGCCTTCGCCGAATTCAGGAATTTCAAAAACGCCCATCGGTCCATTCCACAAAATCGTTTCTCCTTTCACGATTTCTTCCTGATAAAGCGCGATCGTTGCCGCGCCGATATCGACTGCCTGCCATCCGTCCGTGATTCCGTGCTCGGGCGAGAGACGGCTGGTGTTTCGCAGATTTGCGCCCTGCAAAATTTCATCTGCTTCGACCACATCAATCGGAATGAGAAACTTCACGCCGCGTTGCTTCGCCAGTTCCAAAAGCTCGCGCGCGAGACCGACCTTGTCAGATTCAACGCGGCTCGCGCCGACTGGAATTCCCTCCGCTTCCAAAAACGTGTTCGCCATGGCGCCGCCGATGAGAATCGTGTTGGCCTTTTCCATCAACGCTTTCAGAACACCGATTTTGTCTGAGACTTTGGCACCACCTAAAATGACGACGAACGGTCTCGCCGGGTCCTGAAGTTCGTCGCGCAAATGCTTCAGTTCTTTCTCCATCAAAAGACCCATGGCCGATTTCTGCACGAGCTTTGTTATGCCCGCCGTTGACGCATGCGCCCTGTGCGCGGCGCCGAAAGCATCGTTCACGTAAAAATCGCCCAACTCGGCAAGGGCTTTGGCGAATTCTGGATCATTCGCTTCTTCACCTTGTTGAAACCGAACATTCTCGAGCAGCGCGACATCGCCGTTCTCCATGTGGTCAATGATTTTCTTCGGCACATCACCAATGGTGTCGTGACTGAAAATGACGGGATGATGGATTAGCGAATGTAAGTATTCGCCAATTGGCCGAAGCGAATATTTGTCAACCGGCTTGCCCTTGGGCCGGCCGAAATGCGACATCAAAATGGTTTTCGCGCCGTGTTCGCGGAGATAATTGATGGTCGGCAGGCTTTCGCGGATTCGGGTGTCATCAGCTACGCGAATTTTACCGCCGCGAACTTCGGTCGGCACGTTGAAATCCACCCGCACCAGCACGCGTTTCCCGCGAACGTCGAGATCGCGGACAGAGAGTTTCATTGGAGTGTTGGAGTATGGGAGTAATGGGTTGGTGTCCGAGAGAATATCGTTATTCCATCACTCCAGAACTCCATTACTCCGATTATTCAGCCAGCATTTCCATCAATTCCACGCATCGATTGCTATAACCCCACTCATTATCGTACCAGCCGACCACTTTTACGAAGCGGTTGCCCATCGTCAGCGTCAGTTTGCTATCGAAGATGCAGGAGTGCGGATTGCCAACGATGTCCTCCGAAACAAGCGGCTCATCGCTGAACTCCAGCACGCCTTTGTAGCTTTTATTCGACGCCGCTTCCTTGAACGCAGCATTGATCGTGTCCATGGTCGCGTCTTTTTCCAGCACGGCGGTGAAATCCGTCACCGAACCATCAGGCGTCGGCACCCGGAATGCGCCGCCGTTTAGTTTTCCTTTGAGCGCTGGAATTACTTCGCCAATCGCTTTTGCCGCGCCAGTCGTGGACGGAATGATGTTGATTGCTGCGGAGCGTGCACGTCTCAGATCCTTGTGGGGAAAATCGAGGATACACTGATCGTTTGTGTAACTGTGGATGGTGCTCATGAATCCGTGCGCGATCCCGAATGTGTCGTTCAATACCTTCGCCATGGGCGCGAGACAATTCGTTGTGCAACTGGCGTTGGAAACGATTTTGTCCGTCTTAGGATCATAGGAGTTGTCGTTTATCCCGATGCAAATCGTCACGTCCGGGTCTTTTGCCGGTGCGCTGATCAACACGCGTTTTGCTCCGGCTTTCAAGTGCAGTTCAGCCTTATCCCGATCAGTGAACAAGCCCGTCGATTCGAGCACCACATCGACGTCCAGTTTTTTCCAAGGGAGATTCGCTGGATCGCGGTCCTTCAAAACCTTAATTTTGTGACCGCGCACGATGATATTTTCTTCGTCGTACGAAATCTCTCCGTCGAATTTACCATGCACGGAATCCCATTTCAGGAGATGGGCTAGGGTGTGCGTGTCAGTGAGATCGTTGATCGCGAGAACCTGCTCGACTTGTTTTTGTGACATGGCGCGAAGGACGTTGCGCCCGATGCGCCCGAAACCATTGATAGCAAAATTAGCCATAGAAAAAGTTGAAGTTGAAGAGTTAAACCGTTACGCGGAAAAGCTTCAACGTCCAACTGTGAAGAGGCGACTGTAGGGCGGGCGCTTCGCCTGCCTCGCCCTGGCAACCGGAGCGGTTGCCCTAAAACGCTCCGTAACGTTTATATTTCCGGATGAAATACGCTGTCGCGGCATTTCTAACAGCCATGATGTCCCTCGTTTTTATGGAACACGCGCCTGCGGCGGAACCGAAAGCCATTCTTGTCTTCGGTGACAGTTTGTCAGAGGGATTTATGCTCAAACACAGCGAAGCTTACCCGGCTTTACTTGCAAAAAAGCTGCGTGCTTCCGGTCTGAACTTTTCAGTGACCAACGCGAGTGCTACCGGCGGGACAACTGACGGTGGCTTGGAACGTTTATCCCCGCATTTAAAGCAGAGAATCGACATCTTGATTTTGGAGCTGGGAATCAACGACGCCTTTCGCGGCGTGCCGGTCGAGCAAATCCAAAACAATCTCCAACAGATCATCGACAAGGTGAAAGCGAGAAATCCAAATGCGCGCGTGGTGATCGCAGGAATGCAACTTCCGGGTTATACGGCTGACGATTACGTGTCCGCATTTGGCCAAATGTTTGCCGATTTAGCGGCGAAAAATCGAGCGGCGCTGGTGCCCTATTTACTTGAAGGCGTGGCAGGCAATCCTTCGTTGAATTTGGCGGACGGCATTCATCCGAATGCAGCCGGCCAAAAGATTCTTGCTGAAAACGTCTGGCGCGTACTCGAATCAGCAGCGCGCGAAATGGCGGCGCGCTAAGAATTGTGCTTCCAACAGCGCCGATTTGGTGTTGATCCGAAGGTAAGGACAAATAGCCGCGGTTACTGTCATTCTGAGCGCAGCGAAGAATCTCAGATTATTTGGTTTGCGCTCTCACGGCAATAGTCTGAGATATTTCGCTTCCCTCAACATGACAATTGGTCAGGAAGGCGACCACTGCGCTGGCTTCGAACGTTAAAGTGAGTGATAATCAAAACACGATGGACCCTGCACGACCTGGTGATCCCGATCCGGCCGATCCATTTTTCCCGGAACGCGCCGACCACCCTATTCTGGAAACGATCGAAATCGCCACTGAGGGTGAAGATTGCGATGAATGCGTGCGCAAACTGCGACCGGTGCTGAAGAATATTCCCGGAGTGCGAGACGTAAAAGTCGATCTCCCCCACGAGCGCGTGATTGTCACATTCGATCCGCGCAAAACGCATCCTCCCGATCTGCATGACGCAATCTTGAAGAGCGGCTATAAACCTGGGCCAGTGGCAGACTGAGAATTTAGGAGCGGCCTCAGTGCCGCGACAGTCGGGACACTAAGGTCCCTCCCACATTTACGCAGCCGGCTGCTGCTGCGTCAGGCAATGAAACGTGCCGAGTCCCCAGATTAACTCGCGGCAATCGATGCCGATCACGCGCCGATCCGGAAAACATTCGCGCAGGACGGCTAATGCAACTTCATCGTTTGAATCGGCAAATGTCGGCACGAGCACGCATGTGTTTGCGATATAAAAATTCGCGTAGCTCGCCGGGAGTCGCAGTCCTTCGCGTACGATCTTCTTCGGCATCGGAAGCGTGAGGATGTCGAGTTTACGCCCACCGATTTCTATCTCGCGCAGACGTTTAAGATTCTCTTGAAGCGGCGCGTAATTTTCGTCAGCGCGATTCTCTTCAACGACAGTCACGACAGTTCGCTCTGAAACAAACCGCGTGAGATCATCGATGTGACCGTCGGTGTCGTCACCGGCAATGCCGTCGCCGAGCCAGAGAATGTCGCTGACGCCGAGATAATCGCGCAGGCGTTGCTCGATCTCATCGCGCGAAAGATTGGGGTTCCGATTCTTGTTCAGGAGGCAGGACTCACTCGTGAGTAATGCTCCGCTGCCGTTCACCTCTATCGAGCCGCCTTCGAGGATCATGTGCGGATAAAAAACCGGCAGTTTCAGGATCTCAGCGAGACGGGTCGGCACGACTTCATCGAGATCAAACGGCGGGTATTTGTTTCCCCACGCATTGTAATCCCAGTCCACCACGGCAAGTGGAGCCGGCGCGCCCTCGAGGCGCACAGCATGCCCCGTCTCGGGGGCGAGTCGGCTCCAACGCTCATCGCGTGTGAGAAAAATCGGGCCATGATCGCGGCACCACGGCTCGTTGGTGGGGACATGATAAAAGGTGATCCGTTCCATGGGCAGTCCGCTCACAACCGAGCGCGCTTCTGCTTCATGCGCGCCGTTGCAAACGTTGATGCAGACCTGCTCGGAATCGATCAATGCTTCGACCATTGCGCACAACGCAGGCAGAACTTGATCGAACGACTCCGGAAAACTAATCCCCTCGCGCCGCGGCCACGAGAGCCACGTGGCGGTGTGCAGCTCCCATTCCGCCGGCATGCGATAACCGAGCGCGGCTGGAGTTTGTGAGCTCATCAAGAAAAGGTCGAATGCAGAACGCTCAACGTCCAACGACCAACTCGGAATTTGGACAGGGGAAGTTGACTGAAGGGATCAGCGCAACCGCTCTTTTACATACATTATATCGGCAGTTGCTGGTTTGTAGATGGCGCCGACGATTGCCCCTGCGATTGTGAATTGGATCACCGCGCCGGCGATCCAGCCGCAAAGGATTTTAAACGTCAATGGTTGGACTGCGAACGAGATCAAATGTGGCCCTGCATACACCAACCCGACCAGAAGACCTAACATCGCTCCGGCGCTGGCGCCTCCGCTCGGAACGTACCGAGCACACAGCAGCGTGAAAAAGAATGCCATGACGAACTGACCAAGCGTAAGCCATCCGAAGTAACTTTTCGCGTCGGCTTCCGATCGTAAAAGCGTCGGCACCTCTCGATGCGCGTCGTGCATTAGCGTTGCATACCAAAGGAAGCCGAACACGAAGAGGAAAACGAATGCCGCGATGAATGCGAAACAGAATTTTTTCCAATTCATAACTTCTTTCTAGCGAGGGTTGTTCTGGCCCCAATTGAACCCGCGTACCTTCATGGCAATAGCGCCGGCGAATGTCGACCTCAAACTGTTTGGACGAGCAATGACCGTCGATTGAGAGAAGCCGTTAAAACGACTCGTTCCGATTCGCGGATAGAGCACCGGCCTGAAGGCCGGTGTTAATGAGAGGGCGAGACAGAAGATGCTGCTTGGCAGATTTGCGGGAACCGGCTGACTGAAGGTGCGACGTTCCAATCGCAAATCGGCAATCGGCAATCAAAAATTAGTTCACCCACCTGCCGTCGTCCGAAACGAGGATCGGCAGTTCTTCCATCATGAATTGCGTCTTCCCAATGGCTCCGATCATACGGACCCCTGTGGCGGCGTACCATTTTTTCGACATTTCCTCGCCGGTGTGGCAGCCCCAGCTCTTAACGTAGGCGTGGCGGTCGAAAACCCGGCGATTGATTTTGGTCAGGTCGTTATCGTGCAGCCAGGATTTACAAGCGCTCTCGATGTTGTTGCTGTAATCGAACATGAAACAGGCGCGATTCGAGTGCCCGAAATATTCAAACCCAGTGACTTTTAGCTGATCTCGCGGCTGGCCGTTGTTCAAATAGTTGATGACCTCCTGGCCCGTGCCGAACCAAATCAGATTGATATTGAACTTGTCGCGGATGGTACCAATTAGACTGATCAGATCCTGGTGCTCCTGCTTGGCGCGATCCTCGTAACCCTGCTTATAAACAAGCCACGTGATCTTCGTATCCGGCCCGAGTTGGGTGCGTAACTGTTCGGTGCGCAGTCGCGCCGCCCGCACGAAGTTCGCCCACCAGTGATCGTGCGGGAAAGCCTTGTATTTTTCCCATTGATACATCGACGGCCCACCAACCAGGATTACATATTCACCGCCGGAGGGTGGTGCGGCCCGCAGACCCATCGTGACCATCGACAAACAGCATACGAGTAACAGACGTTTCATATTTCGGTGAGGATGACTATTTATGCAGACCACGAAATTCCGCAAGTGGGGGAGTGGTGCCGACGCGCCCTAGCGTCGTAAGGGTGGCAAGCAAACGGCCCGGGGGCGGGCCGTCTCCAACCCATACCTACCAAACTGCATCCACTTCCTCGCGCAGCAGATCGTCCCACTTTTGGCGCTTCCGGATCAGCGCGAACTTATCGCCGCGAACGAGCGCTTCGGCCGGGAGCGGACGCGAATTGTAGTTCGATGCCATCACAAACCCGTACGCGCCCGTGCTCATGATTGCGAGTAAATCGCCTTCGCGCAGTTCTGGCATCTCGCGGTCTAGCGCAAAAAAATCGCCCGACTCACACACCGGCCCGACGATATCGATTTTTTCCAAACTCTTACTCGGGCTCATGCTCGTGCTCGGATCGGCGTCTGACACAGACGCGCTACAGGGCACAATCTCGTGGTAGCTCTGGTATAGCGCCGGGCGGATGAGGTCGTTCATGCCGGCATCCACAATGGCGAATTTTCTACTGCCCGTTTGCTTAATGTAACGAACGCGCGTGAGCAAAACGCCGGCGTTGCCTATAAGAAAACGGCCAGGCTCGACAAGAATCCGAATATCCAAGTCGCGCAACGACGGCACAATTGCTTCAGCATAATCGCGCACACTGAATGCGGATCCCGCGCCTGCGGGACCGTGATCGCGCCACCATTTGCCTGTTCCGCTTTCGAGTGCGCGTCGGTAAATGATCCCCATGCCGCCTCCGATGCTGAAAAACTGGATGGCATATTTGGATTTCAGCTCGCGCACCAATGACGCCACTTTTTCGATTGCGCTCGCGAATGGCTTTGCCTCGGTAATTTGAGATCCGATGTGCATCTGCACGCCGACAATCTCGATGTTGCTCATTCTGGCAGCGCGTTCATAAACCGCTCTCACTTGATTCAGTGCAATACCAAACTTGTTCTCCTGCGAACCGGTCGAGATGTACTTGTGCGTGTGCGGGTCGACATCAGGGTTGACACGCAATGCGATTGGCGCCCGCATGTTCTTTGCGCTGGCGATGCGCTCGATTGTCTCCAGTTCAGCTTCACTCTCGACGTTGAAGCTATGTACGCCTCGCTCGAGCGCGTACTCGATTTCATCCGCTGATTTGCCTACTCCCGCGAATGTGCACTTCGCCGGATCGCCCCCGGCCGCAAGCACACGAAACAACTCGCCGCCGGAAACGATGTCGAAGCCGGCGCCCGCACGAACGAGCAAGTTCAGAATCG
>DASXHS010000178.1:0-3839 GCA_036488345.1 Candidatus Udaeobacter sp.
CATATCGTGGGTAATGAGGATCCGCGTCATGCGACGGTCGAAGTGCAGGGAGATGATTAGATCGAGTATATGTTTCGCGCTTTCGCTGTCCAGATTCCCCGTAGGTTCGTCGGCCAAAAGAACCGAAGGAGAATTCGCCAGACTTCTGGCGATGGCGACGCGCTGGCGCTCACCGCCGGAAAGCTTGGCGGGAAAATGATTCACTCGCTGTTCGAGCCCGACCGCTTTCAATAATTCGAGAGCGCGCGTTTTTCGCGCGGCGCGCGATTGGTGATTCTCGAACATCGGAATCTGGACATTCTCAATCGCGGTAAAGGTGGGAAGTAGATGAAAAGCTTGAAAGATGAACCCGATCTCGTGCGCTCGATAGGCCGCAGGGTCGGACAAATCGAGCAGTGATTTGCCCCGATACTTCAATGTTCCGGCGGTCGGCTGGTCGAGTGCGCCGAGCATTTGCAGCAAAGTTGTCTTGCCGCTCCCACTTGGGCCAACGATCGCGACAAACTCGCCTTCCCTGATTTGAAAATCCACACCCCGTAAAGCGTGTACCTGGCCATCGTCATAATCCTTTTTGAGGCCCGCCGCCTCATAGACCAAAGGCGACGTGGCATTTTGTGTGGATTGCGACGGCGGGTTCATAATGAAACAGGAAGCCGCGAAAGGAACTGCGGCGCGCGATGGCGGCTATGTTGTGACTTAATGCAGGTAAGCCCGCTCGTCGCGCAGAGCTTCATTAGTCGGTTTCTTATTTGCGACGAATTCGTGATGCTCACGTAAACGACTCTCGGTCGCATCGCACCATTGCGCTCCGACGCGAGGATTCGCCAGGCTGCGGATCAGGTCCGGCAACGCCTGTCGATAGCTCATAAATGGAGCGACGTCGTCGGGTCTTTTCGGTATGAGCACGGAGGTAAACTGAGGCAACACGCGATGCGGAAGTCCGGCATTTTGATGATGCACGCCGTGGTAAGGTTCGTGAAGCAACGTGTAAGCAAACAAACGGCCAAGCCAGCTCTTCGGAACAATGCTTCGGGTAGAGCTATTCACACTATTGCCGGTCAGGCCAACGTGTTCGATGTATTTGCGCCAGCTCTGAAGATTTGCCGCTATCAATCCCGGGACCAAATACAGCCAGAGAAAATATTTCCACACCCCAAAAAAGGCGATTGCAGTCAGAATGGCAGTCCAGACGACAGCCGACAGGGCAAGCTCAGCCCAAATTCTCCTTCTCACCTTGCGGCTACGGACTAACGAGGGCCGGCGCAGGAAAACGCGCAAGAAGATTAACGGTGAATAGAACAGGCCGACGGTGAGTTCGAGGAGAGCAGCCAGGCGTCGCGCCCAACGGGGCGCCTTGGTGATGACGAACGGCCAGAGCTCAGTATCGCGCTCGGTGGCAAGGTGCATGTGATGCATTTGATGCACCACCCGATACAGGCTGAACGGCAGGAAACTAAATACGCCGAGGATCACACCATCGAATTCATTCAAACGACGACTCTTTCGCAACAGACCATGCGAGGCCTCGTGAAAGCCAATCAACAGCCCGTGCATGAGATGGGCGGCCACCAGCACGAGCGGCAGCGCCAGCCAAAGCCAGCCACTCCAGACCACCCCCCAGAGCGCGACTTCGGCCAAAGCGAGCGAGAACACAAGGGTCTGGAATGCGACGCAGCTCACGTCATGCTTTTTGTGCAGTTCGGGAACGCCTTCGGCAGTTGTCGCTATTTTTGCCATTTCAGTTTGTCAGGACGGCTGTTCGCCTCTCCGGCACGCGGCAAATGTTTTCCACCACTGTCCTGAATAGACGCCCCAGTTCTTCTATTTCAGGTTGTGAAAAGAGATTTTCCCGGAACAGCCAAACCACTTCAAGCGCGTCACCCAGTTCTGTTATCTCGCATCCCAGATCGAACCGGGGCGTTCCGGTCGAGCGCATCCTTAGCTTAAGTGAGAGCCCTCGAATCTCCACGTCAGGCACGGGGTGATTTTGTAAAGCAAATCGCACTTCAAAAATCGGGTTGTGTTTTGGCGACGGACGTTCGCGTATTGCCCGAACAAGTTCGGCAAACGGCATCGCGTTTGCAAATGAATCGACTGTGGATTGGTGAACGATTCGTAAATGCTCCGCAAAAGGACGATTCCGTTCTACCTGCTCCCGAAGGGGAACCACGCCGGCAAAATATCCCATCGTCTCACGGACATCTTGCCTCGTGCGGTTCGCGACCGGCGTTCCCACTACAATGTCTTCGGCGCCGGTCCACCGCGACAGCGTCACTTGGAACGCTGCAAGCAAAGTGCTAAAAAGCGTGGCACCGCTGCGACGAGCTAACTCCCGCACGGGTCCGCTGATCTCCGCCGGTAATCGCGAAACCAATCGTCGCGGCAGAAAGACGACGTCGGCTTCGTCCGGCACGCTCCACAGACGACGTACGCCCGTGAGGCGGGATTTCCAAAAAGCGGTGCGTGGTTCCACCTCGGCCGATTGCCAGAATGCTCTCTCGGCGGCGCCCCAGGCAGAATAAGAAGTGGGCACTGGCGGGAGTTTGTCAGTCCCACCCATGCGTTGTTGGACATATGCGGCGCATAGATCTTGAACAAACACACCGAGCGTCCAGCCATCGGCGATTGCGTGGTGAATCGCGAATACCATTAGCTGGTCATCGGGCGTACGGCGAAGGACCTGGACTCTATACAGAGGACCCTGGACTAGATCGAATGGCTCGGCGAAAGTTTGAAGGGCAAGCTCTTCGATTTTCTCAGCCGGTGTCTGCGGCGAGATGTCGCGAAACCGCATCACTGGCTCGGCACGAGCCCGGACCAACTGAACAGGTCCGTTTTTTCCCGGCAAAATTGACAGTCGCAATACCTCCTGTCGATCGACCACTCTTTGCAGGGAAGCGACACAATCTTCCGGAGTGATGAGACCTCGGACATTAATAACACAGCAAATGTGGTTGGACACATCGCCAGCCGGGGCTGACGACGTTTCCCACAATTCACGCTGAGGCAAAGTCAGCGAATGGAGAGAGGCTTCGCCTCTCTCAAGCCATTGTCGGAAACGAGCGCGTTTCTCCTCAGACATTGGGAGTTACCTCGAGCAGGGATTCGTCGTCGCCCAACAGCCGGCCGATCTCTTCAGTCGAAAGTGCGTCAAGATCGACCTCGACTGTAGACGTCGCTGGCTGTGCGACTTTCATTGACCCATTAGCTGCCGTCGTCGCGGTAGCCGGCGCGGTACCGCCTACATGGCCCGCGATTAATGTTGCGATCTGCCCGATCGTTCGAGCGCGCATTAGACTGGTCGGCGGCAGAGCGACGCCGATAGCCGCTTCCAGCGAGTTCTCGATTTCAACGCCCATCAAAGAGTCGAGGCCCAGGTCGGTGAGCGGTTGATCATTACGCAGCGTCTCTGGCTTTACCCGAAGGACCGATCCGACAACTTCGCGCACGGCATGGGCGATTACGGTTTCCTTTTCTGCCGGTGCGGCGGACTCAATTTTGTTTCGCCAATCACTTACGACACCGGCGCTGTCCTGGTCCTCGACCGCCGCGAAGATGCGCTCGAGCAGCGGGTTCCCTTGAATGCCTCGGAAGAATGTTTTCCATTTCGCCCAATCGACTCGAATGGCAGCGACCTGCGCACTACCCGCACGAAGCGAGGACTCAACAATCGCCAGCACTTCGCCGGGCGAAAGTTCACTGATACCCTGTTTGGCGAGAAACTCGGCGACGCGTTCGTTTCGCGCAACATAGCCTTCTCCGCCGAGCACACCCCAGTTTATCGTTAGCGCGGGAAGCCCGAGGGCCTGACGGTGATGCGCTAGCGAATCAAGAAACGC
>DASXHS010000192.1:0-9921 GCA_036488345.1 Candidatus Udaeobacter sp.
GATCCAAGCTCATCGTACGAAACATCGAACACTTAATGATCGCTTGTCAATAACTTCACGGTTGGGCGGCGATGCGGGCGAGCGAACCGTTGCACAAATTTCCACTAGTCACTACACACTGCTGATTTAGCATTGCTCCGATGGAAGATTCGATCGACGCGTTCATTCGCTTTCTCGCGATCGAACGTGGTCTTTCCGAAAATTATCAGCTTTCCACCCAGAGATCGCTGACCGAGTTCGCGCAATGGTGCGGTGCGAAGAAAAACATCACTCACCCGCGAGGTGTGACTCTGCCGATGATGAGTGAGTATCTTGCGGAGCGCAAACGCGCCGGTCTTTCAGCCTCTTCGATCAAGCTGGTTGTGGTGGCGCTCAAGATTTTTTTTCGGTTTCTCGCCGGCAAAGGAATCATCGGGCGTGATCCGGCCGAGGCATTGGCGTTGCCTCGGATAGAGCGCTATCTCCCTGAAACGCTGAATGAACTGCAAGTGGAGCAATTCCTCGAAAAAATCGACACCAAAGCCGTTCACGGTTTACGAGACCGGGCGATGATCGAGCTGCTTTACGCGAGCGGGCTGCGCATTTCTGAGCTGGCAAATGCGCGACTGGAAGATTTCAATTTCGAACAGCGTATCGTGCGGGTGACCGGCAAAGGAAACAAGACCCGTCTGGTGCCCGTTGGGCGAAAAGCATGCGAAGCCCTGGCCGCATATCTCTCTACCGAGCGACCAAAACTGGTGAAGCCGCGCACCAGCAGCGAAATTTTTCTCTCTGAACGAGGCGCGAAATTAACCACAGCGCGGATTTGGCAGATCGTTAAAAAGCACGCGCAGCGCGCCGGACTGGAAAAGAACGTTTATCCTCACCTTCTGCGGCACAGCTTCGCAACGCATTTGCTCAGCAACGGCGCAGATCTTCGAATCATCCAGGAGATGTTGGGCCACTCGGACATATCGACGACACAGGTTTATACGCATGTCGATCAGCAACGACTTAAGGCTGTGCATCGCCAATTTCATCCGCGCGCGTAGCGAATGAAACGAGCTGACCGGCGGATTTGAACCCGGGATTTGTGTTGAACGCCCATCGACCATCGAGTATCCAGCATCCACTTGTGGTCAGGCAGCTAAGTTTATGAAGCGAATTCTGTTCCTTTTAATCGCGCTGGCCGTCGCTGCATTTGGGGGTTGGTACTACTGGCAATTTTCGCAACGATTTTCAAGCGCTCCAGTAGCCGGACTTCTGCCGCGCGAGACGATTTTTGTAGCGCAAATCCCGGACTTCAATCGCGCTCGCGACGAATGGCAGCACAGCGACATTTATCAGCTGTACCGCGAACCTGCGGTGCAGGATTTTTTGCGCAAGCCGCTGGGCAACGTTCCAAAGACGGATGCGGTATCTCAAACGCTACTGGATATCGAACAGCTCGCACCCAAGAACGCCTTCGTTGCGCTGACTTCTATCGACAATAACAACCCAAAATTTGTCGGCGGCTTTCATTTTCGCGGCAGCCAGGAAGAAGCAGAGCGCATTATTGGCAAATGGCGCTCGATGTTGACGGGGCAAAATTCAAGCCTCAAGCGCGAGAAATTGCAATATCAAGGCCACGAAATCGAGGTGACCAAAACGGGTTCGTTCACTTTTGCGACCGCCTATGATCCTCCGTGGTTTTTCGTGACGACAGATGCGGAGGACATGCAGGCCTTACTCGATCGTGCCGATCGCCGTTCATCAGATTCAGATAACAGGCTCGATAAGGATGAGGCGTATCGTGCAGCCATTTCGCGTCGGCCGGCCAATGACGTTGCATTTTTTTACCTGCAGCCAAAGACGTTTTCGCAACGGCTCGCGGCGTTGCGTGCTGCTGTCGGCTCAACCCCAGCTCCCGGCGAGGGCACGATGCTCGAGAAAATGCGCTGCATTACCGGCTCAATGCGATTCGAGAACGGAAAAATACACGACGTGCTTTTTCTCGGCATGCCGAAGCTCGAACAGAATACGACGCTCACCCGCTCATCGCTCTCTCTCGGGACGAAGGAGACATTCTTTTACCTCGCGATGCTGCTGAATCTCGGAGAAAGAATGGACACTCTAAATCAAGCGGCAGCCTTTGCGGGTACGAAGATTTTTCAGGCGCTTAGCGATAGTGGAATAACTGCCGCGGATTGGAAAGCGGCATTCGGCCTCGAGCTGGAATCTTTGGCTAACTGGCCTTCAGGCGCGCATTGGCCGTCGTTGCTTGTTAGCCTGCCGGTGACTGACGCGACCAAAGCACAGAAGATCCTGGAAGTGCTCTTAAAGGCCGAGGAAGATGGTTCGTGGACAGCTACCGAGAAAGATGGCGTCCGCTATTTTTCAAAGCAATCTGCTGCCAGCTTTATCGCGATCACCCCCACGATCGCTTTGTCTGATCGGATTCTAATCGCTGGTTTGGATCCCGCGTCGGTGGAAGAGGCAATTAAGCGCGCACGTGGTAGCTCGTCTGAACTTGCAGACTCTCAAACTTACAAGGCAGCCGCGCACTTGCTTCCAGAGCCCACGAACTTTTTTGCCTACATCGATATGGCGCGGTTGTATTCGCAGCTCGACGCTTCGCTGCGGCCGATGTTGTTAATGGCTGCGGCATTCGTCCCGGCGGTTGCTGGCTCGATCGATCCCACCAAACTCCCAGCGCCGGAAGTCATAACAAAACATCTGAGCCCTATTGTCTCTTCCCAGCGATACGACCGTGACGGTTACATGGCTGAGTCAATCGGACCAATTACGTTGGACCAATTAGGAATAGGCGTTGCGATTTTTAGCAGTTTCAGTGCGGCGGCTGCCCGGCACACTGGCTTGGGCGCCCCAGCCCCAGCCGTGGCCCCAGCACCGAGTCCATCGCCAACTCCCTGAACTGGAGGATTTTTGCGGTTCCCTGATTTCGGAATTCCCAAAGCTTGTGGGCCTAAGCGTCCTGGCTGTGTCATTCCGGCACTGCTTGAGTTTCCCTAACGAAAGCGAAAGAAAAGTGCTGCAATTTCTCAAAAATCGGCTATCGTCCAGCCCCTATGGCTATTCTAAAGAAAAATGCATTCTCCCGTCGGGTTCCCGATCTGGTAACTGAGGAGCTGGTTGCTGTCCTCTCAAGGCGCTCGTCGTTCGAGTTCAAGCAGCTCTTCGATATCGTGCACGAGAATCTTAGGGCGCGAAATGCTGCCAGCGGTGGCGAGGAAATGCTGCGGCTGCGAGCCTACGAGAAGTTGCAAAACCTCGTGGCGCGAGGTGCAGTCAAAAAGAATGGCAAGAAATACAAGGGATTGCCTGCGGCTCTGGCTCAGGCAATTGCACAGCAAAATGGTCATCTGGCCGGCGTAAAATAGCCGGTTTTTCAGGAAAAACTGACTCACGCCAAATTCCCGGATGCTGCGCGACTATTTGCCGGTGCTCCTGCAAATCATCGTCGCCGCTCTGTTTGCTGTTTCAGCACTGCTCGTCAGCATCTTGGTAGGCAAACGCGGACGACGCACACGAGCAAAAGACACCGCGTATGAATGCGGGATGATTCCGCAGGGCGAGCGGCAACCGCGCTTCAGCGTGAAATTCTATGTGGTGGCAATGCTCTTCATCCTGTTCGATCTCGAGATCGTCTTTATGTATCCCTGGGCAGTCGTTTACCGCGACGCAATCAAGGAAGGCAGCGCGATCTTCTGGAGCATGATTAGTTTTATTACGATCCTGATGGTCGGTTACGTGTACGCCCTCAAAAAAGGCGCGCTCGATTTCAGAAAATAATCAGTTTCCTCTGAATTCGCCCGTGGCTCCCCGGCTTCTGCCGCTCACGCTGCTGTTGACCGCGCTTCTTTGGGTGTTCGTCACGACAGGTGTCCGGCAAATTTTTGTTACGGAAGTGCTCGGCGGCGCCTACGATTCACAAGCGGAACATTTTCTGCGCGGGAACGTGGACGTCGATGGGGAGGCCATCGGGCATGAAGCAATGATCGTGAACGGCCACGCACGCATGTACTTTGGGCCGTTCCCGGCCCTCCTTCGCGTTCCACTAAATTTCATTTACCCTGCGGGACACGGAAAATGGTCCCGTATTTCAGGCTTTTTCGCTGGAGTCATCGCGCTATTTGCCTTTGCCGGCCTGGTGCGCACAGCCTTATGTTCATCGCCGCTTTCCGCGCGCGCACGAAACTGGCTGGGTAACGCGTGCGTCGTCGGATTCGCGCTCGGCTCGCCCTTGCTCTTGCTGCTCGGGAATCTTTCCATCTACGACGAAGCCATCATTTGGGGCCTAGCCTTATCGCTGGGCGCACTGTTCTTCGCCCTCCGCTCGCAGCACACCGAGGGTAGCACGCAGGCGCGCATGTTGCTGGGATTCTCGCTGTGTGCCGGTGGTGCTTTATTGTCACGAGTCACCTTCGGCGCTCCTTTCATCCTGATCGCGCCATTACTTGCTCTGCGAATTCGGCCGGAAAATCGAACAATCAATTTCGCGGCGCTGGTTCTCCCAGTTGGCGCCGCACTGGTTTTCTATCTTTGCCTAAGCTACGCACGATTCGGGAGCCTTATCGGAGTGAACTACGACTATTACATCAACCCAACTCACAGCGAGTTTGCTCACAAATTCGGCATATTCAGTCTGCGCCGGATTCCCTACAGTTTCGCTGATTACTTCAGCGTGCGGCTTCCATCGCTTCGACTCGAGTCGCCTTTCTTCGTGGCAGATCGCCATCCGTATGACTACCCCTCTCTCTTTTCCAACAACTTCAGCGAAGTGTATATCTCTCTGGTGTGGTGTTCTCCTTGGCTTATTTTCGGAGGCATCATGGGAATTGTTTATCTCGTCCGGAAGAGTGGCGCCGACACATTCGAGCGGAGTATAGCCATTGCTCTCTTTGCCCAATTTATCTGTATCATGTCGTATTATGCGCTCGCCCAGCGCTACTCCGCCGATCTCTACCCCTTCCTGATCTTCTGTCTCGTCATTTTTCTCATGTCGGGCGGAGTGGCCTTGCACCGGTCACGTTATGTATTGATCGGACTAATCGCTCTCTCGGTCGTCGTGAACTCTCTTGCGACCGTTTCCTGGCTAATTGACGCCGATCAAAACGTGCCGGGGGAAACAAGAGCGGCGTGGGAAAAATTCTTGGGGCGACATTCGCATGAAGAGTGAAAGTGAAAAATCATGACGGCCCCCGAACGGGCTGACACTGTCCGACAATTTTGGATCGCAGCCACCCTCTCGCTGTTGGCGGCGCTCGCATTCTACTTTTCGACAAATCCGACGCTGCACGATCTGGATTATACCTTCGAGATCGCTTCGGCATTCCTGCGCGGCGATCTCGGCCTTCACGAAAAGCCGCCCGAGTGGCTCAACGAGATGATTCCGTACGGGAATAGATATTATTCCGCGTTTCCGCTGGGCTCTGTGTTAAGCATGTTGCCGGTTGCGGTGCTACAAAAAGCGTCGCTGATCCAGGATTTTCCGGCTCGTTTTCTGGCTGCACTAATTGCAGGAGCTTGCGTTTATTTCTTCTTTCAACTGGCGAAAGCATTCGGACCCGAATACTCCAGTCTCAAACCTAAACCGCTCTTTCGGAGAATTTTGTTGGCGCTGTTCCCGGTATTTGCAACCTGGACCTGGTGTAATCTCGGGATGGGCGGTGCGTGGCAAATCGCTCTGGGTCTTGCGTTATTGGGAGAAACCGCCGCTCTCTATTTCACGTTGGTGCGACCGTCACCGTTCATCGCGGGGGCGTTCTTTGCTCTTGCTTTTGGAAATCGGACCGAGCTCCTCATCACAGCACCTTTCTACCTTTATCTTTTCTCGCGCCGCCCGGCGTTTGTGGGCCACGCACCTCTCCTGCTCGAACCCGAAAACACGGACGGTTTCCCCACAATGTCTGGATTGTCAGCGTCAGGTTCGGATACCCCGAACGGGGCAGCGATCCGGTGGAAAAACCTTAAGCAAGCGCTTCGTTTGAACGGATCAGCGGTCTTCGATTTTTTAACTCTGCCAGTAACATTGGTACTGCTGACTTGCGCTTATAATTTGGCCCGGTTTCATTCAGTAAGCGATTTTGGCTACCTTCATATCCCCGAAGTGCGCGACGAACCTTGGTACGAGCACGGGCTGTTTTCGGTCCACTCGATTCCATGGAACGTCAACACAATGATCTTCACAGGTTTCATCGACGACCCTAACTTTCCGTTCCTTAATTTTCCGCCGTTTGGGTGCTCTATTTTTCTCAGCAGTCCGCTCCTTTTTCTCCTTTTTAGGGCAGGCGGAAAATACAGGGCCATATCGTGGATTGCGATTGGGATTGTAACGTTCGTGCTGTGGTGCCATGGAAATCCGGGCGGGTGGCAATTCTCTTACCGCTACGCCATGATTCTTCTTCCGTGGATGTTCCTTTTGCTCACAGGCAACGGACCACCCAGGATAACCGTCACCGAAACCTCACTTTTCGTCGTGTCGATCGCGATTAACGGAATAGCGACATGGTCATTTCTTTGGACCGACAAAATCCAGCCGTAGCGCACCCTTGCTGGTGCATGTCCGCGGAAGAATCGTGGGACATGTTTGACGAAAAAGATCATGCGTTTACGATTTGCGCCTGTGTCTCCCACGTCAAAGACCAATGCGGGTGGTGAATCAGTGATGCTTTGGATATGCTGGCTCTGATTTATTTTGCGCTCGCCGTTTTAGTCGGGGATTTTCTCTGCCGGCGTTTTTACCAGTTTGAGTCGGCGGCACACCGGTGTGCCGCAGCCATCCTCGTTGGCTTAGTCGTGAGCTCATGGTTCACGTATCTAGCGGGGCTGGCTTTTTTCTGGACACCACAACCGCTGTTGTGGGCTGATCTATTATTCTTTGTAGCGGCGGTCGCGCTTCTGTCCTGGCCGAAATGGAAAGGCAGAATTCTTAAAAGCACTTCAGGCGAAGCTCATCTGGAGCGATCGAATTTGTATCTCACACGCCCTGATGGATCGAGCATAGCGGACTGGCTGCTCATAGCTGGATATGTCGTCCTCGTATCGTGGATGATGTTTGCCTCGTTCAATACCAGCGGGGGTAAACTCCGGATCGCTAATCCTGAATACAGCGATTTCGGACCAAATACTGCGTTAATCCAGAGCTTTGCCGTAGGACACAATTTTCCAACGGAGTATCCGCACTTCTCAGGCGACCGTATTCGTTACCACTTCTTATTCTATTTCCAGGCTGGAAATCTTGAATTCCTCGGGCTTAACCCTGCATGGAGTTTGAATCTTCTCAGCATCACCACGCTGGTGTCGATGCTCGTGATTGTTATGACCCTTGGGGAGGTGCTTTTCGATTCGCGCGCAGTCGGACGCCTTGGATCCCTGCTCTTTTTCTTTTTCGGGTCGCTCTCTTACGTCCCGTTTCTTCAAAAGCAAGCTTCAGTGCGCGCAGCTATTGAAGCGATTACACATCAACGGGACTATCTTCAGACAATCTTTCCGTATCGCGGCGAAGCTTGGGGCACGTGGTCTCAGGTGACTTATCTCAATCAGCGACACTTCGCCACCGCGATCGGGATATTCTTTCTCGTCCTGGTTTTTCTCGCAATCCGCTACCGCGCGGTGGCAGCTAAACGGGCTGAGGCACGCGCTGCCGCTAACACGGCCATCGCCCAGCCAGACGAATCGCCAGACACCGAGAGTATGCCGGTTACCGCTAACCCGCGTGCGCCCGAGGATGTCCGAGAACCGCAAGCCGACACGCGTGTGGTGGCGGCAGTCACAGACGAATCACCAGACACCGGGAGTAAACCGGTTACCGAGCCAGGCGAATCCCCAGACACGGGGAGTATGCCGGTTACCGTTAACCCGGCTGCACCCGAAGAGGTTCGAGAACCGCAAGCCAAGATACCTGCCGTGGCAGTCATAGAACCGACTCACGGAACCGAGATAACGCGGGAGCCGTTTCTGGCTACTTTGCCTCCGTTTATTTTCTCAGGCGCCCTGCTGGGGCTGTTGCCAATGTTCAACAGCGCCGTGTTTCTTGCAGCAGCCGCGGTTTTAGGGGTGTTGTTCCTTCTGTTCTCCTTACGAGGGCAGATGTTAGTCTTGGCTGCAACGTCAGGTGTGATTGCGCTGCCCCAGATGCTTTATCTCAGCACCGGGAGCGGTAGAGCCCAAATGCCGAAGCTCCTTCACTGGGGTTACACAATAGACCATCCTACCTTTGAGAATGTCATTAAATATCTCGGATTTACCTTTGGTTTTAAGTGGGCGTTAATTGCGCTGGCGCTGATTTTTGCGACTAGCGTGCAACGGCGCCTGTTCGTGGCATTTCTCAGCCTCCTTGCAGTTGCCTTTTGTTTCCAGTTCACTATTGAGGTCCTCGCTAATCAGAAGTTCATACACATCTGGGTTATCGTCGCGAACCTGTTTGTTGCCTTTGGTTTCTGGCGTTTATGGCATTTCTCACTGGGAGGAACTACCGTGCCCGCCCGATTCATTGCGCTAGCTCTGCTTATGCTGAGCATCCCGGGAGGCGTCATTGATTTTTTTCCGATTCACAATACGGGCTGGAGCGAAGTTACTTATAAGGATGATCCTTTCATCGACTGGTTGAAGAAAAATACAACGCCACGCGAGATTTTTCTGACAGATCGATTTGTTAATCATCCTATTCTTATGGCTGGCCGTCGTGTCTTTTATGGATGGCCCTATTATTCCTGGGGAGCCGGTTACGACGCGACTAAGCGTGATAAAGTCTACATCAACTTGTTTGAAAGCAGGGATCCTTGGAAAGTTTTCCATCTTTTGAAAGAGAATGGCATCAGTTACGTGGCATTTGATGGCGCCGTTCGCCAGGCGCAGTTCATGAGGCGACCGAACGAAGAGCTGTATGCCACTTTTTTTCCGAAAGTCTTCGACGACAAGCAAAATAAGTATAACTCCCTAACAATTTACAAGGTTCCTAATAAACCGCCTCCCAATCTCAGCATGTTACCTGAAGCTGTTAGTAACATGTTTGAAGGAGGTCGGGGCACCGGCAAAGGCGAATTTGATTCTCCCGTTGGAATTGCTGTTGATCGCCGCGGCAATTTCCTTGTTGCCGACACGAACAATGCTCGTATCGAGAAGTTCTCGTCTAAGGGTACGTTTCTCGATAGCATAGGGACCAAGGGCTCCGGGCAGGGACAGTTTGGGGCGCCGAACGGCATCGCCGTTGATCACAGCGACAACATCTATGTAGCCGATGCCGGTAATCACCGTGTGCAAAAACTAACCTCTGACGGCAAATTGATCGCCGAGTGGAGAGGTCCCGATGTCGGATTTTATGGGCCGCGCCGAATCGCCGTTGGCGCCGATGACTCAGTTTATGTCGTGGACCAGGGCCGGACGCGAGTCGTTAAGTTCAGCCCGGATGGCAAGGTGCTGACCGCTTGGGGCACCAAAGGAACTGGCGACGGCCAGTTCGACGACCCCGCTTCAGTTGCAGTCGATACTACAACGAACAAAGTTTACGTTGCCGATCCGCGCAACAAACGAATACAGGTATTTGATTCAGATGGGAAGTTTGTTACGAAATGGATAGTACCCGAATGGGGAGGCCCGTATGGCTTCGAAGACGTGGCCATCGATCCGAAAACGGGCCGCCTGTACGCGTCGAGCACGCACATGAACACCGTGCTCATCTTTGATTTGAATGGAAACAGGATTGGCAGTTTGCGCCCAAAACCTCCGGAGGTACTCGATGGGCCGTCGGCACTCGCTTTGGCAAATGGAAAGATGTACGTCCTGAACATGCTGGGGAATCGCGTTACTGTCATTGATCTATAAACAGAACAGCAGTCATCAGCTGTTGTAACGGTCCCAGACCTGTGGAATTGGCGCACCAAAAATTAAGGTTTTTCACGACAAGGACTCTGTTGCTCGCCTTGTCAGTCATCAGTCTGG
>DASXHS010000012.1:0-17115 GCA_036488345.1 Candidatus Udaeobacter sp.
TGGCGAATCCTGTAACATTCAGGAATGAGCGCGACCGAACTTCTGCACCAAATCGAATCGCTCCCGAAGCAGGAAAGGCTTTGGCTGTGGGAGAAAATGAGTCAAATCACAGAGGCGGATATTCCTGAATCGTTGCGTCAAAGCATTGCTGAGGCGGAACGTGGCGAGCTGATCGATTTGGATGAGGCGTTGCGCGAGCTTGATGCCACATAAATTCGTCTTCAAGACCACACGTGCGTTTCGAATGGCCTTGAGGAAATTAGCCCCTCGTCAGAAAGCATCAGCGCGGACCGCCTTCGGTATCTTCAAGGAAAATCCTTTTGACGCTCGATTGCGAACCCACAAGATTCACAGCCTATCCGCCAAGCTTCGCAGGACGATCTATTCAATCTCCATCGAGTCCGATCTCCGGGCCATCTTCTACATAGAAAGGCGATGTCGTTGTTAGTCGTGATATCGGCGACCACGCAATTTATCGCAATTGACCATGCCTGAGTACGAAACTTTTGATTACGACGTGCTCGTGATTGGCGCTGGTGGCGCGGGGTTGCGCGCTTCGATTGAAGCTTCGGCTACGGGCGTTCGCGTTGGACTCGTCTGTAAATCGCTTCTGGGCAAGGCGCACACGGTAATGGCTGAAGGCGGGATCGCAGCGGCACTGGCCAACGTCGATGAACGCGACAATTGGAAGGTGCATTTTGCCGACACCATGCGCGGTGGCCAATATGTCAATCAATGGCGCATGGCTGAATTGCACGCCAAGGAAGCGCCTGATCGAGTGCGCGAACTTGAAGCATGGGGCGCCGTTTTTGATCGGACAAAAGACGGCCGAATTCTGCAAAGACATTTCGGCGGCCACAAATATCCGCGACTGGCACACGTCGGCGATCGCACTGGGTTGGAGATGATCCGCACATTACAGGACCATGGCGTTCATAAGGGAATTGAGGTCCACATGGAGCACACCATTCTTTCGTTGCTCAAGGACGGCGACCGCGTCACAGGAGCGTTCGGGTACGACCGCGAGAGAGGCCGTTTCAAAATTTTCCGGGCTAAAGCTGTAGTGCTGGCGACGGGTGGCATTGGTCGCGCCTACAAAATCACAAGCAACAGTTGGGAATATACGGGAGACGGACACGCGCTCGCTTATGAAGCGGGCGCTGAACTCATCGATATGGAATTCATTCAATTTCATCCCACCGGAATGGTCTGGCCGCCGAGTGTAATGGGAATTTTAGTTACTGAAGGAGTGCGCGGCGAAGGCGGCATTTTGATGAACAAAGACGGCAAACGTTTCATGTTTGAATCGATCCCGGAAAATTACCGGCAGCAAACGGCGGATAGTGAGGAGGAAGGCTGGCGGTATTGCCAGGGACACAAAGACGCGCGCCGTCCCCCGGAATTATTGACGCGTGATCACGTCTCGCGTTGCATCGTGCGCGAGATCAAGGAGGGCAGGGGAAGTCCGCATGGTGGCGTGTTCCTCGATATTTCATGGATCAAATCGAAACTTCCGAACGCCGCCGAACACATTAAACGAAAACTCCCAAGCATGTACCACCAGTTTAAACAACTGGCGGACATCGATATCACGGAGCAACCGATGGAAGTTGGACCGACTACCCATTACGTCATGGGTGGCGTGCGCGTTGATCCGGACACGCAAATGTCGCGTTTGCCTGGACTGTTTGCCGCCGGTGAGTGCGCGGCCGGTATCAACGGCGCAAATCGACTGGGCGGCAATTCGCTCTCCGATCTGTTGGTGTTCGGGAAGCGCGCCGGTGAATTTGCGGCGCAGTTCGCGAAGCAGAACTCGTTAGGTGAAATTCGCAACGATCAGATCGATCTAGCCGCGCACGAAGCGCTCGCGCCATTCGACCGAGGCGACGGCGAGAACCCGTACCAGATCCAAAAGGATTTACAGGAATTGATGCAGGACAATGTCGGAATCGTTCGAACGGAATCTGAAATGCAGTACGCACTTGGCCAGTTGCAGCAACTGAAACAGCGAGCGAACCACGCTACAGTTACTGGCAATCGTGAATACAATCCGGGTTGGCATACCACCATCGATCTGAAGAATCTCCTTACAGTCTCGGAGGCGGTCACCCGCACAGCGATTGAGCGAAAAGAAAGTCGCGGCGCACAGTTTCGCGAAGATTATCCCGGCAAAGACGAGCTTTTTTCGAAGGTGAACACGATTGTGTCGAAAGCGACTGACGGCTCGATGCAAGTGCGCCTCGACCCTTTACCGGAAATGCCAGACTATCTGAAGCAGATTATCGAGGAGATGAAATGAGCCTGACGGGTGGCACTGCAGGATTGGGGAGCGCACGCGTTCCGCGTGCTGGTTGCGGCGTTCCGCCGCAACGGACTTTCTCCGAGAGTTTGTTTCCAAGTATGGTGTTCGCTGCAGAGAAGAGTTCGCGAACGCTTGGAGACGTTCGCCAGCACGCCAGAGACGTGCGCTCCCCAGAGACATCGATTTTATGAAGGCCTGCTTCAAAATCTGGCGTGGCGACGCCAAACGCGGCGAATTTCATGAATACTCCACCGACGTAGCCGAAGGCATGGTCGTGCTCGACGCCGTCCATCAGATTCAGGCGACGCAGGCGCGCGATCTTGCCTGCCGATGGAATTGCAAAGCGGGAAAATGCGGCTCGTGTTCCGCTGAAGTGAACGGAATGCCGAAGCTGATGTGCATGGCGCGGATGAGCGAATTGCCGTTGGAAAAACCGGTGACGATCGAGCCGATGAAAGCTTTCCCGGTTATTAAGGATTTGGTGACAAATGTCTCGTGGAATTTTCGGGTGAAAAAAAAGATCAAGCCGTTCAAGCCGCGGCCGCCAGATGCGCCGGACGGCACATGGCGCATGCAGCAGAAGGATATCGATCGTGTGCAGGAATTCCGGAAATGCATCGAATGTTTTCTGTGCCAGGATGTTTGCCACGTCCTCCGCGATCACCAGATGCACGAAAAATTTATCGGACCGCGCTTTCTAATTCATGTAGCAGCTCTCGAGATGCACCCGCTCGACACGGAAGATCGAATTGAGGAACTGCGGAATGCTTACGGGATCGGTTACTGCAATATCACGAAGTGTTGCACCAAGGTTTGTCCCGAAAGCATTGAAATCACGGACAACGGAATCATTCCGCTGAAGGAACGCGTTGTGGATCAGTTTTATGATCCGCTGGGATGGTTGTGGCGACGGCTGAAGAAACGTGAATCGTGAATTGAGAATCGTGAATCGAGGCGGGAGACGAGCGCGTTCAATCGGTTGTCTCTGCCGACGTAACAATGTAACGATTTAACTATTTAACGAGTTACGACCGCACAATGCCTGAACTGAAACAACTCCACAAAGACGCAATTCCCGCCGCGCTGGAGAAGGCTGAGCGCTACCGATTGCTCAACGAACCCGGCGAAGCGGAGAGCATTTGCCTCGACATTCTGGCTGTCGATCCCGACAACCAGCGGGCTGTCATCACGCTTTTGCTCGCATTTACTGATCGCTTCGAAAAAGGGTATGGCGTCAGCGAGACGCAAACGAAAGAATTGTTAGGCCGGCTGAATTCGGAATATGAGCGCGCGTATTATTCCGGAATCATCGCCGAACGTCGGGCAAAAACGAAACTACGGCAGCACACGCCTGGCTGCCGGTTTCAGGCTTACGATCTTTTGCGAGAAGCAATGGACTGGTTCGAAAAAGCCGAACCCCTCAGCCCATCCGGTCACGACGATGCGATTTTGCGGTGGAACACCTGCGCCCGCATCATTGAGCGAAATAAACTCGTGGCTCGCGAAGAAGAAGAACGAATCGAATTTCCTCTCGAGTAAGATTGTAGGGCAACCGCTTCGGTTGCCGAGGACATTGGCAGGCGAGAGCGCCTGCCCTACAATTGACGTCAGAAATGGACGACGACTTCACTCAGTTCGAGCACGAGAGCTGGCAGCGCGCCGCGGCTGTCACCGCTGGCGCTGTAGCCGCCGGCCTGCGGGCGGCACGCACGCTTCGCACAGCGAAGCGGCGACAAGATAGCACTTACACAATCGCGCCGCCGCAACTCGAGCCCGCGCCGGCCGTGCAACCAAAACAGTGATCGCCGGTCATGATCTCGCGACCTTCAAGCGAATCGGGGTTGACGTCCCACAAAAAAATCGGTTGCCCATTCTTCCATTGCATCCCGAGCTGCTGATTGAAATCGCAGTCATACACTTCACCGCGCCACCCCACGCTGATCGTGTTACGGCACATGAGACCGTCGATCGTCGCCGGATTAAATGCCTCGATTAGAAGTTGCATGTAATCCTCGAGCCGATTGTTGTGGCGCAGGTAAGCGGCGAACCGGCCGATCGGAAGATTCGTAAGCGTGTAAAGCATGTTGAACACAATTCCGAAATGCTTTTGCAGCTCCCGTTTGTAATCTGCCTCAAGCTCCTCTTGCGTCGACGGCAAAAACGCGCCGACCGGATTGTAAACGAGATGCAACGGCAACGCTGGATCGATTCCGTAGCCTAACGAGTTTAGAAGTTGCAGCGCTACGATGCTACCTTCGAATACGCCGTCGCCGCGTTGCGCGTTCACATTTTCCGCTGAGTAACACGGCATCGACGCTATGATCTCTACTTTTTCATCGGCAAGAAACTCGGCGAGATCGCCGTACGAATCCTCAAGCAAGATGGTGAGATTGCAGCGATCGATCACGTGACGTGACGGCTGCAGCTCTTTCACACGTTCGATGAAATACCGAAAATCGGGAATCATTTCCGGTGCGCCACCGGTGAGGTCAACCGTTGGAATCTCCGAATTCGCCAGCCAATTGATGATCCCATCAATTGTCGTCCGCGTCATGATCTCTTTGCGCTTTGGCCCGGCATTCACATGGCAATGCACGCAGGTGAGATTGCAAAGCTTGCCGACGTTGACCTGAAGAATTTCAGGTCGCGTACGACGCAGCGAGATCGATTGCTCGCTCAGCGTGTGCGCGAAACGGTTCATGTCAAAATCAGCAGCAACTATCGCTATCGCAGCATTTGTTAGTCGCGTCCAGGAACCTCCGAGACTGGTAATGCAGGATCGAGAAATCGAACCTAGTTAATTAGCGGCTTTCTCAAAACCAGCCTTTACCATGTCCTCATAGCCAGCTTTGAGGGGCCGGACGTTATAGCCAAGCTTCTCCAAAATCTTCGCAGCTTTGAGAGCACGTACTCCCATGACGCAGTGCGTATATACGATCTTATCCTTTGGAAGTTGGTGTTCTAGCTTGCTCGTATCGACGCCTTTTTTTAACGTGCTGAGCGGCAGTGAAATCGCTCCTTCAACATGCCCTTCCTTCCATTCTCCTGGCTCGCGGACATCGACGAGAACTGCTTTATGCGTTGCGAGGTTTTCTTGAACGGTAGGAAGTGGATCGTCGGTCAGATCGGCGGCGTGAAGGTCAGTGTAAATGAATGCAATTAGACTGGATATCATGAGCAGTTTTAGGAGTCGGATAGTCATGATTTGCTTTGCTCCGGCCGCGTAACCTTCACAAACAATAGCTTCCTTGGTTTTGATTTCGGCTTCGAACATATCAATTTGAAACGCTTGTGTGGCTCTTCCTCCAGACTGCATAGAGTTCGTCCAGCATCAGCAGCCTTTCAAACATCTGATAAGCAATCGAGCTACAAGCCATCAACTGTGTTCAAACTCCGAAAACAACAGCTGTAATAGATCTCCGAAACTGACGTGAAAATTTCCGTATCGCGTTCGCCTTCGGCTAGAAGCTAATCTTCAAAATGCGGCCGCCTGTTCCTACCAGCCATCCTGCTTTGGGAGTGGCGAAGGCTACTGCCCAGAAGCCGCTCACACCGGGCAACGTAAACCAAGTATTTCCCTCGTCGGGAGTCCAGGCAGCGGCTCCCGTGGAAAACGTGGGCGGGTCATTGGCCGTGATTACCACGGCGCGTCCGAGATTGTTTCCACCGCCGCCACCAGTCTTTCCGACATAGCTCAGGCCGAAAATCGCACCGGTCACCGGAGGCGGATTCGTGAGATTCCATGTCATGCCGCCATCGCTGGAAACTGCAGTGCGCGCGTTATTGGGATCACCGGCATCCAGGTCGCCGCCGCCCACGATTCCGCTATGCGGATCGCGGAAATCTACGGTGAATGCGCCCGCGCTGGGTGAGCTAAACAGCGGCGTATCATACGCGTTCCAGGTGTTGCCCTGATCTGTGGTAGCCAGTACCCTGGCAATCGCCGCGACGCCTGTTGCTATCCACGCGTTCCTGCCACCTTGTGTTGTGACGCAAGTGCCGCTTGACGCGAAGGAGCCTTCACCGGGCAAAGCCGGCGGCATGTTGCCGCTGATGTCCTGCCAAGTCATTCCGTCGGTTGTGCGAAAATCGGGGAACACTCCATTGATTGAGTCGCCAATCAGAATTCCCCGCTGCGGCGTCCAAAACGCGAACCCGTCATAGAAACCATTTGGATTCTGATTCTCGAATTGGATCGTCCAAGTGGCGCCGCCGTCCAATGTCTTGTAGACACGGAAATCAGTCGGGTTATCCCCAATCGACATCAGATACGCAACGCGCTCGCTGAAGGCTTCCACGTCGCGAAATTGCAGAGCTTCAGCGCCCGGTACGACGCCGGCGTGCCAAGTCTCCCCGCCATCAGTGGTGACGGTGAATGTGCCGTTGCGACCGGATGCCCAGACGACTTGTGGATTCACCGGCGAAACTGCGATCAGGCCGTTGGTCGTCCCGCTGTTTTGCGGAGTTAGCGTTGGTTGATGAATCAGCGGCTGTCCTTGCGCGCTCAGAGTCGCGCAAATGAACCCCGCTCCCAGCAAAGTAATGAGTAATCGTTTTG
This sequence comes from Candidatus Udaeobacter sp., assembly GCA_036488345.1. Taxonomy (GTDB): domain Bacteria; phylum Verrucomicrobiota; class Verrucomicrobiia; order Chthoniobacterales; family UBA10450; genus Udaeobacter. Next base: position 6,861 of record DASXHS010000012.1, read on the forward strand.
ACATAATGTTTCCTTCGTAAGCGAGTTCGTCGCGGCACAAGACCCCGATTGCAAGAAGATTCTCGCGTTCATTTGTTTCCTGAACACTTCTGTAGCTTTGGGAGGCGATGAGGCGATGTGCGGTTATTCACCCAACTCTTCCGCTGGTCGTGGCACGCGTTCAGGGATGTCGCCATTTGGTAATCGCCACTCGCGCTGCGCACGAAACGGCAACGCAAAGAGTTTGCCCAGCGTAAGTTCGTTTTCCTCGCGATACGCAGCGACACCGATCGTGATAGCGTCCTGAGGTACGTCCCGCCGCAACGTGCGATGCAGCTTGTCCCACCAGCAAAACATCGTACCCCAGTTTGAATTGGTCTCGCGCTGCACGATGGAATGATGAATCCCGTGCATGCGCGGCGTGACGAGAATCAGGTTCAAAACTCGCTCAATGTGAATTGGCAGGCGCCAGTTGGAATGATGAAAAAGTGTCGCTCCTTCGAAAGTGGCGAAGAACACGACAAGCATGAGCGGACCGATACCGAAGAGTACCACGGCTAACGAGAGAAAGCCGGTGGAGAGAATCATTTCACCAAAGTGAAATCGCGCGGCGGTGCTTACATCGAGATCCAGGTCGGTGTGATGCACGTTATGAAATCGCCAGAACAACGGCACCATGTGCATGGCCCAGTGCCACCACCAATAGGCATAGTCCATTAAAAGGAAGGTCGCGATTACGACGGCCCATGTCGGAAGGTGAATCCAGTTCAGTAAGCCAATGCGTCGATCCGACGCCCAGATCGCGATCGCGATCGGAATGGGCAACATCGCGAGACGAACAATCGCAAAACCGGGAAGCGAGAGCACAAAATTCCGTACCAGCCGATGGAGCACGCTGAAATGTTGTTGTCGCAACGGGAATCGCCATTGAAGCCAGAGCAGGGCGAGAAACAGGCAAGTCAGCAATGGATTGCCGATGTAATCCATCAAGGGAATTTTTGGCATCTCAGGACAACGGATGAAGCGATCGTGATTTTAGCATCGGCAGCTTAACAGCGACACTGCTGAGCTGGAGCACGGGCATCTTGCCTGTGAGGCGATCGGGCGTCTCGCCTGATCAATCATCGGCACAGCAGCAGGATGCCTGCTGTCCGCACAGCCAAGATGGGTGTGCTCCGGCGTTACGCACCAATGCGCCGGAATTCGAAAGTGGTCTCGGGCTTTACGACCTCGCCGTTCATCTCAAGCAGCGGATAGACGAGGAAATTGATCGGTCCGCTTTCAGGTTCCGGATCAACCACCAAATCGCGACCTTTCGTCAGCTCAAACCGGTTCGCTGGATTATGACCAAAATAATAATCCGCCAGTTTCGGGTTCTTCCACGCTTCACTGATATCCACCGGAACCCACTGATTGTTCGCGAGAAATTCGGCCCAACAATGGTAGCCCTCGATCTTGCCCTCATTCTTGTCCGCTGGAATGGTCGCGCCGATGGCGAAACGTGCAGGTATGTTGATGCTTCGCGACAACGCGATGAAGTACGCATGGAAATCACTACAATTGCCGGTGTGCGCATCGCACGCATAAACGGCGTCTCCGCGGCCCCAGCCAGTACCCGACTTATCATACCGCATGCGGCTGATAACGTGATCGTACAACGCCTTCGCCCGCTCGAGGTCGTCAGTTTTTCCGGCCGTCGCTTTCTCAGCAAGCGTTTTAAACGTTTCGTTTGCTGGCACTAATTTTTCCGGCTGAAGATATCGCGCGGCATCTGCAGTGCCTGCCGGATAGGCGGCCTTTTCCTTGCGCACGACTTTGTATCGCAACTCGATCGTCTTGCCACTGTCTTGCGGCTGCGCATTGACCACGCAAATGTCATTGCCATAATCGCGGTCCTGAACCTTGTCCCATTTCATCGGGATGTTCAGTTTTTCCACACTTACGGTTTGAAAAGAATCTGTCTTCGCGAGCGGTATCCAGATGCGTGCGGAGCCGGTGATTTCCGGAAGTTTGACGCGATAAACAAACTCAAATTCATCGGCGCCTTTGATGATCCCGGGCTCACCGGCGGCATGAATGGTAAGCGAGCCGGCGAGAAACAGCGCCGGAGCCAGAATCAAGCGCATGGTCGACTTCGCCATTCCCTTTCCTAGCTAACCGGCACTTTGTTCCACTTGCCGTTTTCTTCTTTCCAATTGTAAAGCGGTTTACCGTCGATCTTGTGCACTGCCGTGTCAGTGACTGTCATTTTGCCCGGCTGGCCAGTCAGAAAGAAATCGATGTCGTAGGTTTTTCCATCCGTCCCCTTCATATCCACGCAGGCGAAATATTTTCCGCCCCCGAGGTCCTGCAATCGGTCATCGTGGACCTTTATTAAATCGAGAGCGAGATCCTGGCCTTCGTATTTCACCGGGAATTTTCCGCCGCCTTTGCTCGTCTCGGCGGTGATATGCTTCTTTATCCCGGCGGAAATATCAGCGGTGCTAACCTGTTTCTTGGCGCCACCTGATGTCGGATGTTCTGGATGCTCTTGTGAAAAGAGCGCTGGTATCGGCGTAAAGAATAATGTGACGGCTGCTGCGGTGATGATTTTTGCGATCATATGAGTTTCTGGCTTGTTGAATTCTATTCGCCGAAGAGACGCATCGAGCAAACATTTTATTTTGAGAAACGTCTTTGGCGCATTGTCGCGCAAAAAGAAGTTTAGCCAAAATCTCAGATGCAGGTCTCCATTATCATTCCGGTCTTTAATGAGGCGCCATTGATACGTCCGTTTCTGTCGAATCTACGCGAGCGAACCCGTGGGGCGGAAATTATTGTCGTCGACGGGGGGAGCACTGACGGCACCGATCGTCTGGCGGAAGGCTTCTGCGATCACGTCATAAGTAGCGGCGCGCGCAGCCGTGCGAAGCAAATGAATGTCGGAGCCGACGCCGCAGGCGGCGATATTCTTTGGTTTTTGCACGCAGACGCCGACGTGCCGCGGGAATCTTTGAATGAGATTGCGCGTATAATGCGCGATCCAGAAGTCTGTGGCGGTTTCTTCCGGATCCGCCTGCCGTCCGCGCCGGCCGTCTACCGACTGACGGACGGCTTTGCGCATTACGCAGGGCTTGTACTAAGAATGCGATGCGGCGATCACGGAATTTTCTGCCGGCGAAGTGCGTTTGTTAACGCTGGGGGATTTCCAGACGTGCCGGTTATGGAAGACGTGGAATTTTTTCGGCGACTTCGCCGTTGCGGTCGCGTTGCGTATAGCAACAAACGAATTGGGGCGAGCCCGCGGCGTTATGAAACAGTAGGACCGGTACGCCTCACATTTGCCTTCGGCTCGATCGCGACGCTTTATCTTTTCGGTGTCTCTCTGTCCACGCTTGCCCGCATTTACCGGCGCATGTGTTGTAGTCCGCACGAGCAGGCGGCTCTCCGCTCATAGCGAGACATACGAGCCAATCCAAACCAACACGCGTCACGGGTGCGCGCGATCACCCAGTCCGCTTCGATCCAATATTAGGACGTAATCAACAGGAGGAAGTGACCATGAAAATTACGAGTTTAATTGCTGCTTTGGTTGCCACGGCCGCGCTCACTACGTTTGGCCAGGAGGGCGTGGTTCAAGACGTAAAGCACGGCGCGAAGAAAGCTGGGGAAACGATTAAAGACGGACTTGAAACAGTAGGTGAGAAAACAAAGGAGACTGCTAAAACGGTTGGCACGAAAACAAAGGAGACCGCCGAGACCGTAGGCGAAAAAACGAAAGAAACCGGCGAGACCGTAGTCAGAAAAACAAAGGAAACCGTGGATGGCACAGGCGAGAAAGCATCTGGGACTACTCACCAGACGCACCACAAGTCCAGTAAGAGCGTCAGCAAAGCCAAGGCTCAAACCACAGAAGAACAGACGACAGACGGCGACTGAAATACGCGGGCACCAAGCGCGACCCCCTGACAGAAGTCAGCGGTATCGTAACCACCACCCTTCTACTCAGCTGCGTTGCAGCTTCACTTCGCAGAATGACAGCGACGCAAGATTTTGGTCGTTCCAACTTGCTCCCCGTCTTTGAGTGAGTCCTATTTGGCGCGATGAGCAGTCTGCGTCTCGGAGTGAACGTCGATCACGTGGCGACATTGCGGCAGGCGCGATATGCCACAATGCCTGAATCCAAGAATGCAGAGCCGGATTTGCTTGTGGCCGCGCGGATTTGTGAGCGCGCAGGCGCCGGCGGGATCGTCGCCCATCTACGGACTGATCGCCGGCACATTCAAGACTTCGACATCGAACGTCTTCGCCAGAACATCATGACCAAACTAAATCTCGAGATGGGCAACACGGAGCAGATCATTGATGTCGCGCTCCGCATCAAGCCGGAAGAGGTCTGCCTGGTGCCGGAAAAACGTGAAGAAATAACGACGGAAGGAGGCTTGGACGTGCGTGCACAGCGCAAGGAACTCGAGCCGACTATTAGACGGCTCCAGGTTGCCGGGATTCGTGTCAGCCTGTTTATCGATCCCACGTTGGAACAGGTGGATGTCGCAGCGGAATTGGGTGTGGAAATGGTCGAGCTGCACACTGGCAGACTTGCAAACGCCTTTACGGAAAAGATCCAAAAGGAAGAACTAGAACAATTACGAGCAGCCGCGCGCGCTGCATCAGAATCCAATATGCAGGTCAACGCTGGTCACGGCATCAATTACAAAAACATCGCGCTCATCCATCAAATTCCATGTTTGAGCGAACTCAATATCGGCCACGCAATTGTATCGCGCGCGATGTGGGTTGGTTTGGAAAATGCCGTTAAGGAAATGCTCGCCGCCATGGCAAATTATCCCGAATGAGATCAAACCGATTTGTAGGGCGTCTGTGTCAGACGCCAAGCCTCGGCGCTTCACAGAACGGAGGCGCGGGGACGCGAGCGACATCGACGGGCAGCTCGTTAGAGCGAGTGAGCGGGCGCGAACGAGTCAAACGCCCTACAGTGCTCCCAAAATGAGCGTAATCGGTATCGGCGTTGATGTGATCGAATGCTCGCGCATCCAGCATTCCATCCAGCGATTCGGAGACCGGTTCCTGCATCGCGTCTTCACAGATGGTGAAATTGAATATTCGATGTCGATGAAATTCCCGGAGCGCCATCTGGCTGCGCGTTTCGCGGGTAAGGAGGCAGTGGCAAAAGCATTCGGCACCGGAATCGGCAAAGCGATGGGGTGGCGCAACATTGATATCCGCAAAAAAGAAAGCGGCGAACCTTTCCTGGTTTTTTCAGGACCGGCGGAGGCTTTTGCCGCAGAACGAGGCGTCGCTTCGGCTCTCATCACTCTCAGTCACACCGAAAATTACGCTGTCGCGTGCGCTGTTCTTCAAGGGTAGTTCTCTGATACCACGGCTGCTCGTTTAGCCACGGCCGTCCGGGCCGTGGTTTATCTGTTATTGGTTGCAATTCGAGCAGAGGACGGTCACACGGCCGATGGCTACATTATCGCCTAACCAGCCAGCAGGCCGCACGAACAGCATTGAAACGCGGCGCGCTTTCCGGCAAGTAAGATGTTTATGGAAAATTTTCGACGGCTCATGGAAATCGTCGGCACGGCTGTCGACGGCGTCGGCGTGTTCATTGTCGCTGCCGGTGCGCTGGTCGCCACGGCACGTCTCTTGGTTCGTCGCGCGCATAATACAGGAAATTACTACTCATCTTTTCGGCAGGATATCGGCCGCGCAATTTTATTGGGACTCGAGTTTTTGATTGCCGGCGACATTATCCGAACAGTTGTCGTCGCACCCACGATTCAAAACGTGCTTGTTCTGGGGTTGATTGTGCTCATCCGCACGTTTCTGAGTTTGTCGCTCCAACTGGAAATCGAAGGAAGATTGCCCTGGCGTCGCGAAGGACTACCACCAGATTAACATGCATCCCTGTGCCGAGAGGGAACCAGTGCCGCCTCGTTTAACGAAATAAAGAAAAAGGAGGCTGTTAAATGAAAAACGTACTTCGTTCAACGTTTGGAACGCTGATGGTGGCAGCTTTTTTGGCGATTGTGCCGCCAACGTATGCCCGTGGAGGTCATGGCGGACACGGCGGGCATGCTGGCGGGCAAGCTGTCAGAGGACATGCCGGGGGCGGCCATGTCAGGGGTGGACCCGCTGGTTTCCGTGCTCGCGGTGGAGGTGGTCAACAATTTGCGCGGGCAGCGCGCGGACACGGGCGCTATGCAGCTCACGCATATAATTGGAATGGCGGTCGTCGCTGGGGAGGCGGTCACTGGGGAGGAGGCAATTACTGGTATCCGTCCTCTGGATATTCGTTGGGCTATTACGGCTTGGGCTATGGCTATCCATCCTACGGAATTGGCTATTACGGTTATCCCTACGGTGGGTACTATGGTCCGTACTACGGATACTATCCTTACCGCTACGGATACTGGCCGTCCGTGAGCTTCAGCTTCGGATACTAGGTTAATCACCAACTGACGTAAGTCGCGCCGCACTCCCGCGTTTTAAACGGCGCAGCAGGTGCGTTGACGCATTAGCTGTCGGTGGCTAGTGTCGAGCGTGTTTCGCTGCATTGGCCGCGCCGTCACAATTTTTTCGCTGTGCTGCGCAATCGGTCTGCATTGGGTGACGCTGCAGTCCATCGCGTGGACGTCGATGATCATCGATTATTCAAAACGCGGCACTTTATGCCAGGCGATTGCGCAAACGTTCGATGGAGCGCATCCGTGTTCTCTTTGTCGCATGGTAAACAAGGCGAATTCCACCGAAAAGAAATCAGATCTCCAAGTTCTGACGCCGAAAATCGACATGATCTGCGTGTCGCGGACGGCATCATTGTTACGGCCGTCTATTCCTTTTGAATACACGGTGCGCGATTTTTGTTCTTCTCAAATCGGGCGATCACCGCCTGTACCGCCACCGCGTTCAACCCTCAGTTAGTTCGCGCTTGATAGGTTGCGCCGCGCGTGTGCACGGGTCGTAGCCTGGCGCGCATTACACAACCGAAAACCGCCGCAGAGCAATCGCGGTTGTTTCGACTTTCGGAGGATTGAAATGAAATTTTTATCTTTGTTTTTTTGGCTTGTTTGCGCCGCGTGCGAATTCAGTGCAACGGGCCGGGCTTACGGTCACGGTTTTGCCGGCCCGCGATTTTTCCCGGCGACGCTTTCGACGGACGATCCGTTCGTCGCCGATGAGTTTTCGCTACCAACCGTTTCCAGCATTGTTACGCCCGACAATGGTGGAACGCGGGATACGGAGGTTTCTTCGGATATCGCTCTGCGCATCACGCCGAAATGGGACATCGAGTTTGGCGAAACATTCATCACGCTCGATCCTTCACAGGGCAGGGCGACGAATGGCTTCGACAATCTCTCCATCGGCTCGAAATACGAGTTCTTTGAAAACGACGAACATGAAGCCGTAGTATCCCTCGGCCTCCACGTAGATGTCGGCGGCACCGGCGGACGGTCGGTGGGCGCCGATTCATTCAGCACATGGACGCCTGGGCTGTTCTTCGGCAAAGGCTTGGGCGACTTGCCCGAGGCGTTGCGATTCTTGAAGCCGTTCGCCATCACGGGGCAGGCCGGCGTCCAGATTCCCACGAGCGCGAGCACACGCACTATTACGGTGAATGACCAAACCGGTGAACGCGACATCGAGATCGAGCGACATCCTAATGTACTAGAGTGGGGCTTTGCGCTCGAGTACAGCGTGATTTATCTGCAGTCGCAGGTGCAGAACATGCATTTGCCAGCGCCCATCGATCGACTGATTCCGCTGGTGGAATTCGCAACGGAAACTCCGCTGAACCGCGGCCCACTCGGTCCAACCACCGGCACAATCAATCCGGGCATTATCTGGTCTGGCAAATACTTCCAAGTCGGCGCCGAAGCGGTGATTCCGATCAACAAACACACAGGAAACGACGTCGGCTTCATCGCGCAGTTGCACTTCTATCTCGATGATCTTTTTCCACACAGCATCGGCCGGCCCCTATTTGGAGGAAACAAATGAAAGGTATCATCCTTCTGCTGATTTTTGTGGCCGGCTTAGCCAGGCTTGAAGCACACGCCTTTCTCAAGGATGCCAATCCGGGGGTAGGCAGCACCATACAAACATCGCCGAGTGAAGTTCAAATTCGATTTACGGAGAATATCGAACCCGCCGTTAGCAGCATTCAGGTTTTCAACACATCCGGGAACGAAGTGGACAAACGAGATCTGCATCTGGATCGTTCCGACCACGCACTGGTGCACGTTTCTCTCCCGCAGCTCGGCGCAGGAATATATAAAGTCGTGTGGCGCGTGGTTTCTGTTGATACACACGTGACAAACGGAAACTTCACGTTCCGGGTCGTTCGTTAGGCACTCGTGCGGAAGAGAATTCGATGGTAACCACGCTCATCATTACCCGTGCTGTCCAAATCGCCGCGTCGATTCTGATCGCGGGAATCTTTACCTTCGATTTCGTTACGCTCGGCCTGACCGGCCGCTCCGAAAGCAACGATTTGCATGAAATCGAGCGGCGCTTATTCCGCCTGGCTTTTTGGAGTCTGATCGCGGCACTTCTCTCCTGTCTGCTTTGGTTTTGGCTGGAAGTCGCGAGCATGAGTGAGTTGTCCCTCAAGAATGCTCTATCCACACCGGCGTGGAGGCCGGTTTTGTTTGAAACGCAATTCGGTCGAGTCTGGCAGCTTCGTGTCAGCCTGATCGCAGCTGCGTTTGTGCTCTTGGCCTCAGCTCTGGCGCAAGTTAAAGCACGAAGGGCGCTGGTCGTGGTTCTCTGGGTGGTAAGCGTTGGTCTTCTGATCTCGCTGGCTTGGATCAGCCACGCAGCGGCAGCCACAGTGCATCCATTTGGTGTGTCAGGCGACATGCTCCATCTTTGCGCGGCGGCCTTCTGGATCGGTGGACTGGTGCCGCTGACGATTTTCCTTGCGCGGGTCCGTGCATCCTTCTCATTAGGCGAAACGGCAGTTCGCGTTGTCCGTCGTTTTTCTACGCTCAGCTTGTGCTGCGTGAGCGTTCTTGTCGTAAGCGGAATTTCCAATAGTTGGTTGCTGGTCGGTTCAATTCACGCCCTTTTCACGACGCCTTATGGTCGGCTTCTGCTTTTTAAGCTTGCGTTATTCGCCATCCTCATTGGTTTCGGCGCACGCAATCGATTCCTGGTCAAAGCGAAGCTGCCAAAGGCTGCCGCAGATCCAGACTTGCTGGCTCAACTCCGTCGGAATGTGATCTGGGAGGCGTGTCTCGGCGTCGCAGTGGTAGTGATTGTCGCGTGTTTAGGGGTAACGCCGCCGGCCACGCATTCATGACTTTAAAGCGCAACAAGCCGCGAAGGCCTAACGAATACCCACCAGCGTTGGAACGCTCTTAATGGACCGCTACCTATGCAAGACAGTTTGAGGAACCGATCGTGGATCCGCATCACGTTCGTGATTATTGCTCTTGCAGCAGCCGCAGCAGTTGTAATTGACGACGTAAGGCGCAGCGCTGCCGGACGCGAACTGCGCGAGGCGATTCTCGCGGAGCTTCAGCCAGTGGCTTTAAAAAACTGTACGCTCAAGCGCTTTGGTAGCGCCAATGATGGCGGTTATCTGATGTGCGAGAATCTGATTGAACCGCTTGATACAGGATACTCGTATGGTGTCGGCACGAACGATGACTGGGGATGCGAGGTCTCACGCCGATATCACGTTCCCGTGCATGAATACGATTGCTTCGATCCAGCGAGGCCAACCTGCGACGGCGGCAAATTTATCTTTCACAACGAATGCGTCGGAAATCAGACGGGCAACCGGGCGTCGCACTTCTTCGACACGCTGGAAAATCAGATCAGCAAAAACGGTGATACTGGGAGGCGTATAATCATCAAGATGGACATCGAAGGCGGCGAATGGGAATCGCTTCTCGCAGCGCCAGATGAATTGCTCGCGTCGATTCCTCAGCTTGCGATGGAAATGCACGGATTCGACGATCCGAGGATTCTCGAGGCGCTCCGCAAGCTAAAGCGGAATTTCTATCTCGTGAATCTCCACTTCAACAATTGGTCGTGTACGTCGAAAGCAGCGCCGCTGCCGGCATGGGCGTACCAGGTACTCTGGGTGAACAAGCGTATCGGCGTCATCGATCCGACGGCTCCCGTCCCCGCACCGATGAGTCCACTAAACGCGCCTGACTCGCCAACGTGGCGCGATTGCCAGTTGCCTGTCACCAAGGCCGTGCACTGAATGCCTCCGACATAGCGGCGCAGTGTGTGCGGTTCTTTTCCGTCGACTTCTGCG
>DASXHS010000116.1:0-24941 GCA_036488345.1 Candidatus Udaeobacter sp.
GCTTTGGCCGGTATCGACCGCGCGCGCAAGGCTGGGTTTTCGGCCTTGGTGGTCACAATCGACACGCCAGTAGCGGGTTTGAGAGAGCGCGATCTTCGCAATGGCGCGAAAGAACTTCTTAGTGGAAAGCTCGGACAAATGCTGCCGTTTATGAATCAGCTTCTCGTTAGGCCACGTTGGCTGGCAGCTTTTTTCGCCGACGGCGGCTTGATGAAATTTGAAAATGTCGTCATCCCAGAAAACGGGCCCATGCTGTACGCCGATGTCACTGCTGCTCTTGAGCAATCGGTTGTGACCTGGGATGATCTGAAATGGATTCGCCAGGCGTGGAACGGGCCTATCGTGATCAAAGGCATTCACACGGCCGACGATGCAAAACGCGCAGTGGACATGGGAGCAGACGCGTTGGTCGTGTCTAATCATGGGGGCCGGCAACTCAATGGCGTCGCACCGACTTTGCGTCTCTTACCTGAAGTTGTGACGGCGGTAGGAGATCGCATCGAAGTCCTGATGGATGGCGGCATCCGTCGCGGCAGCGATATCGTGAAAGCCCTCTGTCTGGGAGCTCGCGCTGTAATGGCCGGACGTGCGTATGCCTACGGACTCGGGGCAGCGGGTGGCGCAGGTGTTTCACGCGCCATTGAGATTATGCGCGCGGATCTTGTGCGCACACTCAAGCTGCTTGGATGTGCGTCAGTTGCGGAACTCGGTGAGACGTCCGTCGATGTTCCGCGAGAGTGGCTTACGAAATGACGGAGCAATAAATGGCCGACGTGATTCGTGAAATTGTTACAACGCTACGTCGGAATTCCGATTCAATGCCTTAACCAGTCGACGCGCCGATTTGTCAGTAAAGAGAACGCGCGTTTATATCGCGCTTCTGCGGAACGATACTGCCTGCACGAATATGCCCAGGATGGCGAGGCCAATAAATACGAGTGTCAAACCGGTCGGCGGCAACACGATTGCGCTTTGAATCAAGTACGCGCCGATAAACGAGGACACAACGATCAGTGCCCAACCAAACACCGCCATCAGTAGAATTGCCCCAATAATGCCGCCGATGACGAAGATGATAGTCGAATACTGCGCATGTTGTACGAAAAACGCAGCGGCGATTGCTGTAGCGAGTTTTCCGCCTGCCAGGAAACCGAGAACTGCTATCGCAACTTTCTGAATGAACAGCGCGAGCAACGCCCCAAGTACGCCCAAAACGAGAGCGATAACTAGCGCCAGCAGCGACGACGCCTCGTTAACCAGCAGCGGCGCAATCTGCAGGCCGACAGCGAATCCGACTGCGGCGACACACAGCCAAAACAGCTTTCGGCCAAAGAACAAAATCACCACGCCAATAACTACGCCTACGATTGTGGCAGAAGAATGCATAGGAAAAGCCCGGTCTCGACATCTACAACGTAGCGGCGTTTGTGACAAACGCCTGTCCTTGACACAAGCGCCGCTACATTTTCCCGATCGAGTGAATCGGGCTGGTGGGATTTGAACCCACGGCCTCCTGGTCCCGAACCAGGCGCTCTACCAAGCTGAGCCACAGCCCGAAATGACCGAATTGTCCGCGAACGCGGCCCTTACTTCGCGTATTTTCATCTAAATCGCAAGGACAGAGCTTACTTTGGACCGGCCCAAATCGGTGTCGCTTCGCCGGCTTTGCCGCATGGCTCGAAATTACTTTGTGCTCGCCCGGACAAAAAGCGTTGACAACGAGCCGCTTCATTTGGAAAGTCAACACTCATTTTACCATGCTCGCACCGCAGCTTATTCCCTCCGCGCTTACAAGCAGCGTGTCGAGTATCCTTCAATTCCCGACCGAGGCAGTCCGCTCCGTTCGTTTCTTGCGCCATATGACCACTCAACTTCTTCAGGAAGCAGCACAGGTTATCCCGAATCAGCAAACTCTGATTAATGTTGTCTCCAAGCGTGTGCGTCAGCTTGGCTTAGGACATCGGCCGTTGGTCGAGACGACACCGCGAATGTCGTTAACGGATATTGCCCTAAAGGAAATTATCGCCGGCAAACTGACTTACGAGTCGCTCGAAGGGGACGGCGCGTAGACATTGCCACGGCTTCCTGCAGCCTGCGCTGTCCTCAGCGCAAGGGCTAAGGTCATTACGCTGGATTTCCGCTGAGGACAGCGGACGCTACAACGAATGGAGACCGGTGCGAGAGTCCGGGATCGTTGGCAATATGGCAGCCGAGTCCATCATCAACCGAAAAGCGCTACGGGATTATCACATCGTTGACCGTTACGAAGCGGGTATCGAGTTGAAGGGCAGCGAGGTTAAATCGATCCGCGCGGGCAAGGCCAATATCGGTGACGCGTTCGCGCGAATCGAGAACGGCGAAGCGTTTCTTTACAATGCCGACATTCAGCCTTACGAGCGCGCCAGCCACGAAATTCCAAGCGCAAAGCGAATTCGCAAATTGTTGCTCCACCGCGAACAGATCGACCGACTTTACGGCGAAGCGCAAGTGAAAGGCCGCACGCTGGTGGTGTTAAAGTTGTATTGGAAAAACGGGAAGGTGAAAGCAGAAGTCGGCGTAGGCACGGGCAAGCTTGCTCATGACAAGCGTGCTGATTTGAAGAAGCGCGCTGTTGATCGCGAGACGGCGCGTGAGGTTGCGCGCTTCAATCGCAAACACGCGTAACTGTCATAACGAATGAGGCGCCCTCGCGTCATCTTTCACGGCCGTTTGCTCCAAACGTTTCGTATCTGACTATGACATTGTGCGAATGAATAGGCGTGTTTGGCTCAGAGCAGGCGCTCTTTTAGTCGGCGGTTGGATAACCGCTCGCATCATTCGCACGGCCCGATACACGTTGCGCGATAAAGTTGCCCTGATCAGTGGCGGATCGCGTGGACTCGGTCTCGTGCTGGCGCGACACATTTGCGACGAAGGCGGAAAAGTTGCTCTGCTCGCGCGTGATCCAGAAGAACTCGCGCGCGCGAAAGCCGATCTCACTGCGCGCGGCGGAAAGGTTATCAGCGTCGAATGCGATCTGCTCGATCGCGATGAGATTCCGGCTGCGGTCCGGAAAGTGATCGATCATTTCGACAGAATTGACATTCTGATCAACAATGCCGGCATCATCGAAGTCGGTCCGCTCGATCACATGAGCCGCGAAGATTATGACCGCGCGATGAGACTGCATTTTTGGGCGCCGTACGAATTGATTTCGCAGATCGTGCCAGAAATGCGCCTTTGGGGTGAGGGACGGATCGTGAACATTTCCTCGATCGGCGGCAAAGTTGCCATGCCGCATTTCGCGCCGTACAGCGCCAGTAAGTTTGCGCTGACCGGTTTCTCCGATGCGATTCGCGCTGAGCTGGCGCGCTACAATATCCAGGTCACAACCGTCGCGCCCGGACTCATGCGGACCGGCTCACATGTAAACGCCAAGTTCAAAGGCAATCACGACGCTGAATTTGCCTGGTTCTCCGCGGGCGCGGGTGCGCCGCTGATCTCAATGGATGCCGACCGCGCAGCACGGAAAATCGTTGCAGCAATCAGACGTGGCCAGCCATCGCTTACTCTCACGTTTGGTGCTCGCGGCGCGATCGCCGGGAACGCGCTGTTTCCAAACTTAACCGGATACGCCATGAAAATTGTGAACCGTTTTCTGCCGGATGTAGCCGATGAAAGCGGCGAACAGTCGCGAGCTGGTTCGGAGCTTCCACGAATAGCGCCGGAGTGGATGACACGCCTGGCCGACCGCGCGGTGAAGAAGAACAACGAAGACGCGACGTCGTTCGTGAATCGTTAAAACGTTACATCGTTACATCGGTTTTGCTTGTTCCCCATTCAACCATTCTCCATTCAACGATTAACGTGGCGAAGCCATGAGCAAACGGCTCTTCGTCGCAATCGATCTGCCGGATTCAACACGCCAATTGCTTGCAGACCTTGATCCGGACATTCGTGGCGTGCGTTGGACAGAACCTGACCAGATGCATCTGACACTGGGTTTTTTCGGGGACGTTCCGGAAGATATTGGATTCAAGCTCCGGGAAAAACTCAGTGCGATCGGGTTCGGCGCGTTTTTTCTGGCTGTGAATGGCGTCGGTGTGTTCTCCTCAAAAGGCGCGCCGAAAATTATCTGGATCGGCCTCGGCAAGGCGCACCCGCATCTCTTCCAAATTCACAAGCGCGTACAGGAAGCCGCGCTGGCCGTCGGCATCGAACCGGAGCTTCGCCCCTGGCATCCGCACATCACGATTGCCCGTTGCCGCGATGTCTCCGCTCAAGCTCTCCGCAAATTCTTACAAACGAATGCCGAGTTCGACGCTGGAATGATCCGCGTCGACGCGTTCCATCTTTATTCCAGCAACCTGACGCCTGCGGGGCCAATTCATACTCGCGAACTTACCGTTCACTATAGTGGCGGTCTTTGACCTCCGACCGCACAGAGTGCCAATGTTGTAGGGCGTCTCTGTGAGACGCCGGCGTCTGACACAGACGCCCTACAGGCCTTTGCTCGACAACGGCGCGGCGATGTGCTCGAGCGATCGTCCCTCGGCGGCCACGCCAATCCATGCTTCCATCGCCGCGGCAAAAATCATTAACGCCGCCGCCACCAAATATCCGATGAATAATGCAGTGCTCGATCCAGTGCCGATGATCCAACCAAACAGCAGTGGCGCGCCGACACCGCCAACCAGTGTTCCAAGTGCAAAGAAAATCGCGATCGCCATTCCGCGGATTTCCAAGGGAAAAATCTCGCTCACGGTCAAGTAGGCGGAACTGGCAGCCGCCGAAGCGACGAAAAAGATAATTGTCCACGCAAGCGTTTGCGTTTGCGCGGTGAGCAATCCGGCGTGAAAAAGCCAGCCAGTCACCGCAAGCAATACTCCTGCGAGCGCATACGTCAGGGCAATCATTTGTTTGCGCCCGATCGTATCGAACAGATGCCCAAGCAGCACCGGCCCAAGCACATTTCCAAGCGCAAACGGCAGAAGGTACCAACCGACGTCTTGTTCTGGCACGCTGTAGAACCGCATCAACACAAGCGCATACGTGAAAAAGATTGCGTTATAGAAAAATGCCTGTGTTGACATGAGCACGAAAGCAAGAAACGAACGTCGCCGATGTTCGTGCACGATCGCGTTCCAGATTTCGCGCCAGGGCGTATGCGTGCGAGTGCGTATCCGAACTGGAGTGATGGAGTATTGGAGTGATGGAGTAATGGGTGGCGAAACAGATCCAATACTCCAAGACTCCTCTACTCCCGTACTCCGCCTCGCACCGATCTTTCGTTCCACGTCTGCAACGATTTCTTCCGCCTCGTGATTCCGTCCGTGGATCATCAACCAGCGCGGACTCTCCGGAATCCAGCGGCGAAAAAAAATCACGATTAATCCCAGAGCGGCGCCGATTCCGAATGCGCATCGCCATCCGAGCCAGATCGGAATGCGGCGTGGATCGAGCAGCACAAGGGTGGCGCTCCCCCCCATCGCAGCTCCGACCCAGTAGGAGCCGTTGATGATCAAATCAACGCGGCCGCGCACGCGCGCTGGAATCAATTCGTCAATCGCCGAATTGATCGCCGCGTATTCGCCGCCAATGCCCGCTCCGGTGATTGCGCGAAACACTGCGTAGCTCCAGAAATTCCAGGAGAAACCAGACAGCGCCGTTCCGATGAGGTAAACCGCAACCGTGATGAAGAACAATTTCTTGCGGCCAAACCGATCCGTCCCGTAACCGAAAAGCAGCGCACCGATCACTGCGCCGGCCAAGTAGAACGTCGCGCTCGCACCGACTTGCGCGTCGCTCAATCCGAGCGTCTCGTGCCGCGTCAAAACTCCACCCAACGCTCCAGCTAATGTGACTTCCAGACCATCCAGGATCCATGTCGCACCAAGCGAAACCACGATCAGCCAATGCCACGAGCTCCACGGCAAGGCATCCAACCGCGCCGGAACATAGGATTCAATTGTTTGGCCATCTCGCATAACGGAGTCTTTTCGCGCAAAGAAACGTGCGATGCAAAGCAGGCCGAGGGCGGCCTGGCTCCATCGGCGAATGTGGAGACGGCCTGCCCTCAGGCCGTTTTTGGATTTGAAGAAGGTTTCTATTCTAGTAGTTCGACCGCATCGCCTTTATGCAGCATTCCTTCGACGATCACTGCCCCGTACACACCCGCAGTGCCCTCATGCGCTTGCGCTACTTTTTTCAGTATCGCCGGTGTTCTCTCTGAGGTGTCGGGATCCAGCGTGATCATTACGCAGCGCGAATCACGTTCCAAAACTCTGACGATTACTTTGGGCCCGATCTTCAACGACCTACCGACAAGTTTGTTTTCACCAAAGCCGTTGTCAGAGGCCAAATCCAAATAGACGTTTGCTCTGAAACGCCGCTTGTCGATCGGCGTTTCTGTCTCTTCAGAGAGTTGCCGCGCTGATTGCAAGCTAAAGATCGACATGGGACGGCAATCGGTCATGGCCCGCTGCGATCGCAGCAATGTGAGTTGATGCTTCTCGTCGATCTCGCCGCGCAGAGCGTCGATCAGAGCCGGATCATCGATCGCAAGCGTTTTTCCATCGGGAGTTTCAATATCGACCATTAGCTCTGAAATGTCGGCGGAGAGAGGACCCGCGCCGATCTTGTCCGCTTCGGCTAGATTCACGGGTCGCGCGGCTTTGTCAGGATAACGAAATCGGGGTCGATATAGCAGAAGTCTCCGCTGCTCGCGCGCCGTGAAATACGGAAACCCCTTCGGGCTTGCCAAACTTGTGAAGGCGAAGACGCGGTCGCCGTAAACTCCGGGATAACCTGCAAACGCTTCCTCCAACTCCTCGCCACGCATGCTCTTGACGGGATAGCGCCAGAGGCTGTCCACTTTCCCAACGACGCTCACGAATTAAATTCTCTTCTAAATCTGGTAGCAGCCGGACGAGTCAGAAACGATCTAGGCAGTTTCATATTGCGATGTCATTCTGAGCGAAGCGAAGAATCTCTGATACCGATTCCTCGGGTTTTACTATGATCCGGGCGCCAGCGAACCGATTACTTCTCGTCGAGAAAAGTGACTGCCCCCGTATCGAGGCTGTAATAGCCACCGACAACCTGAATCTGGCCGGAATCAACTTCGGCCTTGAGAATTGGCGTCGATGAACGCAGCGCTTGCACGACGTTTTTAACGTTCGCTTTTATCGTCGTGTCGAGATCATCTTTCGCTGTGGCTTCAACCGCAGGCTTGATAGCAGTGACTAACGATTGAATGTGCCCGGGAGCTTTGCCTTTGGCGGCAATTGTGTCTCTGGCTGCTTTAACGGCGCCGCAGCTCTGGTGGCCAAGCACCAAAATCAGACGGGCACCTAAATGATCGACTGAGTACTCGATGCTGCCGAGGCCTTCATCATTGATCACGTTTCCCGCAACTCGCACAATAAATAAGTCACCAAGCCCTTGGTCGAAGACAATTTCGGGCGGCACGCGTGAATCGGAGCAACTGACGATGGCTGCAATCGGATGCTGACTCTTGATGAGTTCTGCCCGCCGCTTTGCCGCCTCATCCGCGGTCATTCCCAGAAAAGTCATGCCAGCATTTTCATAGCTGTTTTTAGCCATGTACGTTCGCTCATCATTTGACTCGCGCGGGCGCTGCATGTTCCCCGCAGTGAAACGACTATTGCCCTCCTTGAGCTTCGAGATTGCCTCGGCGGGAGAAATCATTGGTTGATCAGGATGCTCGGCATCGGCCGCGCGGCCGAGGTGGTTTCCGACAAGTAAACTGCACACGACGAGTAAAGATGCGAATCGAACATTTTTCATTTCCCGATGATATGCGCATCGGCGTTATCAAAGCAACTCGAAGTCGCGCCTCACGTATCAGAATTCATCACGGAACGGTCTCCGCTGTGGAAACATAGCCGGACGCAAAATAGATCACTCCTTTGGCGATCGTATGCATTCCTTATTGCGGCTTCGTCGATCGGCGCGTCCGGCGGTCGCTCCCTACCATTACACGTCGTAATACATCGCGAACTCGTACGGATGGGGGCGAAGACGCAGCGCGTCGTATTCCTTTTGTTTCATGTCCACCCAGTTGGCGATGAAGTTTTCGTTGAAGACGTCGCCGCGCAGCAAGAAGGAATGATCGGCCTGGAGCGCTTCGATTGCGCCGCGGAGCGAATCAGGAACGCTGGCGACTTGAGCGAGTTCCTCGGGGGGTAACTCGTAAAGGTTTTTATCCAGCGGATCGCCAGGATCCATCCGATTCTGGATTCCGTCGAGTCCCGCAAGCAGCATCGCCGAGAAAGCGAGATATGGATTTGCGGCGGCGTCGGGGGTGCGGAACTCGATGCGCTTTGCCTTGGGGCTGGGTGAATAGGTCGGAATTCGAATGGCGGCGGAGCGATTGCGGGCAGAGTAGGCGAGATTGACAGGCGCTTCGAATCCCGGCACGAGCCGTTTGTAGCTGTTGGTAGTTGGATTCGTCAAACACGTGAGCGCCGGCGCGTGTTTCAGGATTCCGCCAATGAAAAACAGAGCGATGTCACTGAGTCCGGCGTAGCCGTTCCCCGCGAAGAGTGGCTTTTCATCTTTCCAAAGCGAAATGTGAGTATGCATGCCGCTGCCGTTGTCACCGAAGATTGGTTTCGGCATGAAAGTTACCGTTCTATTGTGTCGTTTGGCGACATTCCGCAGGATGTATTTGTAATACTGCATGCTATCGCCCATGCGCTTTAACGGCGCGTAACGAATGTCGATTTCTGCCTGGCCGGCAGTCGCAACTTCGTGATGTTGGCGCTCGATCGCTACGCCTGCCTTTTCAAGCTCCAAACACATTTCATTGCGAATGTCCTGCAACGTGTCCATCGGCGAGACAGGAAAATATCCTTCCTTCGGTCGGATCTTGTAACCGAGGTTTGGAAATTCTTCGCGCGCGCTGTTCCAATGTCCTTCGGCGCTATCAACGACGTATGACGCTGCGTTGCCGCTATTGGCAAATCGCACGTCGTCAAAAATGAAAAATTCTGCCTCCGGTCCAATGAACGCCGTGTCCGCGATTCCTGTCGATTTGAGGTAAGCCTCTGCTTTTTCGGCAACACCGCGGGGATCTCGATCGTATGGCTCGCGGGTGATTGGGTCGACAATGGTGCAGATTAAACTCAGCGTCGGTTCGGCGTTGAAGACATCGATCCACGCCGTCGTCGCGTCCGGAATGACAAGCATGTCTGAGGCATTGATCACGCGCCAGCCGCGGATGCTCGATCCATCAAAGCCGAGCCCATCGGTGAAGATTTCCTCATTGTATTCGGTGAGCGTCGTCGTGAAATGCTGCCAGGTGCCGAGCAAATCCGTGAACTTGAAGTCGATCAATTTCACGTTGCCGTCTTTGATCATTTTGCTGACGTCGGATGAAGTTTTGTCTTTGGCCATGTTCAGAAGTTGTTAGTTGATGGTTGAGAGTTGAGAGAAATAAGAAAGTCTCCTCCGTAATGATTCCCGTTGGTGACGCTTCTCGCAAATGATAGTCGCGCTCGAGCCTGATAGTTCCCTCAACCATCAACTCTCAACTTCTGCATCACACCGCTTTTTCGCCGATCTCTTCAGTGCGGATGCGCACCGCATGTTCGACCGGAAGCACGAACACCTTCCCGTCGCCGATCTTGCCGGTCTTCGCGGCAGCCACCACGACGTTGACCGCCTTTTCAATCAAGTCGTCCGCCATCACCACTTCCACTTTCACCTTCGGTAGAAAATCCACCGTGTATTCGCTTCCCCGGTAAATTTCGGTGTGCCCTTTTTGCCGGCCAAAGCCTTTGACCTCGGTAACGGTCATCCCTTCGATGCCGAGCTCTGCGAGCGCTTCTTTGACCTCTTCGAGCTTGAACGGTTTAATGATTGCCTCCAATTTTTTCATGTCGCAGTAAGCTTGGCACCGCGCGGAGGTTTCCAATCGAAAGCCACCGGCAGCACGCGCTCTCATAGCAATTGCACGAAGCGAATGCAATGACGAATTTTTTGAAATCGCGCCTGGCATCTTGAGCGGAGCGGAGCCGAGTCGAAAGATCCCGTGGAATTATGTTTCTTTCCGTAGCGGGATTGAAAGCTTGAACGCGTTTCGAGGCTCTATGCAGTGTCGATTTCCGCGCGAAACGACAGGCCAATGCGTGGCAGATTTGCCAATTTTTTCTGACGTTTAATACTCAAACCTGATGTCTCGCGACTCTTTCGTTCACCTTCATCTGCACACCGAATATTCGCTGCTAGATGGAAGTATCCGAATGAAGGAGGTGATGAAAAAAGCCGCAGAATTCAAGATGCCTGCCGTGGCTATGACGGACCACGGCAACTTATTTGGCGCGATTGAATTCTACCAGGAAGCGCAGCGCGCCGGGGTGAAACCGATCATCGGCTGTGAGATTTACGTGGCGCCGGAATCGCACAAGGACCGGCCGCCATCGCGACGGGAATCGGCGTACCACTTCACGTTGTTGGCCGAAAACGAAACTGGCTACCGCAATCTCGTGAAGCTGGTGACGGCAGCGCATCTGGATGGTTTTCATTACGTGCCGCGAATCGACAAGGAGATGCTGGCGGCGCGCTCTGAGGGCTTGATCGGACTGAGCGGGTGTCTCGCAGGCGAAATCAACAACGCGATTCAGGCAAATAACATCGAGAAGGCAAAACAAAGCGCCGCCGAATATCGGGATATCTTCGGCGCGGAAAATTTCTTCGTGGAATTGCACGATCACGGGATGGAAGAGCAAAAAATGTGCAATACCGCGCTGGTGCAGATTGCGCGCGACCTGGGCGTCGGCTTGGTGGCGGCGAATGACGTGCATTTTCTCCGCCGAAGCGATCACGAGGCGCACGACGTGATGCTTTGCATCGGCACCGGTAAAATGGTGCAGGATGAAAGCCGGATGCGTTATCTGCCGGAATTGTATTTCAAATCGCCGGACGAAATGCGGCAGATCTTCCGCGACTTTCCGGAGGCGATCACGAATACGCTGCATATTGGCGAACGTTGCCGTCTCGACCTTAAGTTTGGGGGTTCGAAATATCCGGAATATCCGGCGCCGGCCGGAAAAACGCGGGAAGAATATTTGCGCGAGCTTTGCTACCAGGGTTTGCGAGCGCGTTACGGCGAACGAGCATTGGCCGATTCGGAGCTAAGCCGGCGCCTCGAGTACGAACTTGGTGTTCTGGAAAAAACAGGATTCGTTAGTTATCTCCTTATCGTTTGGGATTTCATTCATTTTGCGAAGGGAAAAGGGATCCCGGTTGGTCCCGGACGCGGCTCAGCTGCAGGCTCAATCGTCGCGTTTGTCCTTGGAATCACAGACATCGACCCGCTTCAGTTCGGCCTGATTTTCGAGCGGTTTTTGAATCCTGATCGCGTTTCGCCTCCGGATATCGATGTGGATTTCTGCGAAGCGCGCCGCGGGGAAGTCCTCGAGTACGTTCGGCAAAAATACGGCGAGCGCCGCGTCGCGCAGATCATTACGTTCGGCAAGCTCAAGGCAAAAAGCGTCGTGCGCGACGTCGCCCGCGTGCTGGGATGGAGCTATCGGGATGCAGATCGCATAGCGAAGATGATTCCAAATGAGCTGAACATTACCCTCGAAACAGCAGCGGCAAAGAACGCGGAGCTGAAACGCGCGATCGCCACCGAAGCGCCGACACGGCAGCTGTTTGAGCACGCGAAACTTCTCGAGGGTTTGTCGCGCAATGCTGGCGTGCACGCGGCAGGGGTGGTCATCGCAGATAGGGATTTGTCCGATTACATCCCGCTTTGCCACGATGGAAGAGGGATTGACGTGATCAGCCAGTACGCCATGGGACCGCTCAACGATCTGGGACTCCTGAAGATGGATTTCCTTGGATTGAAAACACTGACCGTTATCGAGGATACGCTGGCGCTGATTCGCAAACGCGACCCAAACTTTTCGCTAAAAGATATTGCGTTGAATGATGCCGCTGCCTTCGCGCTCTACAACCGCGGCGAAACCATCGGACTGTTCCAGATGGAATCCGGCGGCATGACCAGTCTCTCGAAGCAGTTCGATGTCAAAAAGCTCGATGACATTATCGCATTGATCGCTCTTTATCGGCCCGGCCCGATGGAGCTCATCCCGGAATACGTGAAAGCGAAAAAGGGAATCACGCCGATAAAATATCTCCATCCGCTGCTCGAGGACATCTGCGCCGATACCTACGGCGTGATGATTTACCAGGAACAGGTCATGGCTGCTGCGAGCAAACTTGCCGGGTACTCGCTTGCGCAAGCCGATCTTCTCCGCCGCGCCATGGGCAAGAAAGACAAGGAGAAGATGGCTAAAGAACGCAGGAATTTCATCGAGGGCTGCGCGCGCACGAACAAAATCCCTGAGAAAAAAGCGAACGCCATTTTCGACCTGCTGGAAAAATTTGCCGGTTACGGATTCAACAAAAGTCACAGCGCGGCATATGGCGTGATTAGTTACCAAACGGCCTTTCTCAAGGCGCATTACCCCGTGGAATTCATGGCCGGTTTGCTCAGTAACGAAATCAATAACACGGAAAAGATTTCGGTTTTCGTCGGCGAATGCAAACGGATGGGGATCTCCATTCTGCCGCCAGATATCAACAAAAGCGGTTTGAAATTCACACCGGAAACATCCGAGGGACCTCAGCCTGCCGACAGTCGCGGCGCTCCGACGTTGAATGCAATTCGTTACGGTCTCGCTGCGATCAAAAACGTTGGCGAGGCAGCTATGGCGCTCGCCATTCGTGAGCGGGATCAACGCGGCGAGTTCAATTCGCTCGAAGATTTTTGTACCCGGCTCGATTCGCGCCTCGCCAATCGCAAGATGTTGGAAAGTCTAATCAAAGCCGGCGCGTTTGATTTTACAGGGCGGGATCGCGCGGAACTGTTTGCGTGCATCGATGAATCGCTGAACGCGTCGGCGATCGCGCAGCGCGATCGGGCAGCCGGACAGGTTTCGCTTTTCGATGAGCAAACGCACGCTGCCACGGCAGTGAGACGGCAACCAATCAAACCGTGGAGCGAGCATGAAAAACTCTCCTACGAGAAAGAACTCCTCGGGTTTTACGTCAGCGGTCATCCACTCGACGCATATGCCGCCGTTTTTGCAGCAAAAAAATATCGATCGATTGCCTCGTTAGGGGAACTGGATGATCGCGCGCAATTCAAAATCGCGGGAGCGATCGTCGAGGTCGAGAAAAAGTTTACCAAAAAAGAAGGCAAGCCATTTGCGGTTCTCTGGCTCGAAGATCTTATGAACGTGCTCGAGGTGGTCGTGTGGAACGAAGTTTATCTGAAGGTCTCAGATATTCTCGTGCCTGGGCGCGTTATTGAATTGAAAGCGACATTGGACAGACGCGACGAAATGCTTCGCGCCACAGCTGTGGAAATTAAGCCGCTGGCAGCGGCAAGATCTAATGGCGCAACCGAAAGATCGGAAGACACATCACAGGTGTCCGCGATTTGTCTGCGGTTTTCTTCGGCGACGACCGGCGATGAATTGCGTCAGGTTCGCAACATCCTGGTCAGCTCACCCGGACGTCATTTAGTTCAACTGCTGTTTGATCGAGGCAACGGTGGTTTGTTGCGGCTAGATGCGGGGACCGAGTTTAGAGTGAATCTTACTCCCGATTTGACGGAGAAGCTTTCCCGCTGGCTTGTGACCGGGCAACGCCAGTAGCTGAGCTATTACCGCTTCTCTCCTTTTTTTGGATTCTCCTTGGAGCCAACTTCGGTACGCGGGATGGTGCCGAGTAACAACGTTTTTTCCTCCGGGCCTGCTCCGACGCAAACGGGAAAGATGCGCTCGGCAGCGTCCGGCTTCGGAACAATCGAAAACTGCCCGTCGATCTCTTCTTTCAAACTGACGCTCCATCCGGATTCAAGAAACGGACCGCGAAACTCCAATTCCGTGGCGGCAGGAGCCAGTGGCAGGGCCGTCGGCGTGATTTCAATTTTGTTCACGCAATCAACGGGATGTGCCATTAGATCGAAAACCGGTGTCGCTCCGGCGATCCTAACCACGACGTATTTTGTATTTTCGAAATCAATGTCTCCGCTAAACGCGAGGTCTACGTCTTTGGTTGCGAGATTCAGAAACTCCAGCGAGGCGTGATCGCCATCAAAAATGGCGAGGGTGCTGGCTCCAATGACGTTTGAGAAAAAGTCGCTGCTAACCAGCTTTCCGTTTACGAGCTGCATTTCACCAACAATGCGGGGACACTCCAACGTTTCGGACACAGAGATTTTTCCGCTCAAAATGCCGTCTTCGAGAATGTTTGAATGAAAAAACTGAGGTGCGGCCGCAAGAGAGACTGCCGGGAAATCCAGCGAAACATCGATAGGCGATATCTGAAGAGCGCTCCAAGTGATACCGATGGGCAACGGAAAATTCGCGGTGAAACTGAGTGGACTCGATTTGGGCAAGTGAATGGCGCCGCGCGTGTCCCACTGACTCGAATCGATGGTTGCTTGAAATTCGACCGGAATCGCGGCCGATTTTTGTCGTGGTGACACGCGCACGGTCGAAACGTAATCGCGCAGATCGTTCGTCCAGGCGTCAACTGTTCCTGAATACTTGTGTTCCGGTGAAAGATCGATCTTACCT
This sequence comes from Candidatus Udaeobacter sp., assembly GCA_036488345.1. Lineage (GTDB taxonomy): Bacteria > Verrucomicrobiota > Verrucomicrobiia > Chthoniobacterales > UBA10450 > Udaeobacter. The sequence goes on from DASXHS010000116.1 coordinate 14,601, forward strand.
TCACCTGAGAGAGAATCCTTTTTCCGAACTAAATCGAAGCGTTCGATCTCCAGCTCGCTCGGTTTCAAAGTCACGTCTGCTCTGAAGCTGTCGATGTCGTATTTGAAAAATGTTAGCGAGGCGCCCTCGATCGCAAGGCTACCGCCGAAGTCACGGGCATGGGTATTCATCGACCCTTGGATGCTGATTTTCCCTGCGAAATCAGCTGAGTTCGCACCGAAAAGAGCAAGGAATTCACCCAGTTGATTAATCGATGCGGAAATGTTTCCGCGAAAATCCGGCCTGAGCCACTCGGCGGGAGTCGCTGGTAACGCAGCGTCGCCGCTTAAGGTGAACTGATTGCTTTTTTGCCTTATGTAAACTTGCTGGAGCTCAATCTTCCGGTTGTAAAGCGCGGCGCCTAGCATGAGAGCTTCGGCTGTGCGATCGCGCCAGGTGAGCCCGGTTAGTTCACCCCAGAGCGACGCAGTTGCGCGGTCCGGTTCGGCCAGGTTGCCACGAAATGTGAAGTTGCTGGCATGGAGCAAACCATCGATACGGTCGGCGAAACCAAGCGCATCTGAAATCTGCGCCAGCGAAAGGTCGGTAGCACCGCCAGCAATCTTCCAATTAGAATGTGGCGAGTGCCATTCATGCGAAATATTTGCCCGAAGTTTGCCGCCGAACGCATCGACGTCGAACTGCAATCCCAGTCGCCTGTTCCCGAGTCGCGCGAGGTCCACTGTCGCAGCCTGTAAGTCGAGCCCATGAGTCAAAGTCAGTCCGGCAAGCGTGAGGCGATTGGCTTCCCAATGAGTTGCGCCGCGCAACTGCGAAAAAGTTTGGCGCACCCATGGTGAGGTGATCATGAGCTCGGCAGCGGTAAACCGGCCGGGTTCCGTCTCGCTTAAAGACAGCGATGCATTCCGCAGCAAAACTAAACTCGGGCCGGTCTCGACCCGCGTTTCAAGCTTGGCGATACTTAAGTTTTCAGGGAGCAATCGGTGGAGCGTCGCCCAGCCGCGTTCGCTTAGTGCTTGCACATTTGGATTCGTGCGATGCAGCTCGGCGTGGAGTTCTCTAACGGAGATATTTCGGATGTCGCGGCCGCTCAGGTGCAGAAAGACGTGCTTTAGATTCAAAAGAACTTGCGCATCTAGCAGAGTGATATAAACGCGGGCCGCATCGTTACGGACGCTTTTCATGTGAATCTGACGAATGACAATAGGACGCAGGAAGGGCGCGTCGACTCCGTCGATCGTGGCGACGAAGCCCTCCTGGCGAGCGAACCACCAGACCCACAGGCGAACTCCGTTGGACACTGCAATTGGAGCAAGCAGGACAGCGGCGAGCGACATCATGACGATCACCAGAATGATGAGGAAAATTCTATTCTTAAACGGCATGCCTGTGCGACAAAGGGGTGATCAGTGTAAGGAAGAGCGATAATCGCTGATTACACGTGTGTGTGTCACTTGGATACTGATCGCAGTTGACTTCCCACTATTCACTTTTCTTCTCGTCTTTGAACACCAAACGCAACGGCTGCGCGGTGTGAATCCGTTGCTCAAGTTGCTTCCTCAAAGTTTCTTCGGCTTCAGCGGACAGCTCGCTCTGTGCTGCTTTCTTCCAAGCCAAGTCAGGCAGCACTGAGAATTCGCTTTGAACGTCCTGTCCGGATATGCGGTTCCATAACCCGTTTTCGAATGCGAGCACGTCTACTTGTTGCTGCTCGACGCCCAAAATCTGTGCAGGCGGCAGCTGCACCACGATTTCATTCGGGCGAATATCGATCGAAACGCCTTTCCTCAAATCGAACCCGGCTTTGGCAATGAATGTGCCATGCAGCTTCACTCGCTTGGAGCTGCCGGCCCAGGTATGGACCAATTCGTGTTCGACTTCGATGCGGCGTGACAGGACGACCAGCTCGCTTACCGGCGTCGTCTGTTCCATGTAAACGCGGTCATTAATCGTGATCCGTGGCTGCAAATGCGCGATGTCGACGAACGCAGTGCGCAGATTTTTGCCAAGCCTCTCCAGCTCAGCAGTGCTTTGCCGCGCTGTGCGAGCCGGCCAGCTCTCCACACGCAAGAAGATGACGACAATCGTCGTCGCAACAATCAGTGCCACCAGCGTCAACGCGATTGGCCACGCGACGCGATGCGGAATTCCAGATTTCGACATTGGACGTTCGGCGTTAAGCCTTTGTGTTCACACGCATCGAGCAAGAGCAGATCACGAGCAAGAAGAAAGCGCCGAACGTTTCTACCCCAAAAAATTACCGCCCCCCACGCCCGATAGGCGTGAAGGGCGGCTGTTCCCCCCAGAACAATCGTAGAAAACTTTCAACGCTGTAAGCGAGGTTTCGTCCGCTGGCAACAGAATTCTACACAAAAATTTCGAAAAATTTTCGCGGAGTTCTGCCGTTGCGATTTCCGCAGTAAATGAGGCCACGACAGACTGAACAGGATGTCGAACACAAGGGCGATGAAGGGGTTGCACAAGCGCGCGGAGCGGTCTCTAATTCGGGATGCGTGATTTGGGCGATGAAGGGGCGTCGCGCAATTTTGCCGGTTCATTGCTGGTCGCTCACCCGAATATGGTCGACCCGAATTTTCGGCGCACGGTGCTTTTTGTTTCCGAGCATGAGCCTACTGAGGGCGCCTTGGGCGTGATAATCAATCGGCCGCTTGACCGGCCAGTGGCCGAACTCGTCTCCGGTGCGCCACCGGCGGGGCTCGCCGATGTGCCGGTGTTTTTGGGCGGTCCGGTTGGAAAAAACCAACTGATGTTTGCGGCGTTTGAATGGAAGAAGGGCGCAGGTCTGAAACTCAATCACAACATCGCGTTTGACGAAGGAAGCGATGCACAGGGGCGTAAGAACCTGGTAGCGGTTTGCGCTTTTGTCGGCTACGCAGGTTGGGGCGCCGGCCAACTCGAGAGCGAGGTGAAGCAGAAAGCGTGGGTTGTGCAGAATGCGAATCCATCGCTTCTGAAACTTGATCGCCTGCCAAATCTGTGGTTCGACATAATGCGAACGCTGGGCCCGTGGTATAAAATGCTTGCCGCTGCTCCAGATGATCCCTCGCTCAACTAACTAAGAAGTGAGACGTCCGACGTGATTTAGCTTGATTCCGGACGTGATTTCTCACTAATCACTCTCACTTCGCGCCATGATCATCGGTGTACCAAAGGAGATTAAGGAACAAGAGCAGCGCGTTGCGTTGCTTCCGTCTGCGACGATTCAACTTACCAAGCAGGGACACTCCGTTTTGGTAGAAACGAATGCCGGGCTCGGTTCCGGATACCCCGACGAGAACTACGTGAAAGCGGGCGCGGAAATTGTGGAGCAGGCAAAAGACGTTTTCGCGCGTGCTGACATGATTGTGAAGGTGAAGGAACCTCTCAAAGCAGAGTTCCCGTTATTGCGGAGGGGCCAAATCCTTTTTACCTATCTGCACCTTGCTGCGAGCAAATCTCTCACTGAGGCTTTGCTGAAATCAGGTGTGACTGGCGTCGCGTACGAGACGATCCAGGTGGACCATCGTTTGCCCCTGCTGGAGCCAATGAGCGAAATTGCCGGTCGCATGTCGGTGGTAATGGGCGCTAATTTTCTCGCCAAGTATAACGGTGGCAGCGGCGTTTTGCTGGGCGGCGTTCCGGGAGTTTTGCCCGGCCGCGTGGTCATCGTCGGCGGCGGAACGTCGGGTGTGAACGCGTTGAGAATGGCCAAAGGTCTCGGTGCCGATGTCACAATTCTCGACATCGATGTCGAGCGGATGCGTTTTCTCGATATCGCAATAGAAAGCCTGCACACACTTTATTCGAACGAAGCGAATCTTGACGATTTAATGCCCGATTGCGATTTGCTCATCGGTGCCGTCCTTTTGCCAGGAGCCAAAGCGCCGAAGCTGATCACACGTGCGATGTTGCGAAAGATGAAACGCGGCAGCGTGTTCGTAGATATTTCAATTGATCAGGGCGGTTGCGCTGAAACGTCGAGACCAACGACGCACCTCGATCCGGTTTACGTCGAGGAAGGCGTGACGCATTACTGTGTTGCAAACATGCCCGCAGCGTACGCGCGCACCGCGACGCAAGCGCTTACGAACGTTACCTATCGTTACGTGGAGCTGCTGGCCAACATCGGTCTTGAGGGCGCGTGCAGGAAGCAGCCGACGCTAATTGGCGGGATCAATACGCGCGATGGCCGGCTCACTTGCGACGCGGTAGCCGAGGCGCATGGCTTGAAATGGGAGGCACCTTTTTAGTGCTCGTGGCGAGCCATTTGTGTTTCAAGCAGCATTCTGCGCGGGCAAAAACTGCGCTTGCTGAGATTGATCAACTAAAGCAATGTGCGTCTCTAACTATGAAGAAATACATCTGCATTCTGGCCGGAGCCGCGCTTCTCGCGGCGTGCGAGCAAAAAACTGAAACTGTCACTCCTGAGACAAGTCCAACTCCCACGACTCCCCCGCCTGCGACGACTGAAGTGACGAGTCCCGCTGCAACGGAAGCTCCAGCTGCCATCACGGAATCGCCGGCTGGCACGACTGATTCGCCGGCTGGCACCGAGGAAACACCTGCGGAGTCGCCGCCTGCGCAGTAAAGCTGAAACTCTTTTCTTTGAGAAGTCTTCCCCCGGTTTCCGGGGGAAGATTTCTTTTGTACGGAGCGGTGAATCACGAATCGCGACAGCGTCTTGAGGCAGCTCGCTCGCGGAGAAAAGTCTTGGCGACGCAAACGACGAAGGTGAGTTCATTCTCATTCCCAAAAGCGCGCCGGCTGACGCATCGCTCAGAATATGAGCGTGTGAAACGGAACGGCATCACGCAACGCGGCAAACTTCTGATGCTAAATGCGCTGGCGATGGAGAATTGTCATCTGTGGCGGGCAGGATTCATTACTTCAGGCCGCGTGGGCGGCGCCGTCGTTCGGAATCGCGTCCGACGTCGTTTGCGAGAAATTGTTCGCCGGCACCAGCACGAACTGCGACAAGGCATTTGGTTCGTGATTATCGCCAGATACGAAGCCGCGACCGCGAGCTATGGCGCGTTGGAAGATGAATGGTTGCGCCTCGCTAGGCGCGCTTCTATTCTGCTCTGATGCTCGTGCTGGTTCGTTTTATCATTCGCCTTTATCAATGCACGCTTTCGCCGCTGCTTCGCCTGCTGTGCGGTCCTGACTGCGGCTGCCGGTTTACCCCGAGCTGTTCGAAATATTTTCTGGAAGCGGTGGAGACCCATGGCGTTCGGCACGGAAGCTGGCTGGGATTGAAGCGCCTCGCTCGCTGCCAACCATGGGGTGGATGTGGATACGACCCGGTGCCCCCGCACTGGGCCGGCGGATCTCAGAATGAGGTCCGTCGCTGCGTCTGATCGTGCAAAACCGAATTTATGGATCGAACAGCGTGGATTGTTGTCGCTCTTTGCGTAGTTGGGCTCGTCATATGGGAAGTGTATCTGGCAAAACAGATGGCGCCCAGACGGGTTCCCGTCATTGCGACGCCCGGACAAACTTCGGCAACAGTGACGCCGGCGGTCCTCGGTGCTTCGCCATCTCCACTTGCCACGCCCGAAGCCGCGCCGCAGGACGCTGAATCAGTTCCAACCTTTCCGGAAAAGGTCGAGACGCTGCGCAATTCGGATTTCGAATTGCACTTCACTAACCGCGGCGGCGGCATCGCCGAGGCGGTTATGTTCAATCACATCGCCGAAGACGCTAAGCGCGTGACCTTGAATTCTGCCAAGCACATGCCTATCGGCGCGATGGTTGATGACCCCGCAAAGCCGGAGCTTCCGGAATTTACGCTGGCTCGCGACTCCGACACCAGTATTCGGTGCGAGCGCACCACGCCTGACGGAATCACAATCCGAAAGAAATTTTCGTTGCTGCAGTCCAGCCAGAAGAAGGACAACTTTCTTCTCGAGCTGAATCTCGATGTTCAGAACACAGGCGCGCAGCCGCACACAAACGCTGACTACTTCCTCGCGCTCGGTTCGGCGGCACCGATTCATCCGAGGGACTATCCCTACTACACGCGACTGGTGTGGTGCATCAATGGTAAGGCCAGAGACCGCAACGTGAGTTCGTTTCAAGGTAGCAGTGGGGTTCTCGGTATCGGTGCGCATGCCGCGCAGGCGGTTTTCCAGGAGAATCTTACCGGAGCAGAATGGGCGGCCGTAACCGATCAGTTTTTCGCGACGATTATCGCGCCGCTAAGCGCGAAAGCTATCGGCGTTTGGGGTCGCTCGTTTGAAGTCTCAACCACCCAACACATGGTCGGCGTCGAAGGCGCGATGCGCATGCCGGGCTTTCAGGTGCAGCCAGGGGAAACGTACACCGCGCGCTTTCAGATCTGGACGGGACCGAAAATCTATCATCGGCTCGCTCAACTCGAGCACAACGAAGCGGAGATCATGAACTTCGGCGTGTTCAAAATCGTCAGCCAATTTCTGCTCAATTTTCTCAACACCATTCACGGTTTTGTCAAAGATTACGGCGTCGCCATTCTCGTGTTGACCCTTGTTGTACGCCTCGTGCTCTGGCCGCTCCAAAGCAAAGCGAATCAAACAATGCGCAAGACAGCGTTGCTTGGACCCAAGATGCAGGAGTTGCGCGAAAAATATAAAGACGACCCCACACGGATGAACCAGGAGGTGATGAAGCTTTACAAGCAGTACGGCATTAATCCGGTAGGCGGTTGTTTGCCCATGGCGATTCAGATCCCCATTTTCTTCGGGCTTTACCAGATGCTTGCGCAAGCCGTGGAATTGCGAAACGCGAGGTTTCTCTGGGTACACGATCTGTCTCAACCCGATACCGTGGCGCACCTGCCCGTGCTCGGCTTCCCGATCAACATCATCCCGCTGCTCATGGCGGCGACTCAGGTATGGCTGATGGCGATGACACCGAAGACCGGCGATCCCACCCAGCGTCGCATAATGATGTTTACGCCGCTGATCTTCCTATTTTTCTGCTACAATTTTGCGGCGGCTCTGGCATTGTATTACACCGCGCAAAATCTTTTTAGCATCCTGCAATTTTATCAGAACAAACGGCAACCCATGCCGATTCTCGAAAAAGTTGCGCCTGCTGGAAAACGAAAACGATGATGACGCCAAAAGATCTGCTGGATACCATGCTCGGGTACCTCGGTTTCGTGGTGCAAATCGAGGAGACCATTAACGAAGGTGGTAACGCCACGCTGCAGATTTACACTGAAGAAAGCCGGCGGATCATCGGACGCGATGGCGAGACGCTCGAGGCCATTCAGTTTCTGCTCAATCGTTTGCTGCAAGCCAGAGACAAGAACGCCGCAAAAGTCATCGTGGATTGCGAACATTATCGCTCCATGCGCGAAGATAGGATTGTGCAGCGGGTGCGCGACTTGGCAGAGCGCGTGCGCATCACCGGCCGTTCGCTTCAGCTGGAGCCGATGAATTCCTATGAACGGCGGCTCGTCCACAACGCGTTCAAAGATGATCCTGAAGTCGCGACGTGGAGCCCATCAGATTCTGCGCGCATCAAGCAGATCACTCTGCTAAAGCGCCCTAGAAAAACAGCACCGCAAGGAACGACGGCTTCCTAGCCGTCGAATGTTTGTAGCCGCTTCGCTGTGCGAAGCGCAACGCGAATTGAGACCGCTCGTACTCTTGAAATGCACGTGCATTTTACACGTCTATTCACCTAATTCTCGCTAGATGTTTTCGCCGATAGTGCTGCCACGTCTCAACAAACAAGTCTGCTCCGCCGCTCTCTCGCTGATAGTCTGCTGCTCGGTTAAAGCAGCAGACATTCGCCAGTTCAGTCTCAAGACAACCGAGCGCCTCGGTCGCGAGCTTTACGAGCAGACGACGGGCGGAGCCGCGCTATCGGAGCCACAGCAGCGCGCCAAGCGCGCTGCCATGGCTGCGCTACCGAAGCTTGAGAAGCAACATTACAAGTTCGTTGTGCTAGCCGATCCGGAGCGCAAGGGCTACTTAGTTTACGCGCTCGCGAGTACGCCGAACCCGGGCGATGTAGTAGTCGGCGTTCATTATCGCGTGTCCGTTTCCGCAGAGGGCAAGATCGAGCGAGTGGATCCACTCGCTAGGAGTGCGCTTGTTATTCCCGCCAACGCTGTGCCGGCTGGTACGCGCGCAGTGGGCTTCCACTGCACTTGTTTGGTTAGCACCCAGCCCGTTGAGACACTTGTGTATCTCACGTTGCTGCACCGGAAGCCATGTGCCGCGGGCACAGCCGAAAACACGATCTGGTTTATCGAAGACGGCAGGATTACCAAGGACGGTAAGGTGCGATGAGTTGTAGTTATAACTTGCAAACATTTAACCAATCGCTCGAGCCAACCGCTGGCCGTTGTGGAGTCCACATCTAATTTCGTGAAACAGTTCTCGATGTTGGCGACGTTCGCCGTCGCTAGCGGTAGTTCAGCTCCTTCTCGTTAGGTGCGTCCGAGTAGACGTTCTATCGGGCTGTACGCATCGCCACTACAGCTTTTCCTTTGATCGCGCCGCATCTGAGCCGCTTCCCGCGCGCACTTCCGGTCGCCATCGGAATTTATCCAGCAGCGGATTATCTTTTTCTTCCACTGCGTCGGCGATGATTTCACCCAGCACCGGGGCAAATTTGAATCCGTGTCCGCTGTCACCTGCAGCAACGACTAATCCTTCGCGCTCCGGATCGCGTGCGATCCAAAAATGGCCATCGTGCGTATCGCAGTACATGCACACGCGGGTATAGACAACCGGCGCATTGGCAAGCGAGGGGAAGGTTGAGGCCAGAAATTCGCGCAAGTTCTTTTCGTCCTCGGCAGTCACCATGCGCTCGGGGGAGTCGGGCGACATCTCGCGTCCAGAACCGTGATTAGCAATCTTCACCACGCCGTCGCGATTGATCGGAAATCCGTAGTAGCCGGTCGTTGTAATGTCTGCACCGAAAACCGGAAAACACTCCGGCGCGAACAACTCAGGCTCTGAAGGCTCGAGGTGAAATACTGGCTGCCCGGTCGCGCGGAAAAACTTTTTCGTAAACGGCAGCAAGTACGGCGTCCACGCGCCAACCGCCATGACGACAAAATCCGCGGCGATTCGCCGTCCATCATCGAGCGCGATGCCGCGCACGCGATTGCCACGTTCGTCCAGTTGAGAAAACCTCACGCGTTCGCGTAGTTCAACGCCGGCAGATTGGGCGCGCTCAATTAACATCGCAACAGCCCGACTGCTCTCCGCATAACCCGCCTCGATCTCGAGAACGCCATCTCGATAGAGTTGCGGATTCCATACCGGAAAACGTTTCCACAATTCCGGCGTGTCGATGCGCGCGACTTTGAGCCCGCGCTTCTGGAGAAGTTTCAAACTTTCATGTTCAAAATCGCCCGGCTCCATTTTCGCGCGCCTAACGAACATTACGCCGACTTCGTGGTACAGCTTCGTGCCGAATTCCTCATTCCATTGGCGCCAGAGTTTGATCGAACGTTCGGCAAGGGCGGTGTAATCTTCATCAGCGCCGTATGCGGCGCGCACGGCCTTACTGATGTCGGTGGACGCCGCCAACGGATGCGGCAGCGGCCCCGGATCGACCAGCACGACTTCGTGACCGCGCTTCCTTAGCTCGATCGAGGCAGTAACGCCATTGATCCCAGCGCCAACAACGATCACTTTCGACATTTTAGAACAGCGACGTTGCAGCGGCGCTCGTGTCAAGCGTCGATGTGTTCATTTGTAGGGCAACCGCTCCGGTTGCCGGCAGGCGATGCGCCTGCCCTACAACTAACGTGCCGTGCGCAGCGCGCGTTCCCGTTCGAGCAGGGTGGGGTGTGAATAATAAAAACCGCTGTAGAGCGGGTGGGGCGTCAGGTTGCTCAGATTTTTTTCGGTCAGTTTGCGCAGTGCTTGAATCAGCGGTTGCGCCTCTCCCATGGTCGCGCGAGCGAAAGCATCAGCCTCGTACTCGAAGCGTCGCGACCAGCTGTGAACCAGCGGCAAAAACAAAAAACTGATCGTCCCTGCTAACAACGCAAACACCAGCATCGCCGGCACAATGTTGGCCGCGGCAAAGCGCGCGTGATACTCGAAACCGAATGCGCGATAAAACCACTCCTGGCGCGCCAGCCAGGCGACCGCTGCGAAGCCAACGAAGACGCCGATGATCGAAACGCTGAGCAACTTTACGACGTGACGCTTTTTGTAGTGCCCGATTTCATGCGCAAGCACCGATTCAAGTTCCGGTTCGGCAAGCTGGGCTACGAGTGTGTCAAAGAGGACAATTTTGCGGAAACGTCCGAAGCCGGTGAAGAAAGCATTGGAGTGACGCGACCGCTTACTGCCGTCCATTACTTCGATGCTGCGAGTTGGGAAATCT
>DASXHS010000044.1:0-6222 GCA_036488345.1 Candidatus Udaeobacter sp.
GAATCCTCGAACAGTCAAATCCAGGAGGAAGCCCTGGGAGGTTGACAATTTTAGGTGCCTGCTGCGCTGGCGCGTTGCTGGCTTTGTTCGCGGTGAACGCGTTAAGGCCCACCAGCGCCAGGGAGATCCCGGCTAGTGCTACGCACAGACCTATTAAAACGCGGAGATTAAAGAAGGCAGATTTTGAAGCAGATTTCTTTTTCATGGAGTTGACTCATTGATGTGGATGGAATTTTAGGTGAAGAACGGCATCGTAGCAGAACTGCTACCGATGCGTCAACACTTTTTCCGGTTTGTATGTGGTTGCCGTGTGGGTTTATTAGATGCAGAAAATTTTGGCAAGCTTTTTTTGAGCTTTTTCTACCGGTTCTTGCTGCAAATCCAACATCCGGAAGCCGGAGTCTCAGGACGCGGAGAGTGTCGCAACGCGTCCCGGAGGTAACAACACTGTTACCAAATCCATTGAAGAACAACGCGTTGAAATTAAAAGTCGCAAACGTACTTCTCGCTCGTGTTCCCGTCTGAGAATTCGGAAGGCTCGCGCTATTTTTTTTCGCGAACAGCTTTGAACGTCCCTTGCTTCGAAGGCCCGTCTCCCACGAGCGGCGAAAAGTCCACGTCGCCCGCAACCAAATCTGGACTCGTAAATTTTCCTTTGAGCGTCAGGGTTCCCGCGTCACGCCCTACGTTGCCGATTAGAAACTCCACTGGCCCAGAGAACGTTACGGAGTTTCCCTCGCCGGCAGTCCACTTTGCATCAGACGGTTTGGCACCTGTCCAAACTTTGGATTGCGGGTCCGTCACCGTCAGAGTGCCTTTTCCGTCGCTTTGTCCATCAAAGCGGAGGAAACGATGTTGATCGTTGGCGAAAGTAATCTCAATCTTCCAACTGCCAGTCACGTTCGGAGAATCCGCCCCGGACAGGATTAAAGAGAATGTGTTCACCGCCATTATTAGAATTATTGCGCGCGCTGCTTTCACATTTTTTTCTAGTCGAGATTTGGTATCCCGGCAAGGCGAGTGTTTCGGGACTGCTGGTGGCGCAGATTCTGTTTTGACGTAAATTCGCCAACTCTGTGAAAAGTGGTTGCGTCAGCCGAGAATTGAAAGCAGCTGGAGTGATTCCGGGGCCGGCCAACGTGGCGGTCAACGTCGCCGGCTACAGTAAAACCGGCATACGTGAATCTAAGACCGGTCGGTGGCGCGCGGCCGCATTGATCCTTCTAAACCTGTTCATGATCGCGCACATCATTCAGTGGCGATTTACGGGCAGAACTGTTTCGCCCATCGAGCCCTCGGAAACGATGTACACGCTGCAGAACGGGTTCGTGAATGCGGGCTTCATCTTTTTTAGTCTGGCAATTTTGGCAACGCTCATCTTCGGGCGTTTTGTTTGTGGCTGGGGTTGTCACATTCTCGCTTTGCAGGATTTCTGCGGCTGGCTGCTCAAGAAAATGCGTCTTCCTCCGAAGCCGTTTCGATCGCGGCTTTTGGTGTACGTCCCGCTTGTCGCCGCGCTGTACATGTTTGTCTGGCCTGTAGTTTATCGAGTGTTTTGGACCGCAGACCCCGGACCAGTCATCCCGAAATTCACGAATCATCTGGTGACCACAAAATTTTGGGCGACGTTTCCTTCTGTCGCGGTCGCCATTCCGTTTCTGTTTATTTGCGGCTTCGTGACTGTTTACTTTTTGGGGCAAAAAGGCTTTTGCACTTATGCCTGCCCGTACGGGGGTTTCTTCGGTCTCGCCGATAAATTCTCGCTGGGAAAAATCCGCGTCACGCCCGCATGCAATCAGTGCGGCCATTGCACTGCCACGTGCACCTCAAACGTGTTGGTGCACGCGGAAGTCAAGCAATACGGGATGGTGGTCGATCCGGGTTGCATGAAGTGCATGGATTGCGTCAGCGTGTGTCCTAACGACGCGCTCTATTTCGGCTTTGGGAAACCGGCGCTCCTGGCTCCGAAATCGAATGTCATTAAGAGACATTATTCGTTGACATGGCCTGAAGAGATCGTCGGCGTATTGGTTTTTCTGGGCAGTTTTCTTGCGGTTCGCGGTGTTTACGCGCTGGTTCCATTCTTGATGGCGCTTGGCTGCGCTGCCGTCACAACATTTCTCACTCTGAAAACATGGCGATTACTTCGGGCAAGGGAGATGTCCTTTTACCGGTTCAATTTGAAATCGTCAGGAAAAATTCACAAGGCTGGCTGGGCGTTTGCAGCCTTTGCCTGCGCATGGATAGCATTGAACGCGCACTGCGGTTGGGTGCGCTATCACGAGTTCCTCGGTAACGTCGCATTCGAAAAGGTTCACTTACCCGACGAATTGGCCCTGGCGCAGCTCGATCCAGCTCACTGGCTGAGCCCGGCGGATCGGGAAAACATTGTGCAAGGCAAAGAGCATTATGTGGCGGCGTGGAGGACGGCGTTGTTCGTAAACAACGAAGCTCTGCAAAAGCTGGCCTGGTTTGAATATTTGCTAGGCGACGCTGCACAATCTGTGCAAACACTCCACAGGGCCGCAGCGCACCAGAAAGAAGAGAGCAAAGCTTTGAGCCTTTATTATCGCGGCGCGATCCTGAACCGCCTGGGACGTTACGACGAAGCGCGTGTGAGTCTGGACGAAGCGTTGGCCGAGAGAGATGACTTGATCCTGGCGCGCCAGGAAAAAGGCGAATCGCTCTGGCAGCTCGGGCACAGGGACGAAGCCGTTTCGGTTTGGAACGATGCCGTACAGCGTAATGCCCGTTTGCCTTTGGCTAACAACGAGCTTGCAGGTGCGGCGCGCTTGTCAGGCAACGTAGAGCAAGCCGATGTTCACGAACAACAGGCCGATCAATTCACACCTAATAATTCCCTTTTTCATTGGGTGCTCGCGACGCGCCTTCAGAGTCTGGGGATGACGGACCTGGCCGAAAAACATTTCCAGCAAGCACAGCAACTTGATACAGGCGGCGAACTACCCGCTGTTCGCTGAGTAAATTGAATCGTTAAGAAGCCGATCGACCTTGGGAAGCATGTAATTCGTCCCCCCAGCGCACACATAGCAATGCTGCAAGCAATCCCTATGGCTGCGCGGCAGGCGAAAGATGGCTGGTTCGTCGAATGACTTCGAAAACTGTGGCTTGCTACGGGCGCGGCCAAGGGGTCGGACGAGGCCGCGGTTGGGGAGAGGGCCGCACTGCTGGCAAAACGTTAACTACTCCAGTCATTCCAGCAAAGCAGTGCAAGGCGCAGAAATACTGGTACATACCCGGTTGCGTAAAAGTGAACTCGTACACGAATCCTGTGTCGCTAAGGGTCCCGGCTTCACAGTGCGTGTTATCGGGCGAACAAAATTGCCCATCGGGGGTGCAGGACGTGCCAGGGCCACTGGTGACACTGTGAAAATCGCTCGCCCAGGTCCAGCGCACGGTGTCGCCTACGCTGATGTTGACCATATCCGGCATAAAACTGAATTCGTTTTCTAGCGGTCCCACTGTCACGTCAAAAATCTCGCTCCCGACGTCTGGCTTTCCACTGGGAACCTGGCGTCCATATTGATCGACGATGCGGATTGCGTGAGTCGCGCGGTTTTCCGGCGCCGCGTTACCACTCTCGTCTTTCCCAGATTCGGCGGTCCATGTGAATGCTGTCAGAAGCAGCACTGCAAGCCGCCACGTTTGCTTCGCCGTTGTCTTTCGTTTTGCGATCATAGGATGCGATGATAATGGAATGGTCGTGCTGATCCGCAACCAAAAATCAGTGGCGGACTAAATCTGAATCTCGCTTTTCATCCGTACCTGATGGTGCAAGAATGCCGAAGACCGCAAACCGTGAACCGCCGCCGATTTGCGAAGGTCGAATCAAAATTCGGCTGAATCTAAAACTAATCATGTGATGAGCAGCAGCATTCGAAACCGGTTGCCCGGCACCATCGAGAAAATCGTTTCTGACAAAGTCGTCTCGGAAATCGTCATTCGAACTGCGGCTGGAGAAGTAACATCAGTCATTACAACTAGTTCAGTCCAGCGAATGAACCTGAAAGAGGGTGATCAGGTTTTTGCGATCATCAAGGCCACCGAAGTGTCCGTCGAAAAGGAATAAAAGGGCACCGCAGAATGCGAATATCGGTTTTGATCCTCACGGCGATGTTGGCGGTGTGCAACGTCAATGGCGCCGAGATAAACGTCTACGCTGCGGCCAGCTTGACAGATGTCATGAAAGAAATTGGCTCCGCCTACGAGAAGGAAAGTGGCGACAAAATATTGTTTAATTTTGGAGCCTCGAGCTTGCTCGCGCGACAAATTATCGAACGAGCGCCGGCGGATATTTTTATTTCGGCGGACGAAGCGAAGATGGATGAATTAGCGAAGGCCGGTCTGATAGCGACCGAAACGCGCCGTGATTTGCTCTCGAATTTGCTGGTGATCGTTGTGCCATCCGACAGCAAACTCGTGATTGCCGCGCCGGAAGAGCTCGTCACCAAATCACAAAAGATCGCGGTCGCTGATCCGCGGGCCGTGCCAGCAGGCATTTACACAAAGGAGTATCTTACCCGGCTTGGTCTGTGGCAGAAACTCGAACCGAAAATTGTGCCGACGGAAAATGTTCGCGCCGCGCTGGCTGCGGTAGAATCGGGAAATGTGGATGGCGGATTTGTCTATAAGACTGATGCAAACATCTCCAGCAAAGTCAGAGTCGCGTTTACGGTTGCAGAGGAACAAGGTCCGCCGATCCGGTATCCCGTCGCCTTGATTAAAGATGCAAAAGACAAAAGCGCGGCCGCGAAGTTCCTCGGTTACCTCCAGTCGGCAAACGCGCGAAAGACATTCGAACGTTACGGCTTCATTGTGAAGTTTTGACGATGTCGTTCTCGCCAGTGGAATGGCAGATCGTTCGTTTCACGCTGGCCGTCTGCGCGTTCAGCACATTGCTAATTCTTCCTGTGGGATTGGCTATAGCCTGGTTGCTGGATCGGTATCGCTGGCCTGGGAAACTTTTGGTGGAGACCGTCGTCACTTTGCCGCTGGTGTTACCCCCTGTGGCGACGGGATTGGTGCTGCTGAAAATGTTTGGACGTCGCGGCCCGATTGGACATTTCCTAAGCCAGCATTTCGACATTGACGTTGTGTTCACCTGGCGCGCGGTCGTCCTGGCGGCTGCGGTGATGTCTTTTCCGCTGCTTGTCCGTTCTGCTCGCGTTGGATTTCAGGGCGTCGATCAGCGCCTTGAGCAGATCGCGCGAACACTGGGCGCCCGTGACGTGCGTGTCTTTTTCACCATCACGCTTCCACTTGCTTCGCGTGGCATCGTTGCTGGAATCGTCCTGGCGTTTGCCCGTGCCGTTGGCGAATTCGGAGCGACGATACTCGTGGCGGGAAATATTCCGGGGAGAACAACAACGCTTTCACTCGAAATTTTCTCCGCCGTACAACTTGGGCACGATGCAACTGCCTATCGTCTTCTGGTCATATGCGTCGTCATTGCTTTCACCGCGGTATGGCTAAGCGAACTGCTCATGAAGAAACGATCGATGGGATGAAACTGGCAATCCGACAATTGTCTCTCCGTCTTCAGCAATTCACGCTCGATGTCGATATTGAGCTTCAGCACGCTCGCACTGCAATCTTTGGACCTTCTGGCGCGGGAAAAACGTCGCTCCTGGAAACCATTGCCGGGCTGCGGAAACCGGACACCGCAAACATCTCGTTCAATGGTCAATTATTCGACAACACTGGACGAAATTATTCGCTGCCGGTTCGCCTGCGGAGGCTGGGCTATGTTCCGCAATACGATTCGCTGTTCCCCCATTTGTCTGTCCAACGGAATCTCCTTTACGGGAGCGACGGCAAGTCAAAAGACGGCACGCTTGAGTTCCATCACATCACCGATTTTTTGGAGATCAGACATTTACTGGATCGCCACGTCCGCTCGCTTTCGCGTGGTGAAAATCAACGTGTCGTGATCGCGCGTGCGCTACTTTCGGCGCCCCAATTGTTGCTCCTTGACGAACCGTTGACTTCGCTGGACGCAAAATTGAAAAATGCCATTTTGCAGCAACTACAGACGCTTCATCGCGAGTTCGGCGTTCCAATGCTCTTCGTGACGCACGATCCCATGGAAGCGACTGCAATTTGCGAAGAAGTAATACTCCTTCAGGCGGGTAGAATTATCGGGAGAGGTGCTCCGGCAAAACTTCTCGGCTGAAGCTTCATATCGCAGTGCGCGCAGTGCTC
>DASXHS010000050.1:0-35775 GCA_036488345.1 Candidatus Udaeobacter sp.
AAATTAACAATGTTGGTGCTGCCGCTATCGATCGAGAAATAACGTGTGCCGTCCGAAGTAAGATTCCTGACGTCCGGAGACGACCAACTAAACAAGTCCTGCGGGCGGATACTGGCGGGTGGTGGAATAGTGCAGGTCACCTCAATCCGGTCGAAATCCGGAGCCCAGTCACCAACGATCGGATTGGAGAACTTAAGCGTGTTGTTGCTGCCGGGATTCAAATTTGTGAGGGTCGTCTGTATTGACCCGAGAGTCTGAAATGACCCGGTGGACGGAAAGGTCAAAGACGTTCCTGGGCCGCCGTTCACGCTCAGAAGCGCGTAGCGCACCGCGTCTCCGTTGGCGTACCAGATCCTCACGTTCAAACGGCCCGATGCATTAGCAAAAACCTGATTGAACTGGAGAGTACCCGAGTTGTTGCCCACGAAGCCTACGTCGAATCCGCCGGAGCAGTTCAGGCAGCTTTGAATCACCGCGCCTCCCGCCACGATGCTACATTCTTCTCCGGGAGGTTGGGGGCAACTAGGCGACTCCGCTTCGTACGACAGACACGGCGGTCCGTTGCGGTTTAAGCCCGACCCAAAGCCCATGACCTCATCAATTTCATGCTCAACCGCACGCTGTGCATCGAAGGTGCCACTGAGGAGAGGCCGGCTGAACGAGAAAGGTTGCGCGGAATTCAGCGTAACGATTCCGTCATACGGGCCCTGTCCCGGTTCGCACTGTCCCGTGTGGCCGTCTGCGCACATGGCCGGCAGTGTGTTGTTTAAGCTCACCGCTCGCCCGTTCGCACTCGATGGTGCGATGTTTGTGGACAACGGCCCTGGCAGACTGGCATTCGCTTCAATGTCGTTACTGGTTTTTGCGTCCGCTCTTAAAGCGGTGATGAAATCGTTCCACGGTACAGTGTAAATGGTCGAAGAACTTGTTGCGAGAACCCCTGGCGGCAAAGGCGTCCCGCTGGGGCTGGCGCTCGGGCTGGCGCTGGGGCAGGGTGCCGGACCAGTAGTGGAGTAACGGAAAAGAATCTGGATCGTGATCGGATCGCTGAACAGCGACTCGTATATCGCGATGGCCCGCATAATCATGGCCTGAATGGCCGCGGAACTCGGATCATTCAGGATCGAGCAGTCGAATGTTGGAATAATGATCGGCCCGGTGGGAGCTTCTGTCGCAGCCGTGGTGACATTCGAGTACTCGCCCGAACTGGCGGCTGTGTAAGGACGCACCCGAAAATAGTACGTCGTTCCTGGGTTTAATCCGGTTACAGCTCGACCCTCGACATTGCCAACGTCCAACCCGTGATAGCCGTCCACGTAACTGCTGAACGAGTTGCTCGTCGAGACATCCAGCAAGTAGCCTTTAGCGTCGTTTACGCTGTCCCAAGTCGCCATAAAACTGCTGCGCGTCGGCGGCGCCCACGAAACCGTTTCAACAGGCGGGGCAACCTTATTCGCGTTCGAGAACTCGATCACTTCTTGCAACCCCGCCCGCGTCTCGTGCGTCGCAGCACTGGGTTGTAAAGAAGCGGGAGAAATGATGTTTTCCTTCGGCAAATTGTTAGCCGCGGCTAACAAGGCGAGGAACAACGCGCCAACAAGTTGTATCACGAGCCCGCGCCTGAGAACGTGCGCCTTGGTGGAGGGATTAATTTGTTTTTTCATTGCGGTGCCTTCGTGATTTCTGGGGATTTCCGGAGTTAATCCGTCGCGTATAGGGTGCGCGCCAATCGCACGCTGAGGTCGCTTTTACTTGATCGCTTCTACGAGGTTCAAGGAAAATTTTCAGACAAGAACCACAAATGGACACGAATAAACACGAAGGTGAAAAAGGAAGAGGCAACCACGGATGGCGCGGATGATCGCAAATGACGAAGCGCGAATGCCCAATCTACGTAAATCAGTGCAATGGAGCTGACGGGAACAGCGACATAGAAGGTAAAGCCGCCAGGGTAGCGGCGAGCGAACGGGGACGCGAGCGAGTTTCAACTCTGCGGATGAAGAACTTGTCTCCGTGTCCTCGGTGGCCTCTGCGGTGAAGCTCTAAGGGCTCGTGAGGCCGATCTCGATCGGCGTACCTGGCTCTTGCGTGTTTACGATCACGGCTTTGTCCGGATGCACGTCGGTGAGTTTGTATGTCCGATTGCCTTCAGCCGTTGCGAGCGGAAACTCCTGGTCTTTGCGCACTTCAAATTCCTTCCGGCTACCCCAGGTATAAACGAACGTGGCGATGGATTGCGGCGACGTGGCGACCTGTTCCTTCACCAGCGTGAGCTGCGCGTGATTCTGCTGATGCTCGAGCAATAACTCCGACACATCCTTCTTCATGCCGTACTGATTCCGTTCCTGTTTCTCAGTGAACTGCGTGATCTTGAAGTCGGTACCACGGATGACGTCCCCAACTTTCAGGAATTGCGTCGGCTCGCTTTCGTCGGTGCTGTTGATGCCGAACTTGTCTCTTGTGCGGGACGCAAAAACGTAGCGGAACGGTTCCTCCTTGGCCGACACCAGATGTAACTTTGTGGTGTAATCAGGGTGCGATTCTGCGTTGGTTGGATCGGTGTTGCCCTGCCATTCGTCGAGATTATTGAACCCATCCTTATCGGGGTCCTGTTCAAGAGCATCGGCGTCTTCAATGGGCAACGCATATTTTTCGAACCACTCGTTAGGCACCGGCGCATGTACCTGGGTGTTTTGTAACGTCGCTGGCATGCCATCCGGCCCGATGAAATGTTTTTCCGGAACGAACAGACCGGAACGCATGCTGGCTTTCCATTGCAGCGGCTTCTCGACCTGTTCTGCGGCGAGATCGAGCTCAACTGCGACTGGGGGTTGCGAGGCGGTTTTCGGTGCAACTGTAGGCGGAGTAATAAGGCGATTGTTGAATTGGATTGCGCTCCACCAGATGGCAACGGCGGAAATGAAAAGAAAGCCCGCCGCAGCCATGACCACCGCGCGATCGTAATTTGCCTTAAGCCAGTCGATTGCTTTCGCCACGGCTAATGATTAACCACGAATGCACACGAATAGACACGAATTTTATTAATGACGAAATCCGAATGTCGAATGTCGAAGGAATGACGAAGGTCGAAATACTTGTAGGGTTTTTGACTCTCCCGTTCCCGCTTGGCTTGGTCTCCGATTTGCCCGTCTACGTTGCTCGGTCCGTAGCAGCTCCATTCTGCGAATCCCGAAAGCGGTCGGGGCTGGCACAGACGCCCTACAATTTGGTCATTCGGATTTGTTTCGTCATTTCTCATTCGTGCTTCGTCATTCGTTTCACGTGCCATCACTCAAAATTGAAATTCGATGTCTCGCCTTCGCTCGACATGACAAGCGAAGAATGATTCGTGTCATCCGTGTAATCCGTGGTTGAAATCAAAACGTAAACCTCAGCATTTCGATCGTGGCAGAGACTTCGATGTGCTCGTTGCCGACGATGAAGTTTAGAGCGCTTGCGGGTGATTGGCCGGGAGATGCTTGCGCGCTTGGAGCGGGCGTGGACGCTCCGGTTCTCTCGCGCGGTGGCCCTTTGTCTTTTTCATTGTGGACGTAAAGCGTGCGAATGATAAAGAATTGGTCGGTGGAACTTGTGATTTCGTTGATGACTTTTCGCGCGGCACCGGGCGCAGCCTTGAACGTAACCTCAACCACGTTGCGCTCGATCAATTTCGGCGCGGCCGTGCCGCCCGGTTTCGCGGCCGCCGCAACTCTTTGACCGGGAGGCTGAGCCGGCGTTGGCGATGCTCCGCGTTCTTCCGGCAACGGTTGACGGTGAAACGACGTGATGCTGTCCACTTTCGCATCGAGTAAAATCTCAATGAACATCTGTACTTGCGAGAGTTCCTGTCCCAGCAACGCCGCCATTGCTGTGGTCGGCATGATCCGACCGAATTCATCGAAACCGAGCTGGAATTTGTCGGGTAACTTCACGTTATTTTTGCGCGCCCTTTCCTCCGCGGCGAGGGTCGCCTCGCGCAGGCGCGACTGAAACTCGTTAGGCGCAAGAGGTGGCGTAGGGGCGACTTCGGTTTTCAGTTCGTCTTTGAACTTGTCCAGGGCAGCGCTGTATCTCTCGAGGTATCCCTGCAATTTCTGGTAATTCGCGTGGTTAGGGAATGGATCGATACCCTGCAGACGGTTCCGCTCTGCTGTTACCTGGTCGAACGTTTGCTTTGCGTCGCTCCAAACACTCCATCTCCAGTAAAGCAGGGCCGCGCCCAGCAAGATGCAAATTCCCGAAACGAGAAGAAGAGTGCCGAGCGCGCGATTTTGCTGAAACCATTTCATGCCGGTAACCACGAATGGACACGAATAGACACGAATTTTATAAGGCAATCCTCTCCCATTCCAATTTCCTGTGCTTGAAGTTGAGGATTACTCCAACACGCAGACCTGTGATGCGGAGATAGTTCAACATCAGTCCACGTTCGTGATCGGTGATTTTGTCGATTACCTTTGTATCCACGACGAGCGCGTCAAAAACAATTAGATCAGGAATAAACAACCCGATCTTGTGACCTTTGTAGAGCACATCGTACGAGGGCTGCTGCCTGAATGGAATTTTTCGCAGCAAAAATTCAATGACCAATGCGTTTTCGTACGGCTTTTCTACAAGACCATGCCCGATCGTGTTGAGAACCTCGATGGCGCATCCGACAACCTGAAACACCTCGTCTTTTAACAAGAGCTTTTCGCTATTCGTGTCCATTCGTGTCCATTCGTGGTTAGTCGTTAAACCACTCATGGCATTTTCACCGGTTTGCGAAGCGTAAGCTGAAGCTCAAACGGGAACGCCCATTCGGTGTCGTCCGGGACGGAATTGGATTTTATAAAACGCTCGGGCGTTTTCGCATTGACGACAAAAAGCGGCGAGTTCGAAAGATTCCGGAGGTAATCGACAACGATTTCCTGCTGTTTTGGATTGTACAAGTAAAGCCCGTGCACGTTGATGCCGTCGATCACGTTCGCGCCCGCAGTCGGGGCTTTCCCTCTCGGACCAGCCTGCGCAGGAGGAGGAGTGGCCATAAGTTCGGCAGCGCGTTTTTCAGAGACGCCTAACAATTTTCCACCGGAAGTCGCAGCCAACTCCGTGATCCAAATGTCTGACTCAGGGAGGCGCGAGTTTAGCTGTTCGAGGATCTGCGGCCAAAAATTGCGATCGTTCACAGCTGTGATCAGCGGGGTCGCAGTGTTGTCCAATGCGGTGATTTGCTTTTTAAGCTTGTCCAACTGTCCCTCAGCTACGTGCATGGTGTCGTTCTTCTGGCGGAGTGTCTCTGCCGTTTGCTGCGCGACCTGCGCCGCACGCGTGTAGTAAGCCGACCAGCCCAGCAGCGCGAACAGAATGCACGCCGCCGCCGCGATGAAGAACGGCAGACGTTTTTCCAGATCGTGCCTGCGAACGACGCTCGCCGGCCGCAGATTCAATTCCATCGGACAAGCCGTGACGCTGCGCAGTGCCAGCCCGACCAATTCACCTAACAAATGTGCCGAATGCGCCACGTCCTGCATCGGCGCCGACTCGGCAACCGATACGTTCTGCAACGGATTGAAAAATTCGATCGGCACTTCAAATTTTTCGTGAAGGAACTCGCGCAAGTACGGCATTCCAGCACCGCCGCCACACAGGAAAATCCGTGCCGGACGATTTCCCTGCTGTTGGGCGCGGTAGTGCGTGATGGAACGCATCAATTCTGCATGGAGGCGGGTCATAGTGCTGCGAGCGATTTTCGAAACGAGCGCAACGTTGGGATCGGCAGGTTCGGCATAAGCGCCGCCCAACCCCACAAAGCCATCCCGTTTCTTGCGAGTTTCCGCCGCGGCAAATGATTCGTTGAATTCTCTCGCGATCGCGGCGGTCATCGCGGTGCCGCCCAGCGGGATGCTGCGCAAAAAAATT
Source organism: Candidatus Udaeobacter sp. (assembly GCA_036488345.1). Lineage (GTDB taxonomy): Bacteria > Verrucomicrobiota > Verrucomicrobiia > Chthoniobacterales > UBA10450 > Udaeobacter. The sequence continues at coordinate 5,902 of DASXHS010000050.1, forward strand.
CTTCCTGATTCAATGAAAAGAATGTTCGTGGTGCGCGCACCGATATCCAGCAGCAGCGAACAATCGTTGACCTCGGGATAGCTGTAGCGAAAGGCGTTGTAGAGCGCCATCGGCGCAATGTCCACGATGGAAGTCTGTAAGCCTGTTCCTTCCACCGCTGCATTGGCTTGCTCGAGCAAATCAATTTTGATGGCGACAAGGACGACCTGAATTTCTTCGCCCAGTCCTCCGCCGACGAGCTGATAATCCCAGACGACTTCGTCCAGAGGGAATGGGACATTTTGCTGCGCTTCGAACGAGATGATTTTGTCCAGTTTTTCCCCTCCCACCGGCGGCAGTTTCACAAACCGAGCAAACACTGATTGCGCGGGCAAAGCATAGTTCACCGGGCGCCGGGGAATTTGCATTTCATGCATGATCTCGCGCAACACAGCGGCGCCCTCGTCGAACGCAAGATGTGCCTCGCGACGCTGCCCGGTCTCAGGATCGAGAGGCGCTTCGCGCAGGCGATAATCCACCAGGACCAGAGCGCCGTGAGCCACTCGAAACTCCGCGAGACCAATCGTCTGAGATCCGAGGTTAACAGTAATCAAGCGCGATGGTCCGGGCATCGGGTTAAAGGTCTAAATCGCAATTCGAAAATGCCCAAGCAAATTTCAACAGGAATGTTCCGGCAACTGGCTCGATATTATTAACACCGGTCTTCAGACCGGTGCACAGGGGGTATGATCCAGCAATAGCCGTTTCAACGGCTTATCGAAAAAGCGTTCTCGTAGCAAGCCGTTAAAACGGCTCAGGGAGCGCCCCAATGACCACCGGTCTAAAGACCGGTGTTAATGAGAGCGAGGATTCGGTCAAACCCTTTCGACTAATCTCGCGAACACTCCAGCTTCCGCGGCACTTTGAACTGCTCCCGTCCGGCACCTATCTCGAAAATGGATACGCGCGAATTTTCGAGGAGTTACCGCTCGAATTCTCGAACGACGCGCCGGCATTGATCTGAAAGTGATCGTTGCCGACCTGGCCCGAAACGTAATTCTGCCAGTAGTCGCCGTTGCCTTTGCCGCTCCATCGCCCGTAAACGAACCCCACTTCTCCTGTGTAATAGACTTGATTCAACGGCGAACTGATCATCTCACCTGGCAAATCCTTTCCATCGGTCGCAGCCATTTGCGACCGAGAATTGGAAGCGGCGCCTGGCTTCCTGATGGGCGTGGGTCCGACATCGCTCGGAGCGAAATACGTCACTGGAAATAAGCCGAGCGGCGCCATGCCGATTTGCACGAGCGCACTCTCGCTTGCCAACTGCGCGCCGTCGGACCATGCGCGCACGGGCCCGTTGTGAAATAGAATGGAACTGGGCGCGTTCGTAAGATTGGGACGGTAGATGCTGAAATTCGAAACCGTATCGAGCGGCATTAACGCGGATGCGGCGATGCGATGTTGCGCGGCTCCGGAATGTTTGGCCTGCTGCGCTACGACCGGAAAGCAAACAGCAAAAAACCCGAGCGCCAGAAAGAGCGCACCCTTGAACATGCAGAACTCAAAGCCAAATCGCAGCAAACGCTAGTAAAATTTCTGCGCAAATCGAAGGCGTTAATCATGTTGTCATGTTGAGCGGAGCGAAACATCTCTGGATGATTGCTTGAGACGCACAGCAGAGAACCACAGATTCTTTGGTTCGCTCAGAGTGACAAAAAGGTGCGCGCGCCTAAATGCTTCAACTCTTCAACGACTGTTTAAAGTACTCGATCGTTTTCTTGATGCCTTCCTCGAACTGAACTCGCGGTTCCCAACTGAGGACTTTTTTCGCGCGGGTAATGTCCGGTTGGCGCACCTTCGGATCATCCACGGGTAAGGGTTTATATTCGACTGTAGATTTCGTCCCCGTGATTCGGATGATTTCATCTGCAAACTGTTTGATGCTCATCTCGCGCGGATTGCCAAGGTTGACTGGCTCGTGGAAATCGCTCATCGCAAGTCGAAAAATTCCATCGATCAAATCCGAGACGTAACAAAAAGAGCGCGTTTGCGATCCGTCGCCGAACACACTGAGTGGTTGCCCGCTCAGGGCCTGTCCAATAAACGCCGGCACCACGCGGCCGTCGCGCAAGCGCATCCGCGGACCGTACGTGTTAAAGATCCGCACGATTCGCGTATCCACGCGGTGATATCGGTGGTAAGCCATGGTGATCGCTTCCGCGAATCGTTTCGCTTCGTCGTAAACGCCGCGAGGACCGATGGGATTCACGTTGCCCCAGTAATCTTCTTTTTGCGGATGCTCCAAGGGATCGCCGTACGTCTCCGACGTAGAAGCGAGAATGAACGTGGCTTTTTTGTCCTTGGCTAAACCAAGCGCGTTGTGCGTGCCGAGCGCGCCAACTTTGAGGGTCGGAATCGGGAGTTCCAAATAATCGATCGGACTGGCTGGCGATGCGAAATGAAACACGTAGTCGATCTGTTGTTCCGGAACGAAAATGAAATTCGAGACGTTGTGTTTGACGAACCGGAATTTCTGATTGCCGGCGAGGTGGCCGATGTTCGCGGTGTTGCCGGTGATCAAATTGTCGATGGCGATGACACGATGACCTTCTGCCAATAGCCGGTCTACGAGATGCGAGCCGAGGAAACCCGCACCTCCGGTGACGACCGAAACAGGCTCGGAATTTTTCGCCATTGAGGAATTGTTTTAATCGCTGCCGTGCCGGTTTACCAGAACGAAGTCAGGGATATCCGGATCGCCAATAATTGTAGGGCGTTTCTGCGAATCCCGAATGCTTTCGGGACTGACACAGACGCCCTACAGGTTCATTCGCGCTTCATCATTGATTCGAGATTCGACATCAGGCATTCGTCATTTACTTAGTTCGATGCGCATTTTGTCCGGTATCCAGCCCAGCGGTGCCCTGCACATCGGCAATTATTTTGGCATGATGCGGCCTGCGGTCGCGCTTCAAGTCGAGGGTGAAGCGCTTTATTTCGTCGCCGATTACCATGCGCTCACGAGTTTGCGTGACCCGGAAATGTTGCGCGCAAACAGTCGTCGCATCGCGCTCGATTTTCTCGCGTGCGGCCTCGACCCGGAGCGCGCAACGCTCTTTCGTCATTCAGATGTGCCGCAGGTGACGGAGCTCGCCTGGATACTATCGACGGTCGCACCGATGGGATTACTCGAACGGGCGCATTCCTACAAGGACAAACTCGCCCGCGGTATGAGCGCGAACGTTGGACTGTTCAGCTATCCCATCCTGATGGCGGCGGACATTTTGATTTACGACAGCGACGTCGTGCCAGTCGGCAAGGACCAGAAACAGCACATCGAAATGACGCGCGATCTCGCTGTGAAAATGAACGAAACGTACGGACAGATTTTCAAGCTGCCCGAGCCGCGCATTCAGCCCGAAACCGAAACCGTGCCCGGCCTCGATGGCCAGAAAATGAGCAAAAGTTACGGCAACAACATCGACATCTTCGGCGAGGAGAAAGAAATGCGAAAACGCGTGATGAGCGTCGTTACCGATTCCGTAGCGGTGGACGCGCCAAAGGACCCGGCGACATCGACAATCTTCAAGCTCTACTCGTTGGTCGCGTCGAACGATGAAATCGCAGACATGCGTGAGCGATTTGCAAAGGGGGGTACTGGTTACGGCGATTTCAAGAAACAGTTGTTCGAAAAACTCTGGGAATATTTCGCGCCGATGCGCAAACGCCGTGAAGAAATTCTCAAGGATAAATCGTACATCGACGATGTCCTCACCCACGGCGCGGCGCGTGCTAACGAAATCGCCAATCAAGTCATGGACCGCGTGCGCAAAGCGGTTGGACTCCGTTAGCGATTTTTCGATAGCCGCTTCGCCGCCGTGTTGTGCCACGCTGCGGTGAGCGCTTCTCTCACGATTTCGATTGTTGCCGACGGCAAGTGAACAATTGTGCTTCCCTGCCGACCCCAAGCGCCTTTCGCCGGCTGGAAGATGTCCGGATTACTTCCGACAAATTCTTTTTGCTTGTCGGGTGATAGCTTCACCGTCGCCGAGTTCTCGTTAGGATATCGGAGCGTTGCGAAAATCTTTCCACCGACACGAAAGTCAGGATGATGCATGTGCGCCGATTCAATCGCTTCCGGAAAACTCAGCGCCAGCTCGCGAAATTTATTTGCCGTCATGACTCCGTTAAGCTCGAGCAGTTGTTCGTTTTAACGGTACTGATAAGCTCACCGGTTTTGAGCTTTTCGTGATGGTGTGGCTTGTGCCGGTGGGGCGGCCTGACGGCCTGCGGCGCTATCGCGATAAAACAATACGCCGTGTGCCCGCAGGTTGCTTACGAGCGCATGCAGATCGTTCGACAGTTGTTGATCATTCAGCAGTGTCGCCACCAAACCTTTACCTTGTGTGGCGGTATGCAAAACTTTCCGCGTATCCGTAATTGCATTCTGCAAACCGTCGGCGGCCTTCTTCGCGGAGGCCATCGCCGAATCTGCCTGTTCGATCACGCCATCCAGTTTCTTGGATGATTCTGCTAACGCACCGGTAGCCTGGTTCAAATGTTCCATGCTCGCCTTCAGGTTTTCCATGTTTGCCGGCGAAAGAGTGTCTTGATTCAGACGGTTCACAGTTATGTCGATCTTTTGCACGGTACCGCGGAGGTCGTTCACGAGCGCACCGCCTGAGCGTGTGAGATCCTCGATGCCAGTCTCGCGTGCGCCGTTGACGTCGGCATTCGGCGGCAGATAGGCCTTCTGAGGTCCGGTCGGTATCGCTACATTCACGAACCGATCGCCGAGCAAACCCGAACTGCCGACTGTGAACTTCGTTCCCTCAGGGATCTTAATGTAATCATAGATTTTCAGAGGTACAGCCACGCCGCCCCCCTCACGAACTAGCTTCGGGCCAGCCGCGACTTTTCCGATTCTCGCTCCGGCGAGCAAGACGTCGGTGCCTTTCAGCAGTCCGCTCGCATCACTGAAGCGCACCGTGACGGTGTAATACGTCTTAAAGCCTTCACCAAGCCGACCGAATTGCACGAGCAGCGCGCCTAACATCGCCAGCCCTACAAAAACAAAAATGCCCACCTTGAATTCCAAACCTCGCTCGTGCCGGTTCATTTTGAATGTTTATTGTCGATCTTGCTGCTGATTTTCGCAAGGGAAGCGACGGCTCACGCGAGCGCGTTCACCCTCGAGACTGGAAGCAATTGAGGTCAAGCGCCTCCGCCGTTAGATCGGCCGAGGAGAAAATCCTGAATGAGTGGATCGCTCGATTGCTGAAGCTGATTCGCCGTTCCGTTAAAATAGATCCGGCCTTCGTGCAGGTAGGCGATTCGGTCCGCCACATCAAACGCGCTTTTCATGTCGTGGGTGACAACCACGCTGGTCATTCCAAAACGCTGTTGCAGCCGGCGAATCAATCGATTGATGCTATCAGCGACTACAGGATCGAGACCGGCTGTCGGCTCATCGTACAATACACACGAGGGCCGCCGAATGATGGCGCGCGCCAGCCCGACGCGTTTTTTCATCCCGCCGCTCAAACTTTCCGGCATCTTATCTTCCTGCCCTTCCATTTCCATCACTTCAAGCATCTCACTAACCTTTGAGCGCAGAGCTTTTCGATCGCGCTCGCCGGCTTCGCGTAAAGGAAAGGCGATGTTGTCTTCAACCGTCATCGAATCAAAAAGCGCACCACCTTGAAATAGAATCCCAACCTTTTTTCGGATCGCGCCGAGCTGGCGCTCCTTCAATCCAATGATGTTTTGGCCCTGGATCCAAATTTCCCCCGAGTCGGGCTCCATCAACCCAACCATGTGTTTCAACAAAACGCTCTTGCCGCCACCGCTCCGCCCAATAATGGCCAGCGTTTCGCCGCTCCTGATCTGAAGATCGACACCGCGCAAAATTTCCTGTTGTCCGATTTTCTTTTGCAACGAACGCACGGCAATCATGGGCGACGAATTGTCCGAAACCAGGGGTGATCCCGGGGACGTCTTCGGAGATGGAGGCGCTTCGATCATCGTAGCTCAAACTTCGACTCTTGGCCGACAAGTCTCAACTGAGCAGCATTACTGATATCCGGCCGGATAAATAATGTTGAACATCATGGTGAGAAAGAAATTGCAAATCAGGACTGCGAGCGAGGCGTTGACCACTGCCTCAGTAGTGGCTCGACCGACGCCAACGGCTCCCTCCCGTGTGGCCAATCCTTTCTGGCAACTGATGAATACGATGAGTATCCCGAAACAGAACGCTTTTGAGAGACCCATGATGATATCGCGGCTGCGCGTCCAGCGCACCATGTTCGCCATGTAGTAAGTGCCGTTAATGTCGAGCATGAAAATCGCCACGAGATAACCGGCTGCGATGCCGACGGCGATGCACTCCGCCACCAGAAGTGGCATTGAGACCATCATGGCCAGTACGCGCGGCACTACCAGGTAATCAACCGGATAAACAGCAAGCGCGCGCAAAGCATCGATTTGCTCGGTGACTTTCATCGTGCCGATCTCCGCTGACATCGCTGCGCCAACGCGTCCGGCTACCATTAGAGCAGTCAGCACCGGCGCGAGTTCGCGGCAGAGTGAAACCGAAACTACTGCGCCTACAGCTGAACCCATTCCCAATTTGTTAAATTGGAAAAACGTTTGTGCTGAGAACACCGCACCAGTGAACGCGCCAGTGATTATGACGACGAGCTGTGAAAGCAATCCTATTTCGACAACCTGATTGAGGAACAATTTCCACCGCAGCTTGTGGGTGAAGACGGAACGAAACGTGTCAGCAGCCAGCAGGACGAGTTCGCCGAGATATTGGACGAACGCGATCAGCGGCGCGCCGAGGGCGCTAAAGAAGCGGACCATTATGGAAGAGGCGATGAGAGATGAGCGGACAGTGAACGGCTAAAGAGCGTGCTGCACAACGTTTTGTTCTGACCACTAATCGCCGATTACGTCGCTAGGCGTTCAGCCGCTCGGTCTTTGTTCGCGACTGCAATTCGGTCGGAATTGCGCCGATAAAAAGCGGTTCAAGATCAAGCTTAAGAAAAATGGTGCGAATTTCGCGAATGCTCAAAGTCGGTTCGTCGAACTCGAGGTAAACAATATCGTGATTTGTGTCCATCTTGTAACGCAGGCCGGCGATCTCCACGAGCTGTCGGTCCAATTCCAGGACGTTCTCCATTTCGCGCAAGCCACGCGCATAAATCTCAACTTCGAACATGCCTTCGAATACTAGCGGGCCGGTCGAAACCATGCAATTTATCTTGCACTGAAAATGATTGCCGGACCTTGTGCCCGTGAGCTAGCAATTGCGCCCGGCGCAAAGCTGCGTAAATGATGCCCGTTCAAGCAATGAGACGCGCTGCTCAGTATTTGTTGGCCACGAATGTGGTGTTGAGCGCACTGTTCTTCGCCGGTTGCGAAACTGTTCCGCAAGGCATTCAGCAGGCGAGAGTCGAGATGGTGCAACAAATCGCAGCTGAACCTACCGGCGATTATTATATTGGTCGGCGTTATTACAAACCCGATTACAAATTCTGGGGTTATGTTCGCAAGCCGGGCCAGCCATGGAGCACAGCAGAGCTGGTAATGCTCAATGAGAAAGGGAAACTTGCGCCGGACCGCGAACGCCTGGAATTCGGCAGTGACAACAACTACGAATACAAACTTTACGGCTACTTCAGTGGCGACAAAGTGTATGAGCCAGCTAGCAACGGGATTTACCCAGAGTTCGTTTTGAAGGGGTACGAGCTTATTTCCACTACGCCGACACCGATTTTCAAAAGCCAAATGAGTGGTCGCTCTAATCCAACCGACCTGCGATACGTCGTCGAGAAACCCGAATGAGGGCTTCGTCATCCCGAGCGGGTCGCGCAGACGCGCGAGAAGCCGGGGGATCCCGCGGCAAGATTTCAAAAGCCTCATTTCAGAATTCCTCGACCGCGCCGGGAACGACACGCGATTCTCTCGTCGAGGAATTCTTGCGCTATCTCGCGAACGAGCGAAACGCTTCACCGCGCACCCTCAAGGCGTATCGCCATGCATTGACTAGTTTCCGCGCCGAAAACAAAACGTCGTGGAAAAAATGTACAGCCGACGATTTTCGGGATTATCTCTTTGCGATCATGAAACGCGAGCAGGCGCGTTCGTACGTGCGACTGCAATTCTCAGCACTGCGCACTTTCTATCAGTTCCTCGCCGCTCGGAAACAGTTCCGACATAATCCTGTCCGCGAGGTACAACTGCCAAAGATGGAAAAAAAACTGCCGCTGGTCCTGACGCGCCAACAAGTGGACGAACTTCTCACAGCGCCAACCCGCGAGCCAAAGAGCCGATCTGCACCATCATGGATGCCTCTACGCGACGTTGGTATTATGGAATTGTTTTACAGCAGCGGCTTGCGCTTGAGCGAACTGGCTGCGCTCGATGTATCCGACGTTGATCCTTACACAGAATCGGTGCGCGTATTCGGTAAAGGCCGCAAGGAACGCGTCTGCCCGGTAGGCTTGCCAGCGCTGGAAGCGATCCAAAAATATCGGGCGATGGCCAACGTTCACGCGGGTCCCCTCTTCATCAACAAAGCGCGAAGACGAATATCCGCGCGCTCAGTTTGGCTGGTGTTGAAACGATACGTTCGGCGCACGTCCATTCCCATTTCCATGAGCCCACACAAATTGCGCCACAGCTTTGCGACGCACATGCTCGATCGCGGCGCAGATCTGCGTAGCGTGCAGGCGTTACTCGGGCACGCCAGTCTTTCCACGACTCAGATCTACACGCACGTAACTGTCGAGCGTCTCAAGAAAGCATACGCGGATGCCCATCCGCGGGCCTGACTAATCGATTACGTTTAAGCCGCGCAGCCCAAAATGCGAAGCAGCGCTCAACAGCTTTGCATCATTAGAATGAATCTCGCGAAAGCCGTTCTCGGACGCTGTCGACAAATGCAAAGCATCCGCGGCACGCAAAAAGATCGTCGCAGGCAATTTGGCATAAACGACCTCCGCACGTTCGAAAACGCGCTCTGATAACGGTAACCATCTAAACGCTCCGCCACGCGTTTCGTTAAGGAACTCTTGGAGAGTAATCTTGTACAGACGCGCGCTGATAGCGCGCTCTCGAAGCTTCCGGTGGAACGCTGAAATAACCTCGACCCGGCCATGTTGGGCGCAAGCGACGAAGTCCGATGCGGCCAAGTGACGAACGCGTTCGTAGCCGGCGTCCTGAACGTACAATCGGACAAGGCAGGTTGAATCTAGATAGATCAAAGCTTAACGAGCGTCGCGATCTTCGGAAATAATCTGTGTGCTGTCGGTTCCGCCTCGAAGACGGTGCATGATTCTGCGAAACTCCGGGCTGAGCTTTCGGCGTGCAAAATACGGTACTTCAGGTGCCGAGGTTTGCGGTACGATCTTGGCGATGGTTTTGCCGCGTTCGCTGACATGGATCTCACCGAACTTCGCGGCCTTTCGGACCCATTCACCAGTATTGTGGTGAAGTTCGCGAATGGTAATCGTCTTCATGTGACACAATGTGTCACATTGACTTGGAATCGTCAATTCCCGCGCCGCGTCCTAGCTCGGTGCCGGCGCCGCCGGTGCGCTGCTTTCTGTCTGTGTTGCCGGAACTTGGAACGACAACTTGCCATCGGCAGCAACGACATCCACGCGATCGCCGGGTTTGACGTTGCCGCGGAGCAATTCTTCCGCGAGTGGATCTTCAAGAAAACGTTCGACAGCGCGACGCATCGGTCGTGCGCCATATTGCGGATCGTATCCTTTCTCTATCAGAAATTCCTTCGCGCTTTGCTGCAGGTCGATATGAACGTCCTTGGCTTTGATGCGGGCAAGCACTTTGTCGACCTCCAGGTCGACAATTTGCAACAGCTCGGGTTTGCCAAGCGAATGAAATACGATGATCTCATCCAGCCGGTTGAGGAACTCGGGTTTAAAGACGCGTTTGGATTCCTCAAGAATCTTGTCGCGCATGGAATTGTAATCGTGTCCGTCACTTGGTGCACCGAAGCCCATCACCGTCTGCTTCTTAAGCAATTCAGCGCCGACGTTGGAAGTCATGATGATGATCGTGTTTCGAAAATCGATCTTGCGGCCTAACGAGTCTGTAATCTTGCCGTCTTCCAAAATCTGTAGAAGAAGATGCATCACGTCGGGGTGCGCCTTTTCAATTTCGTCGAAGAGCACCACCGAGTACGGCCGGCGCCGCACGGCCTCAGAAAGTTGTCCGCCTTCCTCGTAACCGACATACCCCGGCGGCGACCCGATCAAACGGGACGCTGTGAATTTCTCCATGTACTCCGACATGTCGATTTGGATCAACGCGTCGGCGTCGCCGAACATGAACTCCGCGAGCGTGCGCGCGAGATAGGTTTTGCCAACACCGGTCGGACCAAGAAACACGAACGAACCGATCGGGCGCTTGGGATCTTTCAAATCCGCGCGGGAACGCCGTAATGCCTTGCTGATCGCTATGACCGCTTCCTCCTGGCCAATGACGCGCTCTTTGAGTTCCGCCTCCATCCTGAGCAATTTCTTGGTCTCCTGCTCTTCCATCCTCTGGAGCGGCACGCCGGTGACCTTCGAGATGATGTGCATCATATCGTCGCCTGTCACGACGACCTCTTTCTCTTCGCGTTCTTCGCGCCACTTTGTCAAAATGGCGTCGAGTTTCTCCTTGGTTTGTTTCTCCTTGTCGCGAAGCGAAGCGGCTTTTTCAAAATCCTGGGCCTTGATCGCTCCTTCTTTTTCCAGACGGATCGCTTCGATTTCTTTTTCGATGTCCTTCACGTCCGGAGGCCGCGTCATTGAGTTGATACGAGCGCGCGCACCTGCTTCGTCCATAACGTCAATGGCTTTATCGGGAAGAAAGCGGCCAGTGATGTAACGATCGGAAAATCTGACGGCAGTCTCGAGTGCTTCGTCGGTGAGCTTGGCTTTGTGATGCGCCTCGTATTTCGGGCGCAGACCTTTCAATATTTGAATGGCTTCATCAACAGTCGGCGCATCGACCTTTATCGTCTGAAACCGGCGTTCCAGCGCAGCATCTTTCTCAATGTACTTGCGGTATTCGTTCATCGTCGTCGCACCAACGCATTGCAATTCGCCACGACTCAGGGCCGGTTTAATGATGTTGGAGGCGTCCATCGCGCCTTCGGCTGACCCTGCGCCGACGATCGTGTGCAGCTCATCGATAAAGAGGATCACGTTCTTGGAGCGACGAATCTCATCCATTACCGCTTTGATTCGTTCTTCGAACTGTCCGCGATATTTTGTTCCAGCGACCATCAATGCCAGGTCGAGCGTGATCACACGCTTGTCCCGCAACAGTTCCGGCACGTTGCCGTTTGAGATTTCCTGCGCCAACCCCTCCGCGATTGCTGTTTTGCCGACGCCGGCTTCGCCGATCAATACCGGATTGTTTTTCGTCCGACGGCAAAGCACTTGGATGACGCGCTCGATTTCATTGCGCCGGCCAATCACGGGATCGAGTTCGCCCTTACGCGCTAACTCGGTCAGATCGCGGCCAAATGCACGGAGTGCCGGAGTCTTGACGTCTTTCTTTGCCGGCTCACCTTCCTGTTCCGCTTCGGACGGCGTGAAATTCGGATCGAGCTCTTTCAAGATTTCGTTGCGCGTACGTTCGATATCGAGTTCCAGAGTCTTCAACACTCTGGCAGCAACCCCCTCGCCTTCGCGCAACAGCCCAAGTAAAATGTGTTCCGTCCCGACATAGGAATGGTTGAGCGCCTTGGCTTCTTTGCCAGCAAGCGCCAGTACTTTTTTGACGCGAGGCGTATATGGGACGTTGCCAACCATCTTGGTCTCAGGTCCGGAGCCGACTTGTTTCTCCACTTCCATCCGCACCGTCTCCAGATCCAGTCCCATCTTTTGCAAGACGTTCACTGCCACGCCCTGGCCAAGTTTGATCAGCCCAAGCAGCAAATGCTCGGTGCCGACATAGTTGTGGTTAAACCGGTCGGCTTCCTTACGAGCAAGCGCCAAAACCTGTTGAGCTCGCGGTGTGAAATTATTCATTAGTTGATGGTGCGTCCGTCAAGCCATTGCCTGAGTCTTTTACCATCTTACTAATATCAGGTTTGGGGAAAACTTTCAAACGGTCACGAATGATTTGCGCACGCAGATAGTCGCGCTCTTCAGCATTTAACTTCTGTTGCGAGTTCTTTTGCAGATGGGCCGGCTGTGTCTCGATGAACAATTCATCGATTTGCAGGCGGTGATGTTCCGGGAACGCGCCGAGATCCATGCCAAGCTTTATAACCGATAACAGATTCAACGCTTCCTTGGATGGCATGGCATGCGCGTAAGTTAGAACGCCATAGGCACGACCGATCTGATCGCAAAGCGTGCTCGGTTTTCTTTGCAGCAAAGTCTGGCGCGCGTCGTGTTCCTTATCAATGATCGTCTCGATGACTTTAGTTAGACGATTGATGATGTCTTCTTCCTTTTCACCGAGCGTAGTCTGATTAGAAATCTGAAAAAGATTGCCCATGGCTTCGGTGCCTTCGCCGTAAAGGCCGCGCACCGCGAGCCCAATCTTGCTGACGGCTTGGATGACTTGGTTGATTAGCTCGCTCAGGACGAGGCCAGGCAGATGCAACATCGCCGAAGCACGCATGCCAGTCCCAACGTTCGTCGGGCAAGCGGTCAAATATCCAAGCTGCGAATCGAAAGCGTAGTCGAGTTTGCTTTCGAGCGCGGTGTCGATCTTATCCACTAACTTAAAAGCCTGTTTCAACTGAAGTCCGGAACGGATCGATTGCATCCGGAGATGATCTTCTTCGTTGATCATGACGCTGAGTGTCTGCCGCCGGTTCACCACCACCGCGCTGCCTGCTCCCTTCGCGGCATGCTCGCGACTGATCAAGTGGCGCTCGACGAGCACCTGTTTGTCCAATGCCGCCAAATCCTGCAATCCTTCGGAAAAGGAGTCCTGCATCTCGGGAAGCTCTTCGACGTGCACCCGGATATGTTCGAGGATTGATGTGCGTTCCGCTTTCTTCGCCCATCCGGGAAAAGCACGATTACGCAAATTCCGCGCCAGGCGGACGCGGCTGCTGATTACAACCTGGTGATGCGGCCCTTCACCGCGCAGCCATTCGCCCGCAGTGGATAGCATGCTTGAAAATTTCATACTGGATTCGAAAGGTCGGTTTCGAGCTGTTTGATTTGATCGCGCAGCGAGGCAGCACTCTCGTAGTTTTCGTCAGCCACCGCTTTCTGCAGATTTTCGGTGAGGGCGCGCATTTGCTGGTTCAAAGCTATGGTGCGCTGCGCGCGTTCCGGCAATTTTCCCACGTGCTCGGTCCCTTTATGCATTGCTTTTAACAGCGAACCCAAACCCTCGGCGAAGGTCCCATAGCATTCGCTGCAACCCAGGCGGCCTGTTTTTTTAAAGTCCGCCTGACTAAAGCCGCATACGAAGCATTTTTTTGCGGGTGCTCCTTTTTCAATTTCTTCGGCTGCCCCGATGCCGAGCAGCAAATCTGCGAGCGCAAAACTGGTGGGATCCTGGACACCTTTTTCCTTCGAGCACGCTTCGCACAGGTTTACCTTGTGCATCTTCCCCTCGAGGATCTGGGTCAGGAAAACTGTCGCATCATTACATTTGCAAACGTCGCACAACATCTCTGTTAGTTAGACCGTGATCTGCTGCAAACATTCAACCACATTGCGCTGACATCATCTCGCTTGGCGGTGCTGGCTGCTTAATCGAAAATCGCCGTGCCAGTCTTCTGTGTCATTTCGCGGAACCGCGCCACGATGCGCATTGTGATCGGGCCAGGTTTTCCGTTTCCGATAATGCGGCCATCGGCCTTAACCACTGGAACAATCTCGGCAGCAGTTCCCGTGAGGAAACATTCGTCGGCCACGAAAATGTCGTGCCGGGTGAAATCTGCTTCGACGACTTTGAGGTCGAACTCGCCCGCAATGTCAAACACAACCGATCGCGTGATTCCTTGTAACGCTCCAGCTGTGATCGGCGGCGTAAAGATCTTACCGTGCTTGATGATGAAGACGTTGTCGGCAGTGCATTCAGCAACGTTTCCTGCGTCATTCAACATCAGTGCTTCATCTGCGCTGGCAAGGTTCGCTTCGATCCTGGCCATTACATTGTTCAAGTAGTTCAACGATTTAACCGCCGGATTGAGTGACGCAGGGTTGCTGCGACGCGTCGCGACAGTAACAATGCTCAGTCCTTTCCGGTAAAAATCCTCATGATAAAGAGCGATCGTCGCCACAATGATGATCACGCTCGGATTTTTGCACTGTTCCGGATTCAAACCCAGGTTGCCAACTCCGCGTGTGACGACCAGACGAATGTAACCGTCACGCAAATGATTTTGTCGAATCGTTTCCAGTAGTGCTTCCGTCATTTCCTCCCGGGTTATGGGAACTTGGAGACAAATCGAACGCGCTGAATTCCAAAGCCGCTCCAAGTGTTGTTCCAGCCGAAAAACGCGACCGTTGTAAAAACGTATGCCCTCGAAAATTCCATCGCCGTAGAGCAAACCGTGATCGAAAACCGAAACCTTTGCGTTTGCTTCCGAATAGAATTTCCCGTCGATGTAAATCTTCGCTTCTCTGACGCCCGTGGTCGGACGCGGCCGACTTTCTATTGCAGGTTCAATTGTTTCTTCGGTCGCACGCCTGTGAGTCTTTGGTTCCTCCAACACCGTCGCATCAGTGGTTTTCATGTTAGCAACAAAACCTCAAATGTTTATGCGCGCAATTCAAACCGCAAAATCGGCAACCGCGGCGGAGTTACTGCAGTACTCCATCCACGATGTGCAACTGCCGATCGCCGCGCGTTGCCAGACGGCTGTCGTGCGTAACGACAAGAAGAGTTTTGTTGCGGTCGCGCGCCAGATTCAGCAGCAGATCCATGATCGCGTCGCCCGTTTTCGAATCAAGATTTCCCGTCGGCTCATCGGCGAAAATAATGTCGGGATTATTCGTTAATGCTCGCGCAATGGCAACGCGCTGCTGTTCTCCGCCCGACAATTCCGCAGGCAAATGATGCATCCGAGCAGCCAGCCCAACTGCGGCCAAACTCTCCTCAGCCTCTCCCTTGATTACACGATGCCCGATCATTCCCGGCAGTAGAACATTTTCGAGTGCGGTCAGTTCGTGCAGCAAAAAATAGCCCTGAAATACAAAGCCCATTTTTTCGTTCCGCAGACGGGCTTCTGCCGACGAGCCGCCACTATAAAGCTCGCGTCCTTCGAATTTCACGGTTCCTGATTCCGGACGTTCCAGCCCCGCCAACGTGTAGAGCAGCGTCGTCTTGCCCGCGCCGGATGCGCCGGAAAGAAAAACCGTTTCGTTGTAAGCGATGTCCATTGAGATGGCGCGCAACACTTCAATTCGTCGCGCGCCCATTCGAAATGATTTGGAAATATCGCGGGCAATAAGTTGCGGCTGCTGCACTCGCAAGTATCTCCCGCTAATTTGCGCCGGTGCAAGAGCGCGATCGCAAAAAGACGTTGTCGACTGACATATTGGTATTGCCTTTCGCCACACGGAGAGCGTGAATTGAATCGATCACGAAGAGCGTCTGCGCAGAACTTCTTCCCAGCAAAAAGCCGCCGTCGAAAAACTATTCGCGGCGGCTTTTGGCG
This sequence comes from Candidatus Udaeobacter sp., assembly GCA_036488345.1. GTDB lineage: Bacteria > Verrucomicrobiota > Verrucomicrobiia > Chthoniobacterales > UBA10450 > Udaeobacter. Next base: position 21,545 of record DASXHS010000050.1, read on the forward strand.
AAAATCAGCAAGTGCGTTCGCTATGCGACGCCTAACGATTGAAGTGTTGGCTGATCGATCGTCGATGTCGTGTAAAGCCCGTGGTCGCGCTGATAATCGGCAATCGCCCCGCGCGTGAGCGGCCCAATAACCCCATCCACTTCTCCGTGGTAATAGCCTTGTTGCTGAAGCGCTGACTGCACATTCGCAGTTACTTGATCTGGTGGCATGCGATTATATCCGTAGATAGGGCCATCCCATGCATAATACGCGTTGGGAGTGTAACCCCAGGCTGGGAACCAGTAGCCCGCGTTCCAGTAATACGGCGCGCCGAACACAAACGTGATGTTGTTGTGGTAATGGTTGTGCCACCAGTTTCGATCGTGCCACTCTGATTTGTAGTTGCGAAACACCGCATACCTCTGGCCTTGCCAGTTTTGGCTTCCTTGGATCCGTCTCCCTTGCTGGAATTTTACGGGCGGCGCCTTTGCAATATTAGGCTGTTTTGGAAGGTTGAAGTGCTGCGGCTTAAGCGGCTTGCCCTGGGCGAACTTTCCTTTCCCCGCATTCCGGCCCGAAACAGCCTCAGTCTTTGCGTGCTTCGGATTGCCTGCTGCCTCAGCATGGCCAGCATTCGCTGCTTTAGTTGCTTGTCTTTCAGCCTGCGTTTGGTTCTTTTTGGCTTTCTGAGTTTGATAAGCAGCGTTGGAAGCCTGAGCTGCCTTCGCTTTTTGTTCTTGATAAACTGGCGTTGAGGTTTGGCTCTTTTTGCCTTTCTGGCCGTGATAGGTTGCCGTTGATGTTTGAACCGTTTTGGGCTTTTGCCCCCCCGACGGTGCCGTCGTCATTTTCTTGGCGCCGGTTCCTCCACTTCCTGCCGGATGCCCGGTAGCGTGAGTCGCATGCTGGGCCGTTTGCGCCTGCTTTTTGGGTTGCGATTTCTTTTCTTCTTTTTGCGCACCGACTGCGACGCTGACGAGCGCAAGACTACAAATTGAAACAACTAATATTCTCATAAGCTTCTTTTCTTTTGGTTGTTAGACCTTTTGGGGGTTGCATTTATTCAACGTGGCAGCGTTCCTTTCTGGATGCATGTCCTCCCCGAAAACGAAAGGACACTCCATTGCGGCCCGACGGTCGCTAAAAATTATCTGCCGAGAAAGGCAGGAGCCGCCTCCTTGCTGTCACACCTGCTGTTGACGCACAGCCTCAAACAACACAATTGCGACTGCTGTAGCCAGATTTAGACTGCGCGTGCCGTGCATTGGGATAGTGATGCAATTGTCAGTGTTCGCCGCGAGCAACTCATGCGGGAGTCCTTTCGTTTCGCGGCCAAAGACGAGGAAATCATTCCTTCGAAAAGTCACGCTGTAATAAGGACATTGGATTTTGGTAGTTAGAAAAAAATAACGAGCTCCGACGGATTGCGACCGCTGTAGCGCGTCGAGCGAATCCCATAATTGCAGCGGTACCTCATGCCAATAATCGAGCCCCGCCCTCCGCAATTGCCGGTCGTCGAGGGAAAATCCGAGCGGCTTAATCAAGTGCAGAGTTGATCGTGTTGCGAGACAAAGGCGGCCGACGTTGCCGGTATTCGGCGGAATCTCCGGCTCAACCAGAACAACGTTGAACATCAACTCTTCCTCTTCCGCGCAATCGCAACCCTTCGTCGTCAAAGCAGATTAAGAGGCAGAAATAGGGAAAGAGTCCTCACAACTTGGTCGCCACGAATTTCTCGAGCTTCACCACGTCGACGGCGAATTTGCGAATGCCTTCGGCTGTTTTGTCCGTCGCCATTGCGTTTTCGTTTAGTAACCAGCGGAATTTTTTCTCATCGAGTTCTAATTTCTCGACATCCGCAGCTTTTGCTTTTTCCGGACTCAATTTGCGTTCCACTGGATCTGTGGATCTCGACAGCTCCTCCATCAACTCCGGACTAATCGTGAGGCAATCGCATCCAGCCAACTCCAGAATCTGACCGGTGTTCCGGAAACTTGCGCCCATCACTTCAGTGGGAATATTGAACTTCTTGTAATACGTATAAATTTCTGTAACTGACTGCACTCCGGGATCTTCCGGACCGGTATAATCTAGCTTATTCTCTTTCTTGTACCAGTCGTAAATCCGACCGACGAATGGCGAGATAAGCTGCACTTTCGCCTCCGCCGCCCGCACCGCCTGCGGCAATGAAAACAGCAGCGTCAGGTTGCAGCGGATCCCCTCCTTTTGCAGTTGCTCGGCCGCATTCAATCCTTCCCAGGTTGACGCAATTTTAATCAACACGCGTTCGCGTGGAATCTTGTGCTCTTCGTAAAGCTGGATCAGCCGCCGCGCTTTGTTAATCGAACCTTCGACGTCGAACGACAACCGCGCGTCCGTCTCGGTCGAAACTCGTCCGGGCACAATTTCAAGAATGTCGCAGCCAAACTGAACCAGTAGATGATCACAGATGTCTTCGATCTGCTCGTGTCCGCTCAAACCTGATTTCTTTCGCTCGGCGAGCACCTCCTCGATCAAATGCGCGTACTGTTGCTTTTGAGTGGCAGCATAAACCAGGCTCGGATTCGTCGTCGCGTCCTGTGGCTTGAATTGTTTGATTGATTCAAAATCGGCCGTGTCGGCCACGACTTTGGTAAACTTTTTCAGCTGCTCCAGTTGGTTTAATTCCGTTCCGGTTTTCTTTTCCTCAACAACAGCAGTGCTCATGATAATTCCTCTCTTCTTTGGTTTAACTCAAAACGTACGCCCGAACAAAGGATCGACAACGATAAACTCGATGCGTTTGCGCAACTCCGGGCAACACGTTTCGCTGCGAGTCCAAGAATGTCGAAGCGTCTGGCTCCGTCAAGCAGACGCGGACACGCCCGAAGGCGCTTCACTTGTCCGTCGCGAACCAATCGCGGCGCGGACGAAATTATTTCCAAGTTCCCACATTGGACCTGGAAATTTGCGACATTCGGTCAACACGTCGTCGAGCGCGTTGACGAACATGTCGACTTCTTTTTCGCCGATGATGAGCGGCGGAAGGATTTTCAGGACGTCCATCGCGTGACCGGCGACTTGCGTGAGAATACGGTGTTTGCTCAACAATTGAGTCACGATCATCTGCGCGAAGAGCACCTTGTCGATCTTGTGCAAAAGTTTCCAGGCCATCTTGAGCTTAAACTCGTTAGGTTCGTGAAACTCAATGCCCACCATGAGACCTTTGCCACGCACTTCTTTTACAAATGAATGTTTCGTCTTCAGCCCTTCGATTCTTTCCATGAGCAACGCGCCCATTTTAGCTGAGCGCTCGACCAGATTTTCCTGATCGATCACTTCCAGCGCTGCGAGCCCACAGGCCATCGCAAGATTGTTGCGGCCGAACGTTGTGGAATGCACAACGCAACGGTCCATACGGCTGAATGTCTTCTGATAAATTTCGCGCCGGGTAACGATTGCGCCGCACGGCACGTAACCGCCGCTCAATGTTTTCGCCAGCGTAATAATGTCCGGCTCCAAATTCCAGTGCTGGAATCCGAACATCTTGCCCGTTCGACCGAGGCCGGTCTGGACTTCATCCGAGATCAGCAGCGTTCCGTATTTGCGGCAAAGTTCCTGGGCACGAATAAAGAAATCTGACTTTGGCGTTTGGCAGCCTTTGCCTTGAACGGTCTCGACGACAAATGCCGCCACGTCGCGCGGGCGCAATTGCCGATCCAACTCGGCGATGTCATCGAGCGGGACGCGTGTGTCGAAACCTTCCATGAGCGGGCCGAAGCCGTCGGTGAAGCTTTCGCAGCCCATGAGCGACAATGAACCTAATGTCAGACCGTGAAATGCGCTCGACAGCGACACAACGCGTTGTCGTCCGGTCGCGGCGCGCGCGAACTTGAGAGCGCCTTCCATTGCTTCGGTGCCGGAGTTGCAAAAGAAAACGGCATTTAGATGCGGCGGCATCCGTTTCACCAGCGCTTCAGCCAGCAAGCCGCTAAGAAGCGAACAGTCCATCTGCACCATGTTTGGAAGGTCCAGATCGAGCACGTCGCGGATTGCTTGTTTCACCAACGGGTGATTTCGACCAATGTTGAAAACGCTATAGCCGCTCAAGAAATCGAGATACGGCTGGTTATCCATGTCGTAGAGATACGCGCCCTCAGCGCGGGCATAGACTTTGTCGAAACCAATGACGCGCTGCGCTGCGACGAGCGTGCGGTTTATGTGCCGTTCGTGCAGTTGATAATTTTCGCCAAGACGCGAGGCGATAATCTCCTTCAAATCGAAAGCCATGAGGGCAAAACTTCCGCGATTCGCCTTCGGAACGCAAATGGTAGGGACGGCGCGCTGCGCCGTCCGGACATCGCAGCGCGGTGTCCGGACCACAAAAAAGCTGCAGGATTCAGAGCGAATCCTGCAGCTCAATTTCGCGAATTCAGCTTCGCTTAATCTTCGACTATTACACGCTCAACCGTGCGATGCTCAGTCGGTCCGGTGTAATAAACCCGGACTTTTTGGCCGGCTCGCAATGGTGCCGTCACAGCTTTACCCGCCGCGTCGACAATGTTCGCAGCCGTGCCGAGAGCGAAACTTACCGGGCCTTGCTCGCCTCTGACGACAACCGTCTTGCCAGGCTCATAGGTACTTACCGTGCCCGCTTCGTAAGTTGTGCTCGTAGTTGTTTGTGTTGCGGTCGACGGTCTTGTCGCCGTCGTTGTTTCTTCAGTCGTGGTCGTGCTGGTTTGTGCAAACGCCAATGGCGCAACCAGTCCGCAGACCAAAGCAATGATCGTTCTTTTCATTCTGATGCCTCCTTTTGATTGGTATACCTCCACAGTTCGTGACTCAGAGCGCAAGCGGACGCTTCTTTCCCCCGCTTGCTAATGGGGCCGTTGGATTTATCGATTCCATCGATTTGAGTGGGCCGCGCGAATTCGCTAACATGAAACGCCGATGACGAGTAAAACACCGCACAGCGATCCCGCTGTTACATCCGAACTGGTCAAACAACACGGCCTTACGCCCGAAGAATTCGATCAGATTAAGAACATCCTCGGGCGCGAGCCGAACTTCACAGAGCTCGGCATCTTTTCCGTGATGTGGAGCGAACACTGCTCGTACAAGAACTCTAGAAAAGAACTAAAGAAGCTTCCCACGACGGGCATAAACATTCTGGTCAAAGCCGGCGAAGAAAACGCAGGCGTAGTGGATATTGGTGATGGCTGGGCTGTGGCGTTCAAAATCGAGAGCCATAATCATCCCAGCGCGATCGAGCCTTTTCAGGGGGCTGCAACAGGTGTGGGCGGAATTATTCGAGACATTTTTACAATGGGCGCGCGCCCGGAGTTTTGCCTGAATTCGTTACGCTTCGGGCCGATAGTAGCGCATGCCTCTGGCTTGCGCAGAGATGAGGCACACAAGCGGGACGCATGCGCTACCATCGCTGCCAACAGGCGGCTCTTCACCGGTGTCGTCTCCGGCATCGCGCATTACGGTAACTGCATCGGCATTCCCACGATCGGTGGCGAGATTTATTTCGATGAGAGTTTCGATGGCAATCCGTTGGTAAACGTTTTTTGCCTTGGGGTGTTGCGCCATGACCAACTCGCCCGCGGCACCGCGGAAGGCGCAGGAAATCCAGTGTTTTACGTCGGCGCTGAAACGGGTCGCGACGGTCTCGCCGGCGCGGCGTTTGCCTCCCGCGAATTGACCGACCAATCGCGCGAAGATCGTCCTGCGGTGCAAGTCGGCGACCCATTCAAGGAAAAACTGCTACTCGAAGCATGCCTCGAACTGATCGCTCGCGATGCAGTTGCTGGAATTCAAGACATGGGTGCAGCCGGTCTGACTTGTTCAACATGCGAAACGGCCAGCCGGGGAGATAGCGGTATCGAAATCGATCTGGCAAAAGTACCAAAACGCGAGCCAGGCATGACGCCGTACGAAATTATGCTCAGCGAATCGCAGGAACGCATGCTGATCATTGCAAAGCGAGGACGGGAAGATGTCGTTCGCCAGGTATTCGATAAGTGGGACGTGCCGTGCGCAGAGATAGGTCGCGTCACGAGCGACGGCATCATGCGCGTCCAAAACAACGGGACGATTGCAGCCGAAATTCCAGCGAAAGCCCTGGCTGATGAGGCGCCGCTGTATTCGCGAGAAGCTCGGCAATTAACCGCAGAGAGCGCAGAGAATGCGGAGTTGATAAAGAAAATCTCAGCGAACTCTGCGTCCTCTGCGGTTGAATCCTTGCGAGAGCTTCTGCGTGATCCGACAATCGCATCCAAAAATTGGGTGTATCGGCAGTACGATCACACAGTTCGCACCGGAACGGTGGTGAAGCCCGGCTCCGATGCCGCTGTTTTTTTCGTTCGTTACGCGAACAAAATTCTCGCTGCGACCACCGATTGCAATTCACTCTATTGCGCGCTTGATCCGCGCGAGGGCGGCAAAATTGCCGTTGCGGAAGCGGCGCGGAATCTCACCTGTTCCGGCGCGCGTCCGTTGGCCGTCACGGATTGTCTGAATTTCGGCAACCCGTACAAACCGGAAAACTTCTGGCAATTACGTGAAGCCGTTGAAGGGGTGGCCGAAGCCTGTCGCGCATTCGGAACGCCAGTTACAGGCGGAAATGTCTCGCTGTACAACGAGAGCCCTCTTGGCGTCGTCGATCCAACGCCAACAATCGCGATGGTTGGACTGATCGACGATGAAAAGCACATTACGACGCAGTGGTTCAAAGACGAAAGTGACGTAATCATTCTCGTCGGCGTGGAGCCGGCCCGCCCTCGGGCCGGAGCCCACCTCGACGAGGGCGTCGCGGCTCCAAGCTTAGGCGGTTCGCGTTATCTCAAAGTGTGCCACGGATTAAAAATTGGTCCGCCGCCACAGGTTGATCTCGCACATGAAATCAAGGTGCAAAATGCCGTTCGCAATTTAATTCGTGAAGGCCTCGTGGAGAGCGCGCACGATTGCTCGGAAGGCGGACTTGCCGTTACGCTTGCCGAATCATGTTTCAATCCCAGGCGGTTGTTGGGAGCGAATATCGACTGTAGCCGTCGTCCTACGGGCGACGCGCCAGCGCAGCAAACGGATCAAACCGACCCTTCGCACAGTGAAGCGGCTACAGTATTGTTCAACGAATCGCAGTCTCGAATCGTCATCTCGGTCAGGCCGGAAAACCTGGACAACGCAATCGCGATCTTAGGCGAGCATCACGTTTCATTTCAGCAACTGGGCAAAGTCGGCTGCGACGAACTGCTAATTCGGATCGACGGACAAACCTATCGCTGGCCAGTTACCGAGATTTATGACGACTGGTGGAATGCGATTCGTCGCGCAGTCGAACAAGACGAAAGCATTCCGAGCTTGTGACTCTGCGAAACGCGCGATTGAATCCGCCTCAATCTGATGAATCATTTGGTGTGACCAGCCCCTCGACCAGACCGGACCCGGACCAACTGCCCGACTCGGCCATTCTGCCGCAGCACGAGTGCGGCCTTTTCGGCGTGTTCGGTCATCCGAACGCCGCGGTGCTGACGTATTACGGCCTGTTTGCGCTGCAACATCGCGGACAGGAGAGCGCCGGAATCGTCACAAGCAATGGGCCTGGGACCAGCTTTCTCATGCACAAAGACATGGGTCTGGTGTCGCAGGTGTTTGGCCAGGATGAACTGGCAAGGCTGAAGGGTACGCGCTCGCTCGGGCACACTCGTTACTCGACGACCGGCACCAGCACGATCAAGAACGCGCAACCTTTCGTGGTCGATTGCGTGCGCGGCCAGATGGCTATTGCGCATAACGGAAATTTAATTAATGCCGACATGCTGCGCGATGAGCTCGAAAGAAAAGGCTCCATTTTTCAGACTACCGCAGATAGCGAGATTATTTTGCATCTTCTCGCGCAGCCTTCGAACAATGGCGGAAATATTCTGGCGGCGTTGCGTCGCGTCGAGGGCGCATTTTCGGTGTTGATCATGAGCGAACGCGAACTCATCGCGGTTCGCGATCCTTTCGGCTGGCGACCACTCTCCCTCGGAAAAATCGACGGTGCGTATGTGCTCGCGTCTGAAACATGCGCGTTCGATCTGATCCATGCCGAGTTCATCCGCGAGGTCGAACCGGGCGAAGTGCTGATTATCAACGAAGACGGTTTGCGTTCGGAACGGCCATTCCCGGATTCGCGCCCCGCATTCTGCATGTTCGAATACGTGTATTTCGCGCGGCCGGACAGCATCATGGGCGGCGTTAACGTCGGAAAAGTCCGAATGGAAATGGGACGCGAACTGGCACGCAGATTTCCTGTCAAGGCGGACATCGTCGTGCCTGTCCCAGACTCCGGTAACTACGCGGCTCTCGGTTTTGCGGAACAGCTGAAGATTCCTTTCGAGCACGCGTTCGTGCGGAACCACTACATCGGGCGCACATTTTTGCAGCCGACCCAACTCATTCGCGATTTCGACGTGCGCGTGAAATTGAATTTGATCAAGGAAATGGTGGCTGGAAAACGCGTGGTCGTTGTGGACGACTCGATCGTGCGCGGCACCACTGCGCGTGCGCGAGTGGTCAACCTACGCGAAGCCGGCGCAAAAGAAGTGCACATGCGCGTCAGTTGTCCGCCCCATCGGTTTGCCTGTCACTATGGGATCGATTTCCCTGACCCTGAAAAATTGATCGCGAACCAGATGTCGATGGAAGACATCTGCAAATATCTCGGCGTGGACAGTCTCGGTTATCTTGATGTGGAAGGGATGGTTCGCGCGACGGGAAGACCGTTGAACAGTTTTTGCCTTGCTTGTTTCAACGGCGATTATCCCCTGCCCGTCGATCCGGCGCTGGATAAATTCATCATGGAACGCCGCGAGCAACGCGCCAAAGCTCTCGCCGATCAGGAAGCGCAGCCCACGCTGTTCACCGACCTGAAGTAGCGCGCCGGCTTTTTTTGTAGGGGAAGGCGTTGCCTTCCCGAGGGAAGCTGACAGTTTCCCCCACACAAATGACTAAGAAGGGAAAAGCTTACGCGCGCGCGGGCGTTGATGTCGATCTTGGCAATAAACTCAAGCGCGGCATCGAATCACTCGTTAGGCAAACGCATGGCCCGCAAGTGCTAGGGAAGATCGGTGGATTCGGCGGATTGTTTCACGCGAGTTTTTCACGAATGCGTGAACCGGTGTTAGTCGCCAGTATTGATGGCGTCGGCACGAAATTGAAGATCGCCTTCGCGATGGACAAGCATGACACCGTGGGCGTGGATCTCGTGAACCACTGCATCAACGACATTGCAGTTCTCGGCGCGCGTCCGCTTTTCTTCCTCGATTACATCGGCTGCGAGAGACTTGAGGCCGGCGAGTTTCAGCAATTGCTCCGCGGCCTTTCTCGCGCCTGTCGGAGTGCAGGCTGCGCATTGCTGGGCGGCGAGACCGCGCAAATGCCCGGCATGTATCGTAAGGGCGAATACGATCTGGCAGGCTGTATCGTTGGCGTCGTCGATCGAGCGAAAATCATCGACGGCAAGAACATTAAACCCGGCGACGTCATTCTCGGTCTGCCTTCAAATGGTCTGCATACAAATGGCTATTCACTCGCTAGAAAAATTTTGTTCGAAAGAATGCGGCTCAAACCGAGTTCGGTTCTGCCCGGCTCGACAATCACCGTGGGCGAAGAATTGTTGCGCGTGCACAAAAATTATCAGCCGGTGCTGTCGAAACTTACCGCTGGCATGGTCAAAGGGTTCGCACATATCACCGGCGGTGGTCTCATCGATAATCTGCCGCGAATTTTGCCGTCGAATTGCGACGCGGTAATTGAAGCTAAAAGCTGGCGCGTGCCGCCGATTTTCCAAATCCTGCAGAAAAATGGAAGCGTCGATGCTCAGGAAATGTATCAAGTCTTTAACATGGGAATTGGAATGGTGGCGATTGTCGCGGAGCGAAATGCACGAAGGCTAATGTCGATTTTAAGAGCGAAGCGAATAGGCCGAATTGAACGCGGCATCCGCAGAGTGCGTTTGAAATTCTGACGCGCGGCCTAACAAGAAACAACGGCTTCGGTAGCCGTTGATGCTGGAACGTCACTGCTGGGAGCCGTCACTCCTTGAGAGCGCTACCCCGGCAATTGCGGTGACGCTGGATCGGTCGCGTTCACCGCAACCTCCAACTCCGGCTCCGGTGTTGACGCGACCGGTTTTCCTTTGCGCGACACGCGCTGCAGGCCTGCTCGAAAGGCAGCAAGATCAACCAGCTCGGCTACACGCGATTTCAATGCGCGCGCGCGCGTTCCGAGAAAACCCAGGAAAGCCAGGTAGAAAACGATGGGCCAGAAATCAACGCGAGAAACGTTAACCTGGTGGTAAATCAACAAGCTGATCGCAACCAAATTGAAGATGATCATCGTAATGACCATCCGGTTGCGAAGCCGCACACGGGTCAAACACTTTCCTGCGCCGTGATATTCGGTGACGGTTTGAAGCGCGATGCTCCACCAGAAATTGCCGTAAATTTGAATGTCCCAGTCGTTCCATCCGCTGTCGGTGGAATAGCGCCAGCCTTCCTCGTCGAGCAATCGAAACATTTCGCCCAGGAAATAATGGCGGTCCCTCCCCTCCTCGCTCCAAAACACACGTCGACTCAGGCTGCCTCGAGAGCGCGCGCTTTCGGGCAAATGTTCGTGCTTCCGAATGACGTTTGCCGGTGTGCGTTTGAAGCGAAACCAGGTGAAGTACCGGGAGAATCCGCGCACGAGCGGTTGCACAAACGCCAGGATCATAACCAGCAAGCGTGCGTGCACTGTGTCGAATTTTGGTTCGATTCGCGCCCGCACCATGTACGAAAGCGCGACGCAAAAGGTCCCGCCCAGCATCAGGTACGGAACAATGCGTAGCCCAGGCAGAAAAATTCCCAGGCCAAAAAGAAAAATCATCAGCGCAAACCATTCGATGCTGCTGAGGTATGCCGCGACTTCTGATTGCGGCGCAGGATAGATCGATTGGAAAAATCCTTCACCGAAAATCCCGTGATAAATGATCTGCCGATTAACAAACCAGCTGAACCGCGTGGCGCCATAGATTTGGCCGCGCCATTTCGCTGTGCCGGTCGGGCCGAAAAAGATCAAATGTTTAAAGCGCAGCAAAGATTCCGCTTCGCCGTAGCCGTCTTGCTGTTTCAAAAAAGCGCGCAGCGTAAATCGCCGATAATGCCAGACGATCGCGCTCGGACTGAAAGAGATTACCCATCCAGCCTGCTGAATTCGCCAGCAGAAATCCACGTCGTCGCCAGCCTTGCGATATTCGGGATCGAACCCACCTACACCTTCGAAGGCCCAACGGTAAAACGCCATGTTACAACCAGGAATATGCTCGGCGACTTTATCCGTAAGCAGCACGTGGTTTGGTCCGCCCGGCGCCCCAGCAACGCACGCCTGAATCCAATTTTGTGCCGGCGGCGTGATGTTTGGTCCTCCCACTCCGGCGTAATCGCCGCTGACAAGCGTGCCAATCAGGTAGTACAGCCAATCGGCGTCTGCCATGCAGTCGGAATCGGTGTAGGCCAACACTTCGCCCTGCGCGGCAGCCGCGCCGGCGTTGCGGGCGTAACTTAATCCATGATTGGTCTGATGAATGTAGCGCACCGACGGGAACTGCGCGGCGACGTAAGCAGTGTCATCGGTCGAACCGTCATCGACCAAAATCACTTCGTAAGAAGGATAATTCAGTTTGCGTAACGAATCCAGACAGGCAGCAAGAGTGTGGCCCCCGTTGTACGAGCAAACAATGACCGACACGAACGGCGTCTTGGGCAACGGAAGATGGGGTGAAGTCGAATTGTTTCCTCCGAGCTTTTCCTGAATCGCGTAGAACGCCTTCTTCGGCTCGCGCTCCCGCGTGACGAGGCCGAACGCCCAGTCCGTAACTTCCTGGCCGCCCGTGAACCATTCGTCCGTCCAAGTGAAAAGAATCGTTCCGGCAAGACCGCATTTCACGACGCTGTCAATGTGCCAGCCAAGCATTTCGGCCTGCTCATCTTGGGAATGCCGGATCGTGTCCATGCCGAATTCACCGAGGATGAGCGGTTGTTCGCCGGTGAGATTTTGTAAACGCAACAGATACCCTTCGAAATCGCGCTGGTTGTGAAGGTAAACGTTGAAGCACGAAAAATCGGAATTTTGCGGGAGCAAATATTCGGTGGGCGGATACGTGGCATACGAAAAGAGCGCATCCGGATCGAACCCACGTCCGATCTGTATTAGCTCCTCGACAAATTCAATCACCCTGCGCGTGCCGAGCCAACGCGCCATCGTGCTGGAGATTTCGTTCCCAACCAGGTAACCAAAAATTGCAGGATGCCCCGCATGCGTTCTAACGGCAGCGCGGACATTTTCAGCGATCTGTTTACGTATGGATCGTTCACGGAGGAACTCGATGTGTTTTTCCCAGGGGAGTGTCACCAGAACGCGCATACCCGCAGCAGCGCAACGATCGAGAAACCAGCGCGGCGGTGAATGATAGATTCGCACAACGTTTAAACCTGCGTCCCGCATGAGCGCCAGATCGGCATCTACCTGTTCAGGCCGGCCGACATAATCTCCATCCGCATCCGGTTTGAACGGACCGTAAGTGACCCCTTTGACGAAAAACTTTTTGTCTCCGTCGAAAAAGAACTTCGCCCTGGGACGAATTCGTGAGGTTTCGTTTTGTGTCATGTCGGGCGTTTTATCCTGTCATCCTGAGCGCAGCGAAGAATCTCGGATCATTTCCCGTACTCAGCCAACAAAACAACAACCGCAGATGTTTCGCTTCGCTCGACATGACAGAAAGGACAACGAATAGCTCAGAGAAAGCGCCTAACTCCTATAGCGCTTTCAATGCTTCACGTACAACATCGCCCGTGTCTTCGATGTCTCCGACCGAGTGCGCTGTGGAAGTGAAGCCAGTCTCAAATTGTGACGGCGCGAAATAAACACCGCGCTTCAAGCAAGCGTGAAAAAACCGGGTGAACATTTTCAGATCGCTTCGTTGCGCGCTGGAGAGATCGACAATCGGCGCAGCAGCAAAGAACAAGCAAAACATCGAACCGAGTCGGTGAAAGGTGATGTCGATGTTTGCGCTCTCGATTGCGTCACGCGTTAACGCTTCCAATTGCGCGCCCAATTCCTCGAGCAATTTCCAGCCATCGATCCGCTCGAGTTCGCGCAACTGCGCCAGACCGGCAGCCATCGCAATGGGATTTCCAGACAACGTCCCCGCCTGATACACCGGACCATCCGGGGAAAGTTGGTCCATAATTTCAGCGCGGCCGCCAAATGCGCCGACCGGCAGTCCGCCTCCAATTATTTTTCCGAGCACCGTCAGGTCGGGTTTTACCCCATACACTTCCTGTGCGCCGCCGCGGGCAACACGGAAGCCAGTAATCACCTCGTCAAAAATCAGAAGTGCATCATTGCTCGTGCATTCCTCGCGTAGCACCGACAGAAAGTTCTCTCTCGGAAAAAAGAGACCCGCGTTCGCTGGAATCGGCTCGATAATTACCGCCGCGATTTCATTTTTGTTTTCCTGAAACGCTTTCCTCAACAACTCGGCATTGTTGAACGGCAGCGAGATTGTCAGATCAGCAAATGCCGACGGAACACCTGCGCTGCTCGGTTGGCCGTGCGTGAGCGCGCCACTGCCGGCTTTCACCAAGAGAGCGTCTGCGTGCCCGTGATAGCAGCCATCGAACTTAACAATCTTATCGCGCCCGGTGAACGCGCGCGCGAGGCGAATGCACGACATCGTCGCTTCCGTACCGCTGTTCACCATTCGCACTTTCTCGATGGAAGGCACCCACTCGCAGATCAATTCCGCCATCTCCACTTCCAACGGATTCGGAATTCCAAAACTCAATCCGCGCGTCGCGGCGTGGCGGACCGCTTCGACCACAACTTTCGGTGCATGCCCGAGAATCGCCGGTCCCCAACTGCCCACGTAATCGATGTGCTCATTTCCGTCGACGTCCCAGATCCGTGCGCCTTCCGCGCGAGTGACGAAAACCGGTTGGCCGTCCACGTTGCGAAACGCGCGCACCGGAGAGTTTACGCCGCCGGGAATGCGTTTCGTTGCGCGAGCAAATAGTTCCGTCGACTTCGTCACGCCGTCACGATACGCAAATTCGTTGAAGGATTGAAGCGCAGTTTGAGCGCGTTCGCCTATGTATTTATGCTCGTCGCTTGATACAAGCGCCGCTACAACGATATTGTCCGCTCTCGCAAGTCGGCGGGGTAGCCAAGTGGTAAGGTCGCGGTCT
>DASXHS010000078.1:0-4663 GCA_036488345.1 Candidatus Udaeobacter sp.
CCGCGCGCAAAACAAATACCCACGCGGACCGAATCTCAGCCGGTAGTTTCGTTGTGAGAACTTCAAGCGGAAACGGCTTCCAACTCATCAGCGCATCTTTTCTGCGACCCAATTGCTCGCGAACGCGTGCCACAACAGAGCAAATGTGTTCGCGCACGCCTTCCGATCGTAATGCTGTGTCGAGCGCCTCAAGCCGCGAACGTTCCTCTTTCGTCATTCTGTGTATTCTTAACCCTTATTTTTAATGATCGCTATGAAACGACTTATGCTCATTGGATTTCTTTCCCTCGCAACTGTCGTCTGCGCCGCAGACGTCCCGATTACCCAGGACGAACTGATTCGACGCACTCAGGAGCTTTACGATTCCCTGGTATCCGGCAATCAGGTGCCATGGAAAAAACATTTTGCCGACGACTGCATGTTCGCCGACGAGAAAGGACGCTTTTTCGATAAACCGAAGCTGATCGCCGACATAACACCGTTGCCAGCGGGGTATTCCGGAACGATTAAAATTCAGAACGCTCAGAGCCGCATCATTGGGAACACCGCGGTACTCAGTTACGATGCGGACGAGACTGAGACGATCTTCGGCCAAAATCTAAAAGCGCGTTATCACATCACGGACACGTGGCTTCAGCGCGGTGGTGATTGGCAGATCATCGCTAGCCAGGCACATCGTTACTATGAAGATCCCGCCGTAGGAAAAGCGGACCCGAAAAAGTTCGCCGACTTCATCGGCACCTACGAACTCGCGCCTGGTCAAACAAGATCAGTCAGTGGTGAAGGCGATAAGTTATTCGTTGAACGGAACGGCAAAAAAGAGCAACTCCTGCCAGAAACATCAGAGCTTTTCTTCCGCAAAGGTGTCGAAGGCAGAATTCTGTTCCGTTACGCCTTCACGGGCAAAGTCGATGCGCTGATCGACCGTCGTAACAACGAAGACGTCATCTGGAAAAAAGCCCGCTAGGAGGCGAGTAAGTTCAGCGAATAGGCCAGCAAACGCCCAACGCCCAACGTCCAACGCCCAAGTCAGGTTTGCGGAAATAGAAAGTTAATCAGGAAGCTAGGAATCGATTACGCCACTGTGGTTTCCCGGATTCCCGATCAGTTTTTCCGCGTCACGAGCACGATTTTTCCCAGCGCTCCTGATTCCATCACCGCTTTATGCGCCGAGGCTGCTTCGGCCAGCGGAAATTCCTTGCCGATCACGGGACGCAACGTTCCGTTTTCCAGACCGGCTACGAGCGCTGCATGAATGCTTTGCAGCTCTGCCGGCGACGTGTTCGGTAAAGCCATGCCGCGCACATCGGCATCGCGCTGCATCGTATCGCGCGGATCGATCTCGACGCGACCGCGATTCCCGATGATCACGACTCGTCCACGTTTTGCGAGGATGGTCAGATCCTTGCCGAGATTCAGGTTCGCGAGTAGTTCCACAATCACATCAACACCGTCTCCGCGGGTCGCTTTCATGATCTGCTCAAAATGATCAGGCGCGCGATGGTCGAACACTTCGTGCGCGCCTTGTTGGCGTGCCAGTTTCATTCCCTCATCGCTGCCTGCCGTTCCGAACACGCGCAGACCGCCAGCACGCGCCAGTTGCACCGCTGCCGTCCCAACACCGCCGCTCGCGCCATGCACCAGAACGGTTTCGCCCGGCTTCGCAGCGGCGCGCTGCAACAATCCGCGATACGCCGTCGCGTACGGCGTCCCCATCGCCGCGCCTTGCGCGAACGAAACATTTGCCGGCAACGGATGCACTTGCTGCTGTTTGCACAATGCGAACTCTGCATACGTTCCGCTGATTGATCCTCCGGTATAAACACGATCGCCGACTTTGAACTCACTTACATCAGCGCCGACCTGCTCGACCACGCCCGCGCCGTCGTTCCCCGGTGCGTAAGGCAATTCTGGCAATCGCGAATATGTTCCGGCGCGAATGTAAGTCTCCACCGGGTTGACACCGATCGCATGGATTCGCACGAGCACCTGACCAGGGTCGGGTTGCGGCGTCGGCACGTCTTCCAAAACCAGAACTTCCGGGCCGCCAAATTCTTTCACTCTGATCGCTTTCACGCGTCGTTGCCTCCTCCTGTTTAGTTATCTTTTTGTCGCACTCGATAAATCAGAAACAAAACCACGGCGGCGTTTACCAGCACCACGAGCAGACGAACGACCGTGAATTGCTTAATCAACTCATACACCTCCAACGGCATCAAGGAGCTTGTCACAACAATAGTCAGCCATTCCGCCCAGCGTTTTCGAAAAAGCAGGCCGGTTCCTTCAGTGAGGAACAGCGCGGCGTAAACTGCGCCTAGTGTGCTCATTTCCTTTAGCTCTTTTGTGTGCACGAGTTGCAGCTTACTCAGGAGAGTTCCAATGAATTCATTATCGGGATCGATCCGCAACTGATCGAGCCAATGTTCGACCTCCGACGCCACATCCTTGTGAAGCAAACTCAACGCCCCAAAGGCAAGCGTCAAAAGCAGCGCACCTTTTACGAATTTGAAAACTGCGATTACGAGCAGAGTTCCGTCGCCGTGTGAATGAGATCGTTTTTTCGCAGGCACTACATCCCTATCGTGCCTTCGCACTGAGCCGGACTGAAACCGATTGCGTTTCTTTGCGGCGACCGATCGGTACGATCCTGAGAACCGCAGGCGTCATCTGTGGAGCGTGTAGCTGCCCGTTTGATTAAGAAATGCAAACTTCCGTGCGCGCCTCCGCGCACTTCACCAGCGAAACCCGATTCAGGTTGAGAACATGCGCTTATCCTCTTTGCTCGCTTTCATATTCGACATCGACGGCACGCTGGTTGATTCCAATGAATTGCACGTCGATTCCTGGGACCGCGCATTCCGGCGATTCGGCAAACAATTTACTCGAGAACAATTACGCGCGCAGATCGGCAAAGGATCCGATCAATATTTACCCGAATTTCTCACGCCCGAAGAGATCAAACGTTTCGGCAAAGAGCTGGATGAATACCGGTCCGAGCTGTTCAGAAAAGAATATCTCCCCAAGGTCCGACCATTTCCTAAAGTGCGAGAACTTTTTAAGCGCATTCACGACGATAACAAACGCATCGTGCTCGCCAGTTCCGGCAAAAAGGCTGACACCGAATATTACGTCGACTTGCTGAAGATCGGAGATCTCATTCACGGCTGCGTGTCGGGTGACGATGCCGACAGTTCAAAACCGGCGCCCGATATCTTTGTCGCTTCATTGGAAAAGCTTGACGATATTTCGCCTGCCGACGCTGTGACTATCGGCGATACAAAATTCGACATCGAAGCCGCCGGAAAAGCCGGATTGAAAGCGATTGCGTTTCTGTGCGGCGGCACGCCGGAATCAGTGTTGCGTCAGGCGGGTGCGATCGACGTCTACCGTGATCCCGCCGACTTTTTCGTCCATTACGATAAGGTAGTGAAATCGAAACGCTGAGCGGGGGGACACATCGTCCGTTTTGTCCGCCACATCAACGCAAAAAAAAGCGCCCCGCATTCCAGCGGAGCGCTTTTGTGTTGCGCAAAGAATGCGCTATTCAACAACTTCAATAAAGTCCGGCTCGCCCTGGCAGATCACCCGTTGCGTGTATGTAAAACCGTCCACGTCAACCGCGACCCAACAGCCGTCCACAAATACGAAGTACGAATTCCCGATCAACCGGAAATGGCTCGCACCGTATCGTTGGGCGAAGAACTCTTTCGGATGCCGCCCAAGACTGAACACCTCGCTATGACGCGTTCTGAACTCTTCCTTGTTCACTGTCGTCGTCTGATTTGTATTCACGTTCGTCTGGCTCGTGCTCGAACGCGCACCAGTTTCAGTCCGGTTCACGTCCGGAGCGTGACCTTTAATCTTTGTTTGTCCGCGTACGTTTGTTCCCGTCTCAGGTTTTGCCTCCGATTTGTTCTGCTCCTGTGCGGGGTGCATTTTTTTCGCTTTCGCTGGAGCAGTAGTCTGCGGTTCCTTTGTCTGCTCCTGCGTCTGTTGCGGCTCCGCTTGCTGGCCGAACGCCATCAGTGGTAACCCCAATATCACTGTCATTGTCACAATCCTCATATTTTTTCCTTTCATCCTCTGTACTTCGTATCCCAAAGAATTTTGGTCCTGTTGATAAGTCAGGTTTTTGCCGAACTTCGTTGCTGCTACCATCGCGACTTTGCCTTGCATGTCCGGAATCCAATTTCACTGGTTCCTGATTAGTCTCTCCTGATTCCGTTCATCGCGAAGCCCACCGTTTTTAATTGCTCGGCGAGCAATTTCGCCTGCTCGGTCGTGAGCTCGACTACCGGCGGTCTCACTCTGGCCCATTCCGGATCGTTCGCGTAAATCGCAATCGTCTGTTTTAACGCCGCGATCATCGATGGCCAGGACTTCCGTGCAAACACCTCACGCACCAAATTTAACCGCGCCTGTTGTGGTTCGAGATCTACATCCGGTGAGATAGCGGACACTGAATTGTACAACTCGTAAATCGCTGTCGGGTTCACGTTTGCCGTCGCGGAAATCGCGCCCGCACCGCCATTACGCATATTTGCGAGCAAGAACGATTCGCTGCCGACAAACAGGTCGAACTCAGTCCGAGCTGGATGCGCGGTGTCGGCAAATACGTCGAGAAACGTTTTGGTGTTATTCCAATCGCCGGAGCTGTCTTTCA
>DASXHS010000058.1:0-1592 GCA_036488345.1 Candidatus Udaeobacter sp.
TCCGTAAAGCCACTCACTGCGCCCGACCGTGCGCAGGAGCGCGCCAATCTCTGTGTCGAGCTCGAGCCGCCCAAATTTCTTCGCGATTTCCAAGGGCAAACGAAACTGTGTGCCGTCTTCCGCGATGCCGCGGTGCACGGACGATTGCGTGATGTTGAAGATCACGCGCGGATAAGTCGAGACGTCGAAGCCGCTGCGTTCCTCATCGAGAAAACGCCACTTCACCGCCAACTCCGTGCCGCTAAGCCCAGCGACGCCGCCGTGATCGCTGCGCTTCAAAATAGTGAGCGCAGTTTGCAGGTTGAGCTGAATGTGATCGCCCCAACCGTAATTCAGATCGAGCTGCGGCGTGTCGATCAACCACTCGTTGGGCCGATGCTCGAACGCGATGGCGAAATTATTTTCCCAATGGCCATTGCCCGGCGTGCCCGGATCATCAGTGATCATGGGCGGGCCGCCTTGCCCAAATGCAAGTCGCGAGGCGCACGCGAAAAAAATCGCAATCGCTAACTGTCGCACGAGCTAATGTTTCGCCTGTTCAGACGGACCGTAAACAAGAAGCTTCAGTGTGTTCGGGAGAATGGTTGGTCGCGCTGGTGAAGCTCCGGGCGATGGACTCGGCGCCGGCTGGAACTGCGCGGTGGGCAAATAAATTCGATGCGTTTTCGGATCGAGCGCCATCGTACGGGCGCCCCGCTCAGTTTTTAATGTTTGAACGACCGTCAATTTCTGCGGCGTTTCTTCTTTCGCGATTGTCGTCGTTCCATCGCCGCATGATGCGAACGCGAATTGGCTCGCGTCATCAAACGCGCATCCATCGACACCGGCTCCAATTGGCACGTTGGCAACGACTTTGCCAGTCTCAGTGTCGACCATTACCATCATTTTGTTGTGACAGGTCGCAAATAGCCGGTGATGCGCAGCATCCAATGCAATGCCGCTCGCTTCTTCTCCCGGCGCAATCGGCCAGCGCGCGACCACTTCGTGTTTAGTCGAATCAATCACCGCAACTTCGCTCTTGTCTTCGATGTTGCAGTAAATGCGTCCGGCTTTCTCGTCGACCACCGCGAATTCCGGACTGCCCCCGAGCGGAATCGTCGCAGTAATCGTCGCGGATTTCGCATCAATCACCGTTGCGGAATTTCCGGTGTGATTGAAAACGTAGACTTCTTTATGACGTGGCTCGTAAACGATTGCGTCGGGATTTTGTCCGGTGTCGATCTTGGAAATTGTTTTCAGCGTTGTTAAATCGACCATGCTCGATTTCGCTTCCTTCCCGTTCGAGGAAAACCCGCGTTCAAACTCCGGAACCGCAACGAACGCGTGAACTCCCGGCGTGTCTGCAATTTCCCCGGCAACCGCGTTCTTGTTAAGATCGACAACGACAACTTTCGTCGAGTGCGAAAGATAGAGACGATTGGCCGATGAATCGATCGTCAAAATATCCCAGCCGCCTTCGCCACCGATCGGAATCTCGATTAAGAACAGGAAAGGCTCGCTTGCGACTGCAGCGGCGCAGCAGAATCCTACAATGGAACTAACGACCGATCGGTGAATCAAATTCATTCTTGATTCTACCATCTCCGAAAAGA
>DASXHS010000176.1:0-12016 GCA_036488345.1 Candidatus Udaeobacter sp.
AATCGAGACCGACCCTGAATTGCACAACACGCCAATCGTATTTCTTACGGCGCTTGTGACTCGAGCCGAGGCAAAGAGTGGTCTCAGTATCCAAGGGCATTCATTTCTTGCAAAGCCGGTCAGTATTCCTGAGTTGATCAATGCGATTGAACAACATCTTCCCGCGTGCGTAGCGTCTCACGTTTCTCTCTAACGGGAGACCACGGAGCAACCCTTAGGTAGCACCATAAAATCCTACGGATGCGCAATGGCAATGAGCGCTGCCAGTCAGGATGTTTGGGCATGAAAACAACAATTTTACTTAGCTTGATAAGCACTGCTGTCGTTGCGCTTAGTCAGCCGGCATGGGCTGGCGGTGGTGGCGGTTTCCACGGCGGAGGTTTCGGTGGTGGTTTCCGCGGTGGTGGCTTTGGTGCGGGCGGGTTTCGCGGCGGCGCTGTGGCTGCCCAACCCCTTGCAGGCGGAGTCGGGAGCCGCGGTGGTGGCGTTGGCTTTGGCAGTCCCCGTTTCAGCGGCGGCGGATTTCGCGCAGCCCCGTATAGGTATAACAGCACTCATTTTGCCACTAGAAGTCCCGGCGGCACAACCGGTGCATTCCGATATTACAACGGAGGCAGCCGCACGCCTGCTGCTCGGACATACCAATTCAGCGGAAGGGAAAACCAATCGACCGGATCGTATGCCGGCAGGAACACAACCGTTGCTCGCCAGCAGAATCGACCGGCTTTATTAACAAGGCAAAACATGAGGACCTCGAACACGCAGTCGTCAGCGGTCCGGAGGGCGATGGCCAATCACCGGGTGTTTGCTCGCCATGATGGCAACTGGCATCATGATTGGGACAAACATCACGCCCACTTTGATCACGGCCATGTGTTTGTCTTTACCGACGGCTTCTGGTGGGGACTCTACCCATGGGATTACTACCCTTACGACGCTTACGGCTCCTATCCATCGGATTCCTACGGCGATCCCTACGGCTACAATGACTATCCGTACAACAGCTCTGACTCTTACACTCAGGAACCGTATAGCTACTACACTGGCTACGCTTCCCCAGCTCAAGGTGATAACGCCGTTGTCAGCTCAATCCAGTCGCAGCTGGCAAAATTTGGGTACTACGGCGGCGCAGTCGACGGAGTTCTCGGTGATCAAACCGAAGCTGCCATCGCCCACTATCAAGAGGATAATGACCTGAGCGTGACAGGAACAGTTACGGCAGCAACGCTTCAATCGCTCGGTTTAGCCGGACGATGAGATTAACGAAAATAACAAACAACGAAAGACTAGTTCCATGAATAACAAAACATTCTCAGGCAAAGTTGCACTCGTGACCGGAGGAACATCCGGTATCGGCAAAGCCACCGCGCTCGAATTTGCTCGGCTGGTGCAAAAGTCGTACTGACCGGGCCGTCGCGAAAAAGAAGGGGCACAAGTCGTCGCTGAGATTAAGGAACTTGCCGGCGAAGCGGCGTTCGTCCGCGCCGACGTGGCGAAAGACGCGGACGTGAAGCGGATGGTCGATTTTACGGCCGAAAAATTCGGCGGCATCCACATCGCATTTAACAACGCCGGCGTCGAGTGGGAAGGCCCATTGGATCAGGCCACCGAGGCCGAATACCGCCGCGTCTTCGACATCAATGTTTGGGGCGTTCTAAATTCAATGCGTCACGAAATCCCTGTCATGCTAAAGAACGGCGGTGGGGCAATCGTCAATACCTCCAGCGCGCTTGGGCACGTCGGCATGGGTCAAGTCAGCATCTACACCGCGTCCAAGCATGCGGTCGAAGGCTTGACCAAGGCCCTCGCGCTGGAGTTCGCCAAACAAAATATCCGTATTAACGCAGTCGCCCCAGCCGGTGTCGCAACCGACATGGTTGATCGCTCTGCCGGAAAAGAAGGCGAGATGCGCGATCACTTCACGTCTCTTCATCCGGTCGGGCGCATTGGCGCCAGCGAAGAAATCGCCGCGGCTGTTCTCTATCTCTGTTCCGACAACGCGAAATTTACTACCGGCACATCACTGGTCGTCGATGGCGGTTTCATCGCTGCATAAGGAGTTTCGTTATATAGCCGCTATGAATGATTCTAACGAAGTCCAAACGTCCGACGCAACCAAGCTCGGCTGCAGCTTCACGTTTCCTGATACCTCAATGACCGTACGGCGCGTGGGTTACGGTGCGATGCAGCTCGCCGGTCCTGGCGTGTGGGGACCGCCGCGCGATCCGGACACGGCCGTCGCGGTGCTGCGCGAAGCAATTGCCGCTGGCGTGAACCATATCGACACCAGTGATTTCTACGGCCCGCACGTTACCAATCAAATCATCCGTCGCGCGTTGCATCCTTACCCGCAAGAATTGGTGATTGTCACGAAACTTGGCGCGCGCCGCGGCGCGGACAAATCGTGGATCCCCGCTCTTTCGCGTCAGGAGCTCATCGATGGGGTTCATGACAACTTAAGAAATCTCGGCATTGAAAGTCTCGATGTTGTCAATCTTCGGGTGGGAGGGCTCGAACGCCCATCGGAGAGCTCGATTGCGGAGCCGTTGACTGTGCTCGTCGAACTCAAGCGCCAGGGCCTGATTCGCCATATCGGTTTGAGCAACGTTTCGGCAACCCAGTTGGCACAAGCGCAACCACTGACGGACATCGTATGCGTGCAAAATCTCTACAACCTTGCTCAGCGAGACGACGACTTGTTCATCGATGATCTCGCGCGGCAGCGCATCGCTTACGTGCCGTTCTTTCCATTGGGTGGATTCAATCCGTTGCAATCAGCTGCGCTTGATGGCGTCGCCGAGTCGTTAGGCGCAACACCGATGCAAGTCGCGCTGGCGTGGCTGCTTCAGCGTTCACCAAACATTCTGCTGATTCCAGGAACTTCATCGGTGCAGCATCTGCGCGAGAATCTCCAAGCTGCCGCATTGACTCTGCCCGCGGGCGCGCTCGCCAGACTGAACTCCATCGGCGCGAAGTCAGAACAAAGCTAAGGAGTAAATTTGATACGCGCGTTTGTTACCTGCTGGGTCGCTTCACGGTTTGGGATGCAGCAATTCCGGCAACTGATATTGAAGCAGATCCCCAATTCGTCCGATGCTGATATCCGCCGCCGGATAGGTGGCGAGGATTTCTGGATCGATGGCATAGTGACCTTGCCTAACGAAAACGGTCGTCACACGCGGGCCCCAGAATTTTTTCACGGCGGCCAGGATACGCAATTTGTCGTCAACGAGGACGTAATGTTCGGCGGGGTAGCGTTGTTCGACCTCATCAAGTTCCTGCTCCTTGTGCACGTAAATCAGCACGCGCCCGGAAACGGCATTGGCCACGCCTGAGCGACCGATCTTGAGCGGTTGAAAAACAACGTCGCCGTCCGAGAGAATAACCGCAGGACCCCATTGCTGAACGTGCTCAATCACCTTGAGCGCATCGGGAAAAAGACGCTCGGCGAAAGGATAGTTGATAAAAAAGTCAGAAACGCACAGCAGATTCGGGGCGCGCGGATGTTTGGCCCGATACTTTTGCAAAGCGCCGAGATAATCCGCATAGCCTAGTTCGGTCCGCAGTTGCTCAAACATCCGCCAATATTCCTGCGCTCCGTCCGCGCCGATTTCGCTGACGAGGTGGCGTTGCAGATCTGCTGCCACTCTGTCGTTATCAACCAGCGTGTTGTCTACGTCGAATAAGAAGACGACGCGAGCAGGAGAATGATCGTTTTCGTTCATTTTTCGGTAGGACCAAGCGCTGTGCCTTTAATCGCCGAAATGCTTCGTGTGTGCTACGCCAAAATGCAACCTGCGGGGAAGAAGCCCGCCATAACGGCACGGCCGTCATGGCTGTGTTACCCAAGCCCATTGCTCGCCCGATTCAGAAGCCCCATTGACGTTTCATCTAATTCGAGCTTGGTCGCGCCCATCAGCTCCTTCAATTGCGCCAGACTTGTGGCGCTGGCGATAGGCGCGGTGACCGTTGGTCGCGCCATCAGCCACGCCAGCGCGACCCGCACAGGCGTTGCATGAAGTGGCTTCGCGACCTGATCCAGCGCATCGAGAATCCTAAAGCCGCGGTCGTTCAGATATTTTTTCACGAAATCGCCTCGCGCCTTGTTCGTAACGTCGGCTGCGGACCTGTATTTGCCTGTGAGAAATCCGCTCGCCAGTGAGAAATAGCTAAGAACTCCCAAACCGTTTTCTATGCATACTGGTTCGAGTGTTTCCTCGTAGCCCCCGCGATCGTAAAGATTATATTCCATCTGAAGGCATTCATACCTTGGCAGTCCCTGCCTTCTACTCAGTGTCAGGGCGGACGAGAGTCGTTCGGCGCTGTAGTTCGACGCGCCGATGGCGCGCATCTTCCCCTGCTCCATCAACTGCGCGTAAGCTTCGAGCGTCTCATTAAGCGGTGTGTCTGGATCGTCACGGTGCGATTGATAAAGATCGATGTAATCCGTTTGCAGCCGCCTCAATGAATCTTCGACCGCGCGTAGAATATAAGCCTTCGACAAGCCTTTCATCTGCGGTCCCATCTCCAGCCCAACTTTTGTGGCAATGATGACTTTGTCGCGTCTGCCACCCTGCTTGAGCCACTTGCCGATGATAGTTTCCGATTCACCACCACGATTGCCAGGCGCGAATCTGGAATAAGCGTCAGCAGTATCGATCAGATTAAATCCGGCGGCGACGAAAGCATCGAGCAACCTGAAGGATGTTCGCTCATCCACCGTCCAGCCGAAAACATTTCCGCCGAACGCCAGCGGCGCGACCTCCAACCCTGAGTTACCCAAGCTCCGTCTTCTCATTTTTTTGCGGGGGCCGCGACGTCCGAATCGCGTGAATATCCTTATCAAAACGCCGGCGAACTTGGCTTTGGATGGATTTTTTCCACGCGAAGGCACGCGCTGCGACAAAAGCTGCTCTACCCTGAAAGAGGGAGGCGCTGTTAGCTCGTTCTCGGCGACTCAAACTCTCGCGAAAGTGGGAATGTCGCGAGTCGATGATGTCTGTTATGTTCAGTGATGAAACCCACCCTCTCCAAAGACGGCCGAAGTATGGCCAAATCGAATCCTGGAAAAGCAGAACTTCTTCACAGACGCAACGCGCCACTCGAAACGCGGACCGACCTCACGCCCGAAGCGACGAAGGATATCTCAGGCACGATGAATGCAATTCTGGCGGACGTTTTCGCCCTGTATATGAAAACGAAAAATTTCCACTGGCATATGAGCGGGCATCACTTCCGCGATTATCATCTGCTTCTCGACGAACACGCCGAACAGCTCTTCGCCATGACAGACGTCATCGCGGAACGCGTTCGCAAGATCGGCGGACTCACGCTGCATTCGATCGGAGAGATCGCGCGAACGCAACGCGTGCTCGATAACGATGCTCAGTACGTTGAGCCGTTGGACATGCTCGCCGAGCTGGCGGACGACAACAAAACGTTCGCAGCGCGTCTGCGCGAGGTGCACAACGTGTGCGACGAACATCGTGACGTTGCGACGGCAAGTTTCATCGAAGGATGGATCGATGAAACCGAGCGTCGTACGTGGTTCTTGTTCGAGGCTACGCGTCGAAGGAACTGATTTATTAGTTTCACGGACTCAGCGGCTGAGCGCTTTGGAGTGTGGTCCCGCAACCGCGGGATCGCCGTTTTTGAAGTCGCGGACGTGTCCGCGCATTATGAAAAGTCAGTGAATCGTTCGGTTTCGACGGGAAATAAAGATCGCAACATGAAGAAAGGACCAAAATGAAAAACGGAAAACTAGACGGAAAAGTTGCAGTGGTAACCGGAGCCTCGAAAGGAATCGGCGCAGGGATTGCAAAACAATTCGCAGCCGAAGGTGCGGCTGTGGTCGTTAATTATGCGTCTTCCAAGCAAGACGCAGATCGCGTAGTAGACCAAATCAGTAAGGGCGGCGGAAAAGCTGTCGCTATCCAAGGCAACGTTGCGAAAAAGGCAGGAGTCGAGAGACTGTTCGCGGAAGCGGAGAAAGCATTCGGCAAGATCGACATCGTGGTCAACAACGCCGGCGTTTACGAGTTCGTCCCGTTGGAAGACGTCACCGAGCAGCAATTCCACAAAATGTTTGATACAAACGTTCTCGGAATGCTTCTCGCCACTCAAGAAGCACTCAAGCATTTCACCGCCGACGGCGGCAGTATCATCAACATTGGTTCTCTCGCCAGTTCTCTAACGCCACCGACTGCGGTTGTTTACAACGCAACGAAAGGCGCGGTCGATGCAATCACGCGAACACTGGCGAAAGAACTCGGGCCGCGAAAAATTCGCGTCAATTCCATTAATCCCGGCATGGTGATTACGGAAGGAGTGGTTACCGGCGGATTTCATGAAAGCGACATGCGAAACACGTTTGAATCGATGACCCCGCTCGGTCGAGTCGGTCAGACGGACGATATCGCGCCTGCTGCGGTATTCTTCGCGTCAGACGATTCCAAATGGGTCACCGGCGAAACGCTGATTATCGCGGGCGGTCTGCGTTAACTGACGGCAAGATTGCCATCCCACCGGCTCTCATCGTAACAAGGCATCCGCAAATTAATAACACGGCCGAAGTCTGCCCCGCGGTTAATAGCAATCTTCAGAGGAATTTCACGAGCGCGTCGATTGTTTCCTTCGGCTTTTCCTCGAGAATCCAATGTCCGGTATCGTTGAGCACAACGACCGTGACGTCGGCGGACACGAGCTTCATTTGCGCAGCGAGCTCGTTCCCCAGCGATTTGTCGCCGCCAATCGACAGCACCGGCATGGTTAATTTTGTCTGCGAAAGCTGCGCATAATTTTTTGCCAGTTGTGGCCACGACGCGAAGTAGGCCCAGCCGGCATGCATGCGCCCCGGCCGCGAATAGGCCGCGGTGTACGCTTTTCGATCCGCTTCCGGGATCGAATGAGTTTTGTCCGCAGCAAGAACGTTCCAGAAATATTCGAAGTAAGTTCGCTCGCGCCCCTTCACCAATTTTTCCGGATACTCGCCGTTGAAACGAAAATGCCAGGTATTCGGATCATTGTAGATCGGTTCCCATCCGGGAACGCCGGGAAGAAACGCATCCATCACCGCGAGCTTCTCTGTTTCACCCGGGAATTGCGCGGCGTAGGCGTAGGCGACCATCAGCCCGATGTCGTGTCCCACCACGCGAGCCTTGTCGATCTTCAAGGAACGAACCAAATCATGGATTTGCTTCGCTGCGGTGATCATGTCGGCCTTGTTGTCTGCGGGAATCGAGGAATCGCCGATGCCAGGTAAATCGACCGCGATCACGGTGAACTTTTCGGCTAGCAACGGAATGAGCGGCTGCCACATGCGCGAAGTTTGAGTGTAACCGTGAAGAAGAAGAACAGCTGGACCCTTCCCGGCTGTTAAATAATGCAGTTGCACTCCGTCGACATTCGCTGTGCGCGACGCGATCTCCGGCGGCGCGGCGTAACTCTCGGTTACGAACAAACTCAATACACAGAATAAGCCGCGCGCAACGCGATGGTGACGACACTTATGGGTTTGTTTCATAGAAACTCTTGGAAATTGGAATGCTTTCGAATGTAACACGGTTGTTTTTGCGCGTATTCAGTTATCAACGGCAATCGGCCGGTAGCATCGTTAAGATGGTCTGGACAGCTCGCAACCTCGTGGAGATGGTTGAGCGTGACAGAGCGGATCCTTAACATTAAGTGCGCTGTGGAGAAAAACATCGGCGGCATGGCGCGACATATCACCTCGACGCCAGTCATAGAAATATTTGACGAAACCCTGATGTGGGAAGGCGTTGTAGAAACGTTTGACGTTGCTTGCAATCCAAACGTCAAACGCTGTTACGGTTTTTCGTATCGAGAAGGCGGCGCTCTGACGTATGCGACCATTGCCGAAACAGACGAGGTAAATTCTCCTGAAATGGCAGTCAAAACCTTCGTCGCTTCCAGAATGCAACCATGAATCGGATGAGCGAACGACCGTGCTTCTCAGCTATGATCATTGTCTCGCTTTAAATCGAGTCACCGGACATAGATAACTGCACGGCCGGTCCAGCTAACCGAAAGGACACGCGATGTCGGAAGAAGGGAAATCTGAAAAGCCTGAGCAACCGGCGCAGCTCGACCGACCAGCGCCTAAAACAGTTGCGGAACCTCCCGGCCGGCTGCGACGCTGGCGCAAGCCGTTGATCATTGTCGGTGTGATCCTGTTCGTGATCGTGATCATTCCGAAAATTTTTCATGCGTGGCGAACGGCCTCGACTGACGACGCGTATGTGAACAGTTACGTCACCTTCGTGGCCCCGCGCGTGCCAGGCCAGGTTTTGCGAGTGTTAGTCGATGACAATAATCGCGTAACGAAAGGCGACGCGCTGGTTGAACTCGACCCGGAGCCATTTCGTGTGCAAGTGGCGATCAAACAAGCAGCCGTCGACGCCGCGCAAGCGGAACTGGTCGTCGCGCAAGCGACCGTACGGAGCCAAATCGGCCAGACCCGTGGTTTGCGCTTCAAACTTCAGCACGCAATTGAAGATGTGGACAATCAAGTTGCCCTGATTCGGGCGCGGGTCGCCACCTGGGAGCAAAGCAAGGCTACACAGGTCCTTGCTCAAGCCGAATTTGAACGCTCTAAGAAGCTTCTCGCGACCAAAGTAGCAAGCGTCGAGGAGTTCGACACAAGGCGCAAAGAACTTGACGTCGCAAATGCCCAGGTAAAGCAGGCTCTGGAAAATGTTTATCAAGCACGGGCAGCGCTCGGTCTGCCTGTGCAACCGGCCGAAAGTGCAAGCCTGACCGATGTTCCGGCCGATCTTGATCAAACTTTTTCATCGGTGCAAGAGGCCCTGGCCGAACTTAGGCAAGGCGCAGCGCAGCTCGGCGTCACTGCTTCATCCTGGAACATGACACCGAAACAATTGGTCGAGGAGTTTTACCGTCGCGATCCCGGTGGGGACATCAACAAGATCTACGACGAGATCATCAAGACTGCGCCGGGCCTGAAGCAAGCTGAAGCGAAATTGATGCAAGCGGAGCGGGACCTCGATAACGCGAAACTTAATCTTCGTTATTGCACGATCGTGGCCGAGATCGATGGCGTGGTGACTCGGCGCAACGTGAATCCGGGTAACAACGTGGAGGTAGGCCAAAGCTTGATGGCAATCCGTTCGCTGCGTGACACGTGGATCGATGCGAACTTCAAGGAAACGCAGCTTCGCAATCTGCGAATTGGTCAGCGCGTCGTAATCGAAGCCGACATGTACGGCGGCAAACAAATGTTCGAAGGACGCATTTCCGGTTTTACTTTCGGTACGGGCTCAACCCTGGCGTTGCTGCCGCCTCAGAATGCGACCGGTAATTTCGTGAAAGTCGTACAGCGCCTGCCAGTGCGGATCGATTTGGTGAATTACGATCCTGACAAGCTGCCACTTTTCGTCGGCCTTTCAGTTACGCCGTCGGTTGATTTGTGGAGCAAACCGACTGGAGCAAACGCGGGCAAATTTCTGCAGGAGATAATCCCGCAATCGTCTCCAGGTGCAAGCGCGACGCCGGCAAGATAATGAGCGCCTCGTCGGTTGCCGTTCCGAGTTATCCGGCAGCGGCGATTTCGCGTGCCGTCAATCCGTGGATCATCGCTCTCGCGGTTGTCATTCCGACATTCATGGAAGTCTTGGACACCACGATTGCGAATGTGGCGCTGCGTCACATCGCCGGCGGGCTCTCGGCAGCGGTTACCGATGGCGAATGGGTCATCACCAGTTATCTCGCCGCGAATGCCATCATTCTTCCAATTTCAGGATGGCTCTCGATCCGTCTTGGCCGGCGCAATTATTTTCTATTGTCGATCCTCGTATTCACCCTCGCGTCCGCCTTGTGCGGAATGGCCACCAGCCTCGGGATGCTGATCTTCTCGCGCATTTTGCAGGGTCTGGCCGGCGGCGGGTTGCAGCCCTCGAGCCAAGGCGTGTTGCTCGACGCATTTCCAAAAGAAAAACAAGGCGCCGCCCAGACACTCTTCGGAATCGCCGCACTTCTCGCGCCTGTCGTTGGGCCGACTCTGGGCGGCTACATCACAGACAACTACGGGTGGCGTTGGGTTTTTTATATTAACGTGCCGGTTGGACTCCTTGCGCTCCTGATGTGCCGCGCTCTTGTGTTCGATCCCCCTTATCTCAAGGCGCAAAGTGCCGAAGTTCGCAAACAGAATCGAGCATTCGATACCCTTGGTCTTAGCCTGCTCGCCGTCACGATGACTTCGTGGGAAGTCTTGCTCAGCAAAGGCCAGGAATGGGATTGGTTTGGAGATCCATTCTTTCGCGTGCAAACACTGACCGTGCTGTTCGTGTTTAGTTTGGTCGGTCTGATTGTGCGCGAGACGCGTTACAATAATCCGCTCATCAATTTCCGAACGCTCAAGGACAGAAACTTTCTCGTTTGCTGTGTCATCATCTTCTGCGCTTTTGCTACTCTCTACGCCAACACTGTAAGCCTTCCGTCGTTGCTCCAATCGCTTTTCGGCTACGATGCCACGACCTCAGGACTGGTGCTCTCGCCGGCGGGAATTTTTGCAATCATCGTCCTCGCGATTGTTGGCCGTTTGTTAGGCCGCGGCGTCGATGCGCGTTATCTTATGGCGACAGGTCTTTTTATCCTCGGTGTCGGGGGTTACTGGATGTCGCGATTGAATCTGGAAATCAATCCCTGGCAAATCGTGTGGCCGCGCGTCGTATTCATCATGGGCCTCTCCGCCATTTTTGCTCCGCTTAACGTTGCAGCTTTCATGCACATTCCACCTCAACTTCGCGGCGCTGCAGTCGGGTTGCTTGCGCTTTTGCGCAACGAAGGTGGCAGCGTCGGAACTTCCGTTGCCCAGACAATTCAGGAGCGCCGCGATCAATTCCACACTTTGCGACTTGGCGAAAATCTCGATCCACTCAATCCGGCAGTGAGTTCTTACCTCGATCAGGCACAGCGAGTTTTTCTTCAGCAAACTGGCGACGCGGTGGCCGCGAAACAAATGGCGCTACAAAGTCTCGCGAATTTGCGTGAACAACAAGCGTTGGCTCTTTCTTATTTCGACGTCTTTCTCATTTTCGCTGTAGTCGCCGTCGCACTCATTGGTCTCGTTTTCTTCATGAAACGTTCCGTCGCCGCAAAGGGCGCACACTCCACGGCGGAGTAGGAATGGAAGGAATAGTATCTCGTTCTCTATGCTTTCCCCAGACCCCTTCAAGACAAGGTCCTCGAATCAGTGATCCATCGACCGCCACTTATTAGCTACCGTCGGAAACTTGATAACTTTCTCTTCGAGATCGGCCTCAGCTTCGCATCTCGCGACGAATGACTCGACAGCTTCGTAGAGTATATCGGCGATCCCCACACCGTTTCGCTTTGCTATCCTGCTAAGCCGTCGCAACTCTCGCTGGTCGAACCCATCGAGCGGCCAGCATCCTTCAAGAACAAAG
The DNA here is from genome assembly GCA_036488345.1 of Candidatus Udaeobacter sp. GTDB lineage: Bacteria > Verrucomicrobiota > Verrucomicrobiia > Chthoniobacterales > UBA10450 > Udaeobacter. The sequence continues at coordinate 11,445 of DASXHS010000176.1, forward strand.
GACATAACATTGCCAGGTCGGGTTTTTGGCGCGGTTTTCATGCCGGCGTTTTCCGCTGCTTTCCGCGCGCGCGCAAGAAACGTCTGCCAAACAATTGCGTGACTAACTTGTGACTCAAATTTGCTGGCGCTCCAGCCTTTCACACAGCGGCTGCTTTCGATTAGCCTCAATAGGGCGACTCGTAGACGTAAGTTGCTTCTGCGATCGCCGAATCGACCAGTCCCGGTTTGTAGGCAATCGCTTTTAACGTCTTTTCCCGCGGCCCGACTCTGAACGAGACTTCTTCCCTCGCCGCTTCTATTTGCGTGCCGTTACCTGACAACCCGCCGGTCGGCGTAGAACCGTCGAGCGTATAGCACAAATAAGCCCCGGCTGTCTTCGTCGCTATCCTGACCGTGACGGATGTCGTCGCATGCGTTGCGTCTGAGGGAATCAGTGTAGGCTTCGCGCACTGCGTGGCTGCTGTGCCTGCGCAACCTTGTAGAATCGTCATCGCGATGATCGCGGCTAGTGCTGCAAACGAAAAGTTAATTTTCTTCTTAATAAATCGTTTTTAGCGATGAACGCCGAGG
>DASXHS010000021.1:0-8125 GCA_036488345.1 Candidatus Udaeobacter sp.
TGGTTGACCTCCTACGTTCCTGCTTTTCTGATTCAATCTTTGGCATTCTGGCTTTCGAATTTACCTTCTCCCGTTACTCGCGTCCCTCGATTGATCGCGGAACTGCGCGCCTTTCGCAGGTAACTCATTCACCTTCGCCTCGATGTCATCGCACATAATCGCGATCGAGTGCTGCCCCGGGTCGCTTGGAGTCGGCCCGCCCTCGGGCCGGTCAGAAAAAATCCCGCCTTCCCGCACACTGTGCGTCGGGTCCACGCTAGGCGTTCGCCTTCGCTACTCGAAGATCTGCCCATGGCGAAAACGCCAGATGCTGATCGTGTTCGCGGCGGCAGCGAAGGCAACCAGGATGGCGAGCACCGGAAGCAGCTCGCGCGTGTTGCAGTTTGCCCAAAGCACGCAGAGGAAGCCTTCGATCGACCAATAGACGATCGTGAACTTGCTCAACTGCTGCATGAATGCCGGCATGAAGCTGGTCGGCCACCAGGCGCCGCCGACCGCGCTCATGGTCAGGATGAGCAATGTGCCCATGCCGTTCGCCGCCGCGGCCGTCGGCGCGAGCGCCGCGAGCAACATGCCGAAGGCAACGCAGGCACTCGCCGCGGCCAGACAGATGAGGAGTAGATTGAAAACGTTGCTCGTGATATCGACGCCGAAGAGGACACGGCCCGCGACGAAAAGCGTGAGCAGTTGCACCACACCAAGCAGGATGCCGAAGATGTATTTGCTCCAAAGAATGTGCGTCCGTCGCACGGGCGCGGCGAGCAGTCGCTGATACAAGCCGGCTTTCTTTTCATCGAAGAGCGAAGTGGACGCGCCGGTGAGCGAAAAGAGCAGGAACATCACGGCATAGCCGCCGACGCTGCGAGTCGCCATTGGATTCTTCACGTGTTCGCCGCCGATTTCTTCGCGCTCGATTTTAATCAGGCGATCAAGAAATGAGTTACCGTTCGTGTTGGTTGGTGTGGTCCCCGGGATGTTGAACTCGCCAGTTTCGATGGAGTGCAGAATGTTCGCCGGATCGCCGCCGAACCCGCGGGCGACCGCGTCGGCTAACGAGTGGTTGAAACGCGCCATGGTCTCGCTGCCAACCTGATTTGCGCCCAGCCGCTGCAACGATGCCAGCAACGCCTGCGGCGCAGCGGTGAAGATCGTCTTCTGCAGTAAGCCACTCACCGTCTCCGTCTCGATTTCATTCCGCGCGTTGCGCAGGAACTTCATTTTCAACGCCACCTGAGAGTCGCTCGTTGCATCCGCGGGAAAGATGAGCGCAAAGTGAATGTCGCCGGCGTGCATCATCTCGCGCGCTTCTGCTTCGGTCAGCACGCGCTCAACGCCATTCGCATCTTTATGCGACGTGATGACCTTGAAGGCGGGCTCCTTTTGCAGCGCAGAGATAATTGCGGCGGGAGCGGGCGCGTCCGTCTGATTTACCACCGCAATCGGAATGCCTTTCGGCCCGCGGTCTTCGGAGTTCACGCCGAAAACGTTTCCGAAAATGTAGATCAGGACGAGCGGGACGATGAAGGTGAGCGAGATGGCCACTTTATCGGCCGCGAAGCGCCGGAACTCATTGCCGACCAGAACCAGAACGGTGCGCATCGTTAGGTGTCGCGAAGATTTTTCCCGGTGAGATGGAGAAACAAATCTTCCAGCGTCGGCCGGCGAATGTTGAAGTAGCGATAGGGCAAGCCGAGCTCTTCGGCAGCGGCGAAAAATTCGGAAAAGCGCAGGCCATCGCGGAGTTTAAATAGATACGCGTCTTCTGCGTTCGTGATCTCACCGTACTCGGCGAGTGCTTGCATTTGCGCGGTGGTCTGGTCGTTGCGCGCAATGCGAACCAACTCGCTGAACGGCAGGTGCGTCAGCAGCTCATCGAGCGTTCCCAATGCGAGCATGCGGCCGTGATCGATGATGCCAATGCGTGAGCAAAGCCGGGTCGCTTCCTCCATGTAGTGCGTCGAATAAACGATTGTCATCCCGTCGGCATTCAGTCGTTGGAGGAACTCGAAGATGGCGTTTCGCGATTGCGGATCGACGCCGACGGTGGGCTCGTCGCAAAGGAGTAAGGCCGGCCGATGCAGAATGGACGCCACAACGTTGATCCGGCGTTTCATTCCGCCGGAATAGGTCTGCACTTTGTCCTGCCGTCGTTCGAATAACTGCGCCGCGTGCAGCCCGTGATCGACACGATCGCGCAGCTCCTGGCCGGCGAGACCATAGAGCTTTCCGAAAAGCCGCAGATTTTCCTCGGCGCTGAGCTCTTCGTAGAGGGCGATCGCTTGCGGCACGAAGCCCAGCTCGTGGCGCGGTGCCATCGCATTTGGACCAACGCATTGTCCATTGATCGAAATGCTACCGCCGTCCGGCGCGCGCAATCCGGCGACTAACGACATAAGCGTGGTCTTGCCCGCACCGTTCGGTCCAAGCAATCCAAAGAATTCGCCGCGCGCGAGTGAAAGCGAGACGCCATCCAAGGCGACGATCTCGCCGAAGCGTTTCGTGACGTTATCGATCGTGAGCATCGACGCTTATTCAGATTCCATACCAGGGATCGTCTTCCCGTTCCAGCAGGTTTACAGGTTATACGCCAGCTTATTGTCGGCTGGTAGAGCTGCATGTCATTCGCGACCAGCACGATCATCATGATCACACGCGACAAATGTATTCAGCTAGATCGCTGCTTTAGGAGCGCTCATGCTTTTACTGTAGAACCAGGATCTGTCGAAGCAGCAAACGCGTCGCTTCCCGGCAGTGAACATCGAGCAGGCATTTTTGATCCGGCGTGCGCGTGTCTCTGGCTGCTTGGGGGAGGTGATCCAGTGGATCCAATCTCGGCGCGCGATGGGCGTGATGTCCGACCACAACGGCCGCGCCTTCGATTAGAAGCGAAAGTTGTTATAGGCTTCGTGCGTTCCAATCCAGAACCAATAATACTCGCCGTTTCGCTCGCGTGCGATCGCGCGATAACTTCGGCCAACTTCTACCGTGTAGACGCCGCCTTGGATTGGCTTTGAACAGCGCGAAGTTCTTCTTCGCCAGTCTTTGCACGTGCTCAGGAAGCGCATCGTAGCACTGCCAGAACGAAGTGAGCGCATGGGACTTCACGGCAAAGGCCGGAAGGCTCCCGCGTCAATCTCCGCATCGATCTTCTCCAAGGCCGAAGCGTGCTTGCCGCCGGGCGAAAAGTCCTCCTCCAACTGCTCATCCCAACAGAGCTTGTCCTGTTTTGCAATGTAAGCAGCAAGCTTCGTCAGTTCTTCACGGTTCAAGCGTCTCACTGCTTCCTCGATTTCGGTCAGACTCACGAGGTGAGACTACGCTCGGGAACAATTTTCACAAGCGCTGTGCGAGTGAGGTGAGACCCATTACAAAGCACTCCGAAACTTGTCGGAGGAAGACCAGCCCCGTGCGGAGACCTGAGCGAAATGGCTCGCGTTCTGTTTAGAGCCACAAACCGGTATTCGTCTAAATCGCCGCTTTGGGAGCGCTCATGCTTTTGCTGTAGAACCCAGACCGGTCGAAGCAGCAAACGCGGCGCTTCCCGGCAGTGAGCATCGAGCAGGCATTTTTGATCCGGCGCGCGCGCGTCTCTGGCTGCTTGGGGGAGGTGATCCAGTGGATCCAATCCCGGCGCGCATTGGGCGTGATGTCGGACCACAACGCGCGCGCTTTCGGGTCGGCCGCGAGAGCCTTGCGCAGATCGGTTGGCACCTCGGGTTCCGTGTCCTTTCCCGCCGGCGCGATCTCTAGTGTGACCATGTCGCCTGCGTCAGCGCTCGCAGATTTGCTTAGCTTCCGATCCACTTTGAGCCAGTGACTTTTTTGGCCGTCGGGCTCGAGCGTGGCTTTAAACGGGAAGCCATTGAGGGTGCCTTCGATCGGCATCACGCCGCGCGACGGGAGCTTCGCACTGGCGTTCTTTGGCAGGGTGAGAAAGGTCCATGACTCACCCTTCTCGCGTTGATCGGCCCGAGGGCGGGCCGGCTCCATTGCCGGACAGAAGAGTTTCGCTTTGAAACGGATCGAGGGTTTGGTCATTTTGCTTGGTATCACTTATTAAACCTGGACGGCGATCGTACGACTAAGGTCCTACTGACCGCGAGTGAGAGGCACTCTATGCTGAGCTTGGCGGTGTTGCCCATTGCCATTGTCATCACATACCAACAATCAATTAGAAATCTAAAATCATGCGCTTGAGAATACGAACTGCCGTTTGTTGCACAGCGATCCTTTCCGCTGTCAGCTTTTCCACAATAACGTTTGCCGAGACAAATCCACTTTCAAAGGCTCAGGTGGGTGAGCAAATCCGCAAAGTGGAAAACGGCGTGGATGACTTCGAGAAGTATCTGACCAGCCGCGGCGAAAACGCCAAGGATCAGGCCGGATCGGCGAAGAGCAGCGGAGAAGCAAAGCGCGGCAAGGGTGCAAGCTCCGCGAACAAAGCAGCCGGGAAGGAAAAAGCCAGCCAAGGAAAAGACGACCTTCAGAATGCCATGGACGATTTGAATCGCTCCACAAACCGTCTGCGGCGCAAGTTCGATGAAACGTCGAATTATCTGGAGACGAAAGTGCAAATAGAACAGGTCCTGGACAGCGCGCGCAAGGTGAATCAGGTGGTGGGGAAGGGAAGTAATGACGGCCAGGCACAAAACTTATGGAAGGCTTTGCGCGCGAGCATCAATGACCTGGCGCGCGCCTACAACCTGACCCCGGTGGGCGCATAGGGGAAGGGCATACGGTGCCGATTGACGTGGGCGAGATTATTGTCCGTCCCACGGCACAGAGTTAGTCCGAGCCAGAACATCAACGGCTTTTAGCTGATAGCGCCGCTAAATAGGACGAGGCATTTCTGTCCCGATGTACCGTGGAGAAGCACTACCGATAACTCGTTTGTTGTTCGGTCCGTGCTTATCTAGTCCCGCGGCTGTCACGTGTTGGTCGATTCTTCCTCGATCACGGATTTGAGCACCGCCTCCAGGCTTGTGCTTCCCTTCTGCGAACCAGATTTTCCTCGTTGGAATTCAATCCAGCTTTCGTTGAAGCCATCCAGCATCCGTATGCGAGGAACCGGGTTTTTCATTCCTTCCGACCTAAAAAGCGCATCCCATGATTCGCGCGGCACAACTTTCATGCGCACCGGCTTGCCTAGAAGTTCCGCAAGAGTTGTGGCAACCTGATTTGGCGTTACGCGCGTGGGCCCTTCCAATTCGACGACGCGGTGGCCATCCCATTTTTCCTGAAGCAATCCGGCCGCTAACTTACCGATGTCCGCCGTGGCCACCATCGGTACTGGTTTATCGAGCGGTTGCAAAAAACTGGGAACAACACCCGTTTCGCGTGCCGGAGCCACATCCCAACGGCAATTCTCCATAAACCAAGCCGGACGCAAGAACGTGATGGGTATAGGCAAGTCGCCGATCGCCTTTTCTATAATGGAGTGCTGAGTCAGCAGGTTCATTTCGCGGGCCTGTGCTCCGATAGTAGAGAGATAGATACCGCGCTTCGGACGCGCTGCGGCTAGCGCGGAGTGGAGGGCCTTTCCAATTTCCTGGGCCTCAGAAAATTCCGGAGAGGGATCGAAGTTTGGAGGGACGAGCACAAAGACCGCTTCTGCTCTCTGAAAGGCGACGCTGAGGGAGGCTCGATCCTCTATTGTGGCAACAGCCACCTCGCAACCCAGGTTCCTCCAAACTTTACCTTTGTCGATATTCCGCACGATCGCCCGCACCGAATGGCCACCTGCTAAGAGTGCGCGAGCGACTGCGCCGCCAACTTTACCAGTTACTCCCGTGATAGCATACATATTGAGTTTTGTATTACTGTCGGCGCCTCGCGCCGCGTCGCGCATCGACCTTTGTTAGTGCTACCATTCGTTCCGTTTGAATACGACCTTGTTTAATGAGTGTGCGTGACAGCTTCTTCGATCAGAGAATTCAGTTCGGCCCAGAACAGATTGACAACTAGCCTGCTGCTGCGCTGACCCTTTCCCTCGCCCCGAGGGATTCCTCTATCAGATCAGCGGCGACTGAAAGTCCGTTGGCTTCAGCGATCGTTTTCTGCAGCTTACGTGCATTTTCTCGATACGTCCGGTCGGTTAATACCTCGTTTAAAAGGGATGCAAGGTGGTCAGCGGTTAATTTGTCTAATGAGGTGACTACGCCCGTTCTTTTATGCGCGATTCTCGCGGCGACACCGGGTTGATCGTAGGTTATCGGGATGGCTAATTGCGGAACGCCTTGTGCCAAAGATTCGAGCACGGTGTTCAGCCCAGCATGGGTGATACAGACTGTGGCCCGTTTTAGCAACTCCAATTGTGGTGCCCGCTTTACAACGATGGCATTGTTTGGGACCGGTCCGATCCGCTTCGGATCGATCTGATCGCCGATCGAAAGCACTAGCTGCAAATTCTTATTCTTCGCAACAGCAGCCACGATGGTGCGGAACACATCCACCTGGCCGTTCAAGATCGTTCCCATTGAAGCGTAGACAAGGGGCTCTCCCGTCAATCGCTCCCAAGGGAAATCAACATTCTCCCGGCCTTTGCCATTGTGGAATGGACCGCTGTGGTGGAACTGGGAGGGCCAATGAGAACTTTCAAAGTCGAAGGCTTGGGGCACTTGAGTAATTAACGCCAACGGGGAAACAGTGGAGTCGACACTGTTCCAGTCGATTTTTAGTCCGATACCTTTGGCGTGTGCCTTGATGCCTCCGTTTAAGCTGTTCAGCAAGTTAGAGGCCTTTGCGACTCCTTCTCGGTTTCTGGCCAGAGCGGCAGAAGTTGTCTCATGACGCCAGCCATACAGGCAAAGTGGAGTGTAGCCAGAATAGTCAAAGTGCACTGCGTTGGCGACGTGCACATACGGCATACCTAACTGCATCGCACCCAATTCTGCATAGAACTGAACCGTATCGATTATCAGCGCATCGATCCCGTTTGCCTTCACAATTGCGGGCAATGATTTCAATATAGCTTCCGTTTGAGTCAGTAGGGCGCGAACAGAAAATTGCAAGGCATCCTCCCCCTGCTTTTTGCTTATTTCTGGCAGGTTTTCGTTGATGTGATCCTTCTCGGGACCACGAACAAACGGTAGCCCGGCAGCGCCTGACGAATAAAGGAGGACAACCTCGTGGTCGCGCGCCTGAAGTTGGAGCGCCAGAGAACTCATTGCGTTGAGGTGCCCTTGCAGATCAAGACAAATAAAACCCAGTTTCATAGATGTACTTTCGTTTCTTGATTTCCTATTTCTGTTTTTTTGTTTTGAAACGCTAGACAACCTGACGGCGCGCTACTACGGAGCGGTCGGAGGATTTTTCGGTGCTTCGGAGAAGGGAGCAGATAGCACCTCCTTCGAGGGAGGAAACAAGAGCGGGCGTCGGATCAACAGGTCCAATCGAGCTACACCGATCAATACAAGCAGGAGGCATTGGACCTCAGTCGTTTGCCTCGCGCTTACGTATGACGAGTTATCTTCGTCGATGCAGGCGAGCTTCAGCAAGGTCGATGTCGTACTGGATGCGACGAAGGACTTCGTCATTGATCGCTTCCTCGTTGCGTAATCCGATGACGGTGTCGCGTTCTGTTTCCAACGCTTCGCGAGCCAGCTGTTCGAAGTCGCGCGAGTATAGTCGGCGGATGCTTTCTCCATGCGCGGAGTCCTTGCTCAGTTCGCGAATGCGATCCGCGTATTCGGAGCGAAGACGCTCAACACTCTGGGGCCGGGCCTCGTTCGATGAGCCGAGTTCCTCGACCCGGGCCAGTGCAGCTTCGTTCGCTTTCAGTCGCGCGAGGCGCTCTTCCTTATCGTCGACGTGATCGTCGACAATCCCCAGCCCGCCAATCAGAGGCTTCAGGGTCAGTCCTTGCACGACCAGCGTTCCGAAAATGACGCAAAACGTCAGCAGCAGGATAAGGTCACGGCCGGGGAATGGCGTCCCGTTAGGCAGAAGAAAGGGGATTGCGAGAGCGGCGGCTAACGAATCGGCTCCGCGCATTCCGATCCAGGCAATCAAGGCTGTCTGCTGCCAGGGTGCGGGGTTTTTTCGGCGAAACGTTTTGCTGAATAGACGCGGCAGATAAGTAGCGCCGAACAACCAGGCGAAGCGAACAAGCACCAGGACGAGAAGG
>DASXHS010000027.1:0-14793 GCA_036488345.1 Candidatus Udaeobacter sp.
ACGATGCATTCCACCATGCATATGTATCCAATCAACGGCGCCGCAGCACGAGTCGACAAAAACGATACTGCTTGGAATTATCGCGATGCGATGTGGGCGCAGGTCATCGTCGGCGTTGATCCTGATCCGGCAAACAAGGACAAAATCGTTTCGTGGACCAAGAGCTATTACGATGCGGTGCATCCGTTTTCGGCGGGTGGCGCATACGTAAACTTTCTGATGGGCGACGAAGGCGAAGAACGCGTGAAGAAAACCTACGGCGATAACTACGAGCGCTTGGCCGCGATCAAAAAGAAATACGATCCCGATAATTTCTTCCGCGTGAATCAAAATATTAAGCCGAGCTAGTCATCTGCGACCAACTCGAGTAAATCCGCCTCTCTCCTTGGGGGAAAGGATTGTGGTCAGGGGCAAAGATTGCTCTTTCATCGAAGACTGAACCCTCACCATCCTACTCTCTCCGCTGCGAATGCAGAGGCGAAAAACTCGCGAAGTAAACGAGTCGTTACCTATTCAAATTTTGAAAATCATGCCTCAACACCTGAAAGTGAAGCAATGACAGCTGACGAGCTAAAATCATCGCAAGCGCCACTGAAAGCGCAGTATCGCGAGCGTCCTGAGACGGCATTGATCACACTGCACGCGGAGGGACGTGTCGGTGAAAACGTGACGTGCAAGATAGAAACCGGGAAAGCCCGCGTTGCAGCCGGTCTTCATCCGGCGACCGGCGGCGATGGGCAGAGCGCTTGTTCCGCCGACATGTTGCTCGAAGCGCTGGTCGGCTGCGCAGGAGTAACGTTGAGCGCAGTCGCTACCGCTCTTGGCATTGCGTTGCGTGACGCGACAATTCGCGCCGAAGGCGATCTTGATTTCCGGGGCACCCTGGGCGTGTCGAAAGATGTGCCCGTCGGTTTCAAGCAGATCCGATTGAATGTCGATCTCGACACCGACGCGAGCGAAGAGCAGATCGCGACGCTACTGCGCCTGACCGAACGCTATTGCGTCGTTTACCAAACACTGAGTCACCCTGCTGAGATCAGTGTTTTGCATCGCGTTGTGTCACGGTAAGTTCAACGCCTATGCCGTTATACATGGACATTCACAATCTCCCGGAGGGAACCACTCCGGAAGACGTCGCAAAGGCTCACGCCAAGGATATGGAAATCCAGCGGAAATACGGCGTCGAATATCACAAGTACTGGGTCAATGACACTGGCAGCAAAGTTTTTTGCCTCGCGCATGCGCCAAACGCAGAGGCAGCAGAGTGTGTGCATCGCGAAGCTCATGGGATGATGGCTGAGAAAATCATCGAAGTGTCGCCCGACGTAGCAGAAGTGTTCCTCGGGGGAACAGAAACAAATCCGGCCGGAGCGGTCCTTCTCCCTGGTGGCGGACCCAACGAACGAGATCCGGGAATCCGAACCGTTCTGTTCACCGACGTTGTGAACTCAACAACATTAACGCAATCGCTGGGTGACGAAGCCGCACTTGCAATCGTTGGCGTGCACGACACGATTGTGCGAGATGCATTGTCCGCGTTGGGGGGCCGCGAGGTAAAACATACCGGGGACGGCATCATGGCATCATTCGTTTCGGCAGCGAGTGCAGTGCGATGCGCGATTCAGATTCAGCAGGAATTGGACAAGCACGCTCAACTAAATTCTGAACATCCACTCAAGGTGCGAGTCGGCGCAGCAGCAGGGGAACCGGTCGAGAAAAATAACGATCTCTTTGGATCGACAGTACAACTCGCGGCGCGTCTATGCGCTCACGCGCAGCCGGAACAGATCCTCGTTTCGAGCGCGATCGCCGAGCTATGCATCGGCAAAGGTCTTTCATTTGAAGACCTCGGCGAAGTAACCCTAAAAGGCTTCACTTCGCCAGTCCGCGCGCATGCCGCTGGGTGGCGACAGTGATTATACAGATTTTATCCGCAATAAATTGCAGATTTTTGAAGAGGAATACTCGTTAGGCGTGATCGCATGCCGACCTCCAACAGTTCGGGATGTTGTTATGAAGGTTTGCTCTATCCCGGCAAATTTTCAGAGGCGCGGCGATGTTTCTGTTGTGTATCTGTTAGAAGAGTCTGGATACGACGCCGTCGCGACGCCATCACTGTTCCCATCCTTCAGCAGCACTTGCAGGCACAGCCAAGCCTGATTGACGATTGGGCGGGCTATTCAGAGGACAAACGTTGTAGCAGCGGAGGGTATTTTGATGACACCCGCTATTCCACCGGGTACTTTTCTGCAGAGGCAGGCCGATCGCGCGAGCAGGTTTTTGCGGAGCGGACACAGGCTTGCGCGGAGTTCATCAAGCACGAGCTGGCGTCGATCCGCGAAAATCCGTCATTTGGATCAGGCCAGAAGAGTCTCGGATCACGTCAAAAGAGAAAGCCAGCGCGATTCACACGTAGCTAAAATAGGAAGGCGATGCGGAAAAATCGCCGAAGGCGCAGTTCTCGTCTTACACAGCGGCCACTAGATCAACAACGGAACCCGCCGACAGCGCTTGCCAACGCGTTGAGGACAACGCGTTCCACCTTTATCGTCTGAGCGATTCTGTAAATTTTGTACATTCTGTCCAACATCTCATGCAACTCGAGGGAATTGATCACGTAGCCATAGGTGTGCGCGACATCGAACGATCGGCCAAATGGTTCATCGACGTTCTAGGGTTCGAGCGGCTTCACGATGGCATGTGGAATGGTGTGCCAACTTTTATCGGTAAAGGAAATACAGGGATCGCCTTGTTCCCCGCGAACCATGAGCCGAAAACATCCGCGCACCGCGAAATCCGAATGCTTCATCTGGCCTTTCGCGCGGACCGGGAGAATTTTCTCGCTGCACAGCAGGAACTCAAGACACGTAGAATCAAATTCGAATTCGAAGATCACGAAATCGCGCACTCGATTTATTTTCGCGATCCCGACGGCCACCAATTGGAGATTACGACGTACGAAGTGGAGTAGTGCGGCCCATCCTTCTCTCTTTGTCGTGTCGAGCGAAGTCGAGACATTCCGCAAAATTACCTCAGAGTTACGCCACGGGATTTGATTCGGTCACTCCCGTTCCCTCAGCCTCGGGCCTCCCCGTCTATGTCGCGGCTTCCCCAGCCACTCCATTCTCGACTTTCGCTCGGAATGACAGAAACCCCGCCACGGCAGTTCTTGTGTTTTTTTTACTCCGACAGGGACACGGTTCGCTGCAGCCAGCTTTTAGCATTGAACGCCGATCCGGCAGGATCGGTCGATACTCCTGAAATCCGCAAATTATCTGGTAGCGGAGTATCGAAAATTTGGGAACTGTAACCGCCACAATATGAAAACAATCACGCTTAAGCCGCTTGTTCTCTATCTCGCCGTCGTCGGTCTTGGCCAAATCGCTTCTGCACAAAACGATTTGAACCTTCCTGACGTCAGCCAGGCTGCCGAGGTCAAACAGCGCATCGCGCTAACGGATATCGCGATCAAATACCACCGCCCATTGGTAAGCGGACGAAAAATTTGGGGTGGCCTCGTTCCTTACGGCAAAGTTTGGCGCGCAGGCGCTAACGAAAACACGATCATTGAATTCAGCGATGCGGTTTCGGTGGAGGGCAAGCCGTTGGACAAGGGAACTTATGGACTGCACATGATTCCCAATCAGGATTCGTGGACGGTGATTTTTTCAAAAACGAACACGGGATGGGGAAGCTACAGCTACGACCAGAAAGACGATGCTCTGCGCGTGGATGTAAAACCCCGCCCTCTCGCTGAGACAAAAGAAGCGCTCGAATTCGAGTTCGAAGATTTGAAGCCAAATTCGACGGCGGTCACCCTGAAGTGGGAGAAGTTGGGTGTTCCTTTCACTGTTTCTGTCAACGATACGGATCAGACGCTGCAGAACATCCGGGCCCAGTTGAAGGGTCGCGGCCAGTTTACCTGGCAGGCTTTAGATGAAGGCGCGCAATTTTGTTTGACCAAAAAGATCAATCTGGATGAAGCATTGCGTTGGTCTGATGCCTCAATTCAGAATGAGGAAAGGTTCGAAAATCTCAGCACCAAAGCGGATATCCTCAAAGCCTTGAATCGCCCGGATGAAGCGAAGACCGCTTGGAACCAGGCGCTCGAAAAGGCCGCTGCACCGCAATTGTATACGTATGGTCGACAGCTGCAGAATCAGAAAAAAGGCGCTGAAGCGTTGGAGATTTTCAAAGAGGTCGCGAAACGATTTCCAAATGGGGTTTACGGAAGCCTGGCTCAAGCCCGCATCAAGTCTGCAGCAGGCGATTTTGCCGGTGCAGCGAGCGATGCGAAGCAGGCACAAGCTGCGGCTCCTAGTGATGCGCAGAAGCAGAGCATCCAGGCGCTGATTACCCGACTCGACGCGAAGCAGGACATCAACAAATGATGTGGGCTATCTCGGACTTGGGACGATAGCCTCGATGGGACCCTCACCGGAAAGTGCGCCGTTGCACGTGACGCACCACAGCTTCGCACGTTGTTGGCGAGCAGCTGTTGCAATCGCGATTCTCGCCGTCGCGGGCACGGCGAATTCCGCCGATGCGCCGCCGTTGTTATCTTCAAACCAGATGAACAGCAGCGAGATTCAGCTTGCACTACAAAAGCTCAATGTGCTTGGCCGCGTTCTTTACATCGCGGCGCATCCGGATGACGAAAACACAAATCTGATGGCGTTCTGGGCGAACGGTTCGCTGTATGACGCCGCTTATCTTTCAGTCACACGCGGGGACGGCGGGCAGAATTTGATCGGACCGGAACTGGGCGAACGCCTCGGCGTTATTCGAACAGAGGAGTTGCTCGATGCGAGGCGTATCGACCACGCCAGGCAATTCTTCACGCGAGCGATCGATTTCGGGTTTTCGAAGACGGCTGATGAAACGATGCGCATCTGGGGTCACGACAAAATTCTTGCTGACGTGGTATGGATCATCCGCAATTTCCGGCCGGATGTGATAGTCACTCGCTTTAGTCCCGAGGATGAAAAGACACATGGGCATCACACGGCGTCGGCGATTCTCGCGCGGGAAGCATTCTCCGCAGCAGCCGACCCAAATCGCTTTCCAGAGCAACTGGCTTTCGTGAAGCCGTGGCAAGCGACGCGGCTGGTTTGGAACACGTCTCCGTTTTTCTTTACGAATCGCAACCTTCCATTCGACCCGACCGGCCTGACGGCCATGGAAGCCGGCGGTTACAATCCTCTTCTCGGCAAAGCGTACACGGAAATCGCGGCGGCTAGTATCAGTATGCACAAGAGCCAGGGCGTCGGCGGCGCACCGCGACGCGGCGAGCGGAAAGAATATTTCAAGCCGTTGGAAGGTCAGCCGATGACGAGCTCGCTTTTCGAAGGCGTCGATACGACCTGGTCGCGCGTTGCGAATTCCGAATCCGTCGCCGCACAAATTCGTGAGATCATTTCGAAGTTCAATCGCCGATCCGGCTGCATCGGTGCCTGACTTGTTGAAGTTACGGCAGACGATGAGCGGAATTCAGGATGACTCCTGGATCGCGGAGAAAAAAGCACAACTGGACAAGATCATCGCTGCATGTCTCGCCTTGCATCTGGAAGCGTCGACAGCGACGGAAACGTTTACCCCAGGGCAAACCGCAACAATAAAACTCGAGGCAATCAATCGCTCCACCATTCCGATTACACTGCAAGAAGCGCGATTCCCCAACACTGGCGATTCAAACAAGCTCGATGTGGCGCTTCCGTCGAACGACCTCGTTACGAAGGATCTGTCGTACAAGATTCCCGATAATGCTCCGTATTCGCAGCCGTACTGGCTTCGCAAACCCGAGACGCTAGGCACCTTCGCCGTCGACGATCAAAAGCTTATCGGTCTGCCCGAGAATCCCCCTGCTCTTCCGATCGAAGTAGTTTTACAAGTCAGCGGGCAGGAACTGCGGTACACCGTGGATACTAAGTACCGCCCAGCTGACACCGTCCCAACTGAAGTGCCGCGATCAGTAGTGATTGCTCCGCCAGTTTTCGCGAACGTGACGAACAACGTGCTGGTGTTCCCTACGAACAAATCGAAGACCGTTTCAGTACACGTCACCGCAGCCACCGGCCCTGTGAAAGGAGAACTCAAATTGAATGCACCGCAGGGATGGGAAATCTCTCCGGTGTCTATCCCAGTAGACCTGAAGGCAGGCGATGCTGAGATGGTGGCGACGTTTAGCATCAAACCACCGGATCAAAATAGCGAAGGCACGTTGCGAGCAATCGTGTCAATCGACGGCCGCGACTATTCGCTTGAGCGAGTGCGGATCTCCTATCCGCACATCGGTGTGCAGACTCTGATGCCACCGGCGCAAGCCAAACTAGTTCGCGCAGATATCCGCAAGAAAGGCGACCGCATCGGCTACATTCCCGGCGCCGGCGATGACATTCCGGAAAGCCTGAGACAAATCGGGTATTCAGTAAAGATATTGAGTGAACCCGAAATCACGGCGAAGAACCTGGCGCAGTTCTCGGCCGTGGTTCTGGGGATTCGCGCCTACAACACGCAGGATCGAATTTCTAATTGGTTGCCTGAATTATTTGCCTATGTGAACGAAAGCGGAGTTGTCATCGCGCAGTACAACACGCTCGCGGATCTTAAGACCAATCAATTCGGGCCGTATCCATTGGAAATTTCACGTGACCGCGTTACCGACGAAAATGCCCCAGTGCGTGTTCTGGCGCCGGATAATCCGCTCATGAACCTCCCCAATAAAATCACGCCGAAAGATTTCGACGGATGGGTTCAGGAACGCGGACTTTATTTCCCTAACAAGTGGGATCCCGCCTGGACACCGATCCTGTCGTGCAACGATCCAAAGGAAAAGCCACTTGATGGCGGTTTGCTGGTTGCGAAGTCAGGCAAAGGTTTCTTTGTCTATACCAGTTATTCCTGGTTTCGGCAGTTGCCGGCCGGTGTTCCGGGAGCCTATCGGTTATTCGCGAACATGTTGTCGTTGGGAAAATGAGCGCACGCGATGATAACGATGCGCGTTCCTGGCGCAAAGCGTACGGTGTGTCGCTTTCACTTTTCGCGGTGGAGGTGATGCTCCTCTACCTGTTCACTCTCCGGTTCTCGTGAACCGGCTGGATTATCTTGTTCTCATCGCCACGATTCTGGCGATTCCGCTTTACGGCCTTTGGCGAACGCGCGGCAGCGCCTCGTTAGGCCAATATCTCAAGGGCGATTCGAGTATTCGCTGGGCAACGATCGGCCTGTCTGTGCTGGCGACGCAGGCCGGGCCGATCACGTTTCTTTCCATGCCCGGCCAGGCGTATGAAAGCGGCATAGGTTTCATCCAGAACTATTTCGGGCAACCGCTCGCCCTGATCGTCGTCTGCGCTGTGTTCGTTCCGATCTATCAGCGACTGAAGGTTTACACAGCCTATCAATACCTTGGCCAACGATTTGATCGAAAGACGCAGTTACTCGGCGCATTTTTGTTTCTCATCCAACGAGGTATCGCTGCCGGAATCACGATCTACGCGCCGGCTATTGTTCTCTCCGCGCTGCTCGGCTGGCGGTTGAACCTGACCATCTGGCTCGCGGGTGGTCTCGTCATTGTCTACACAGTGATCGGCGGAACGAAGATTGTCAGCATCACGCAACGCTACCAGATGATTGTCATCCTGATCGGCATGGCGATCGCATTTGGGGTCGCGGTTTACCGGTTGTCGCCTGATCTGTCTTTTGCAAACACACTGTCAGTCGCAGGGAAAATGGGTAAACTGGAGGCGGTCAATTTCTCGGTCGATCCGCACAAGCGATATACGTTTTGGTCGGGCTTGATCGGCGGCTTTTTTCTCGCCTTGTCGTATTTCGGGGCAGACCAATCGCAGGTGCAACGATATCTCGCGGGAGGTTCGCTCAAAGAGAGTCGGCTCGGGTTGCTCTTCAACGCCGCGGTGAAGGTACCGATGCAGTTCTTCATTCTGCTGCTCGGCGCGATTGTTTTCATGTTTTACCAATTCGAAAAGCCGCCGGTTTACTTCAATCAACCTGCGTACCAGCGCGCGATGGAGAGCGGCTATTCGCCACAGCTAACGCAGTTGCAGACGCAATCCGATGAGGTCTTCGCGCAAAAGCGCGCAGCGATTCGGGCGGTTTCCACCGCATCGTTAAGCGAGCGCGATGCGGCAACGAACGAGCTACGCAAACTGGATGCGCAGGCGCACGCGTTACGGGATCAAACCAAGGCAGTTCTTGTGCAAGCGGGCGTGGATCCGAAGAGCAAGGAATCGGATTACGTATTCATCACTTTTATTCTTCAACAGATGCCACACGGAATTGTCGGATTACTCATCGCAGTGATCTTGTGCGCCACCATGTCCGCAATGGCAGCGACCCTAAATGCTCTTGGGTCCACCACGGCGATCGATTTTTATCGGCCCTTGATTCGGCCCAACGCGAGCGACCATCATTACGTAGTCGCAGCCCAGGCGCTGACAGCAGCGTGGGGTTTGATCGCCATAGGCGTCGCCTCATTTGCGAGTTTGGTCGAAAATCTCCTCGAAGCCGGCAACATTCTGGGGTCGGTCTTCTACGGGAGCATTCTCGGTCTTTTCCTGACAGCTTTCTTTATTCGTCGAGTCACCGGATCAGCGGTGTTTTTTGCGGCGCTGATTGCGCAAATGCTCGTCTTCATCCTGTTCGCGACAACGAACATCGGTTACCTCTGGTATAACTTAATTGGGTGCGCGGCTGTACTGATTTTCGCGTCGATCCTGCAGCAAACTCTGTTTCGCAGCGCGGAAGCCTCCGTCGAGGTATGAAGCTCGCGCTGAGCCATGGATCATCCGATTATTTGTTTCGGCCAACAACCGTGTGGATTTTTTCCGAAGCGATTCTTATTCGCTAAAATTGTGACCGCTCGCCGGCTGCAAAAGGAGATCGGCGGCGAAATCGTCTTTTTCTGTCACGACAGTGATCATGACCCGCGCGAGACAAGTACCCCTTTGCGAGACCACCACAGCAACCGGGACGTAGCTCTGAATTTTCAGTTCGAGAACCGGATCCAAAAGCAGTTTTCCCCGCTCTATGCCAAACGCGTCCTTCCGGAATGGCGTGAGAAAACTGCGCGCCAACTTCCAAGTTATGTACCGGAAACCCTGGTGGAACACTTCAAGGAAACGGGATCGTCAAACGTCGCGGATTTCTGTCTCGAGATGTACACCCGAATGGGTTTGTTGGACGGCGTCCGCGTCGAGCGCTCCAGCGCACCCGAATTCAGAGCACGTGCCGTCGCGGTCTCAGACTATTTCGTCGATCAGCCGTATGAAGGAGAAATCGTTCGTGCACGTTATCGCGACGGAAAATTGCTGCTGCATAAAGGCGGCGATCGATTTCTGGAAATTCCCCGCGGCGAATTTGGTCCGGAACAAATCAGCCCGACTCGAGACACGCGTTTTGTTTGGATGCAATCAGTGATTCGGTGCACCCATTATGTGGCCGGCGCGAGGGAGCAGGATTACGTCAACAAGGAGGATGCTCCCGAGGTAGAGTTCGTTAGGCGCGACGAGATTTCCGAGTCCGGCAAATCCTACACGGAGGGGTAATGAAATCGGGGCCGCTCAAAATTGGGATCGCGTGTTTTCCATTGATCGGTGGAAGTGGGATCCTGGCGACGGCACTCGGGTCTGAGTTGGCGCGCCGCGGCCATGAAGTTTACTTTTTCAGCTATGCTCAACCCGTTAGGCTGGACCTACCGCAGGTCAACCTTCATTTCCATCGAGTCGATGTTGCGCACAACCCTTTGTTTCCATCTCCGGATTACACTCTGCCGCTCGCGGTGAAAATGGCGGAGGTCGCGCGTTCGCGGCAGCTCGACCTTTTTCATGTTCATTACGCGGTGCCGCACGCGCTCGCCGCATGTCTGGCGTCGCAGATGTTAGGCCCTTTAGCGCCGCGCATCGTCACGACATTGCATGGAACCGACACCACTCTGCTGGGGCAAGATCCCGATTACCGCACCGCCATTGAGCACGCCCTTGTGCACTCTGATGCGGTGACAGCAGTTTCGGAAAGTCTTCGGAACCAAACGCAGGAGACCTTCCGTTTGAAACGGCCGATTGAAGTCATTCCGAATTTCTTCACTCCGAATAAACCGAAGCGAAGCCGCGAGGAAGTTCGACGCGAACTCGGCATTACCGACGAATTTCTCGTGCTGCACATGTCGAGTCTGCGACCGGTAAAGCGCATCGACCTGCTGCTGCGCACAATCGCGCTGTCGAAAAATCGCAAGCGCCTTCGATTGTTGATTATGGCAGGCGGCCCTTTTGATCCTTACGAATCTCTGCTCGATGAATTGCGACTTCGGGACATCGTCATTGTTCGCCAAAACACAGCCGTCGTGGACGAGTACGTGGATGCGGCGGATGCGGGACTCTACACATCCGAATACGAAAGCTTCGGCCTAAGCATTCTTGAGACAATGTTCTACGGAAAACCTGTTGTCGCCTTTCGTGCCGGTGGCATTCCAGAAGTCATAGGAGATACTTGTCCGCTGTATCCGTTCGGCGATGTAACCGCAACTGCTGCCGGCTTGGATACGCTGGTCGAATCTCCGGAACTGGCGCGCAAACTGGGTGAACGCAGTCGCAATCGCGCGCTTGAACAGTTCTCGGCAGATCGCATCCTGCCTCAGTATGAGGCGCTGTATCGCCGTGTGATTGCCGGTGGCGCATGATGGATCCTGCGGCGAGGCGGGCCGTCTCTATTTCGCTTCTGCTGTCTGCGCGGCCTGAAAGGCCTGCCATGCATTCCAAGCGCGCTCCCAATTTTGTTTCGCCGCCCAACATTGCGCTTCCAAGAAATGAAAATAGTTGGGTGAGTTCGGCCGTTCGCTAAAATGACGAGCGGTGAGCAGCGCATCATCAATGCGACCGTTCTGCATCTGCGCGCGATAGAGTTCGTAACCAATGGGAGAGTAATCGGGCGCGGCGTGGAAGCGCTTTTCCGAATCTTGAAGAGAGAAATTTGTGGCGACTCGCGGTAGCGCCACTGGTTCACCGTATCGCTGGGTCAACTCGTAGGCGGCGCGAAAATCATTCTTGCTGGCTTTGTATTTCGCGACGCCAAGCCAGGCGTAACGAAGCCAGTCGGGGTGCTGTTCAACGGCTCGGGAAATCTCCTCCGGGTCACCGCGTTCGGACCAAAACGCGAAGAGCGCGAGTTTTTCTGTTTCACCAAACGAATGTAAGTCCGGATCATTTCTCAACAGTTGCGCGAGAGCGCGATTGAAACGAGCACCGGAAATGCGACTGAGATAGGGCAGGGCTAAATCGTGTTCGTTCAGTCCAATCGCCTCCAGAATCGGGCTGAGTTCTGGATTCCTGAGCGAAGTGTCGCTCAGCATGCTTGTGTAGACTTGCGGTCGCATAGGTCCAGCTCTGCGTAGTGCCTCACGCCAGGCTGCGACGGCCAAAGCTGGATCGTACGGCAGCCAGGCGTTTCCTTCGGCGAGCGGAACTTCATAAGCAATCGGTTCCAGAAAGCGCGCCCGGCGGAAATCATCTACTGCGTTTTTCGTCTGTTTGAGTTCGACCTCTGCGATCGCTCGCTTTAAGTAAAGTTCCCAATCGAGCGGTGCCCATCGAAGCGCGTTAGTCGTCAGTGCAACTGTTTCACTAAAGTTGCGTTCGGTTTCGGCTACCGCCGACAATTGCTTCGCGCTGGCAACACCGACTGAGCCGGGAAGAAGTTTTTCACCACGGGCGCCGACTAGCAACGACAAGCCCGCAGCAAGCAATATCAACCCGACAAAACGAAATAAGATCGGCGTCCAACGGCTCCTTTTTAGAGAGAGCGGCCGATGCGCTGAGAGCCCGAACAAAAACACTGCTGCGAACGCCGTACCAACTTGGTGTCCGGAAACATCGACAATTCCATCGATCGCAAACAGGAGCGCCGCTATAAGCGCGGCAAGGCGATAACCTTGGTTGGTTCCCGCTCGCAGCGGGAAAGCTCGACTCACAAGCAGCGTAATGCCGACGATTATAAGCACCACGCCTGGCCACCCGAGTTCAGTCCAAAGCCAGAGCCAGTCGCTTTCTGGATGCAAGGCTCGCGTGCCGCTGAGAGAAGCGTCACGAAAAATTGCAAAGATCGGTTCGAAATTTCCAAAACCGATTCCGCACCAGGGTGAATTATGGATGAGTCGCAGCGTATCATGAAAAATTTGCCACCGGAGATTCGATGAGATGTCAGCACTGCTGAAGTCGTGAAGATGAAATCGCGCGAGTGTTTGCCCGCCAAAAAGCAGCACCGCCGTGAGCAATAAAAGAAGAATGGAAAAAGAGATTCCTAGCGCGAGTCGCCAGGGAGAACGCTGTCTGAACGCCTGCGTGCCAAACCAAAATGCGCCGCCCGCCATGAGCATCGCGACTCCAGAGCGCGAAAAATTCAAAATAAGCGCCGTCCCGATCAGTACCAGCGCCAGGATCCAGACGATCCACCGTTTTCTTCGTTTGCGAAGATCGTCCTGAGAGCAGGCAAGAATCACAATCGCGCCGAGCGCGAAAAGAGCCCCGGTTTGATTCCGATTTGGAAATGGACCGAAATTTTGGTCGTTGTGCCAGAATGCGAGCGGCGTGCGTGCGAGGTAAAGCGCGATGCTGATTGCGGCTAAGACAACAACTCCACTGGCAAACAAGTGCAGTTGAAAGCGCACCTCGCGAAGTCCCAGATCTTGCGTGAAGACGACATAGAGCCAACTCAGCCCGGCAGCGAAGCTAACTAGATAACCCAGCGTGATCCACGGCTGCGGAGTGAGCGTCGATGGAAGCTGAATCCCGAAGTTATTAACGAGTGCTGCACGCCACTCGGGTTGGAGAAACCAGCTGGCCGGCAAAAAGGCGACTGCCGCCAGGACAAGGGAGGCGAGAAGAACGAGGTTCGTGGGCACGCCCAGTGAAAACCGAGGCGGTCGCAGCAGCAGGCAGACCGCGAGGAGCGTAATGACAACGCCCTCTTCCCACTTTTGAGTGGATCCGCCCAGGAAAGAGGCCAGCACGGGCAGCAACGCGACAGTCGCGTCAACTATCCAGCTAGTAATGGCAACATTTCGTGTTCTCACGTGATCGAGATCGGTCCATGCTAATCTGGCATCAGCCCTGGGCAAACCGTTAGGGCATTGGAATCGTTCGCAGGCATGATCACCTCACACGGAGTCTCGCCGAAATGAAACCACCAACGCGCTACACCGCACGCCTGCGCTATTTGCAATCGGCAATCGAAAATCTAAAATCGCAAATGTCGTTGTTCCCGTAGTTCAACGGATAGAACAAGGGTTTCCTAATCCGGCCGGTTTTCCCTCGCACGAGGGAAGCCAGCTGAAATTGCCAGAAAGCGCCAATTCCTCTCTAAAACGGACATTTATCTGGCAATAAGTGGCGACGATCAAAACCACAAGAGAAGAATGGAAGTACTCCTAACAAGTGAGTCTTAACTGCGATTGTTCCGAGCTACCAAATACGCTACGAAAGTTTCCAATGAAGTGGATGATCATTCCGTGCCGGCGATGACCTTTGATCAATTACAGTCGCAACTCGCGCCCGAAACAACAAATTGCGGCAGTGCCAACTTTCACGACTGGCACCTTGAAGTATTTGAAAATCCAAGCGACCACCCCACCGCAAGTCGGCGATCCGACACCAATCATTTGTGAGATTACACCCAGGATGGAGCAGGCTCTATTTCGAGAAGGTATTCGCATTTAGTCGCTCGCTGGATTTTCCGACTGCATGACAGGCGCTTCCAAGCGACCGGACACAAGGCACAGCAGATTCGCGTAACCGGGTATCTCATGTGGGACGCTGACCACAACCGAAGCGCAGACATTGGTTCAACAATCCAGTATTTCGACACCAACGGATTTCATCATCCGTGACGGCGCGGGAAATTCACCCGATAGTGAAAGTCGAGGTGGTGGAGTGAAGTCACAACCGATGAATTCGCCTGCAGACTCAACCGGTTCAAAAGCCTCGCGCGCGATTTCGAAGCGTTTGCCCGGCCCGGATTTCTTGCGTTACTATTCCGCTCACCGTCTCGTTGCCTGGCAACCGCAGGGCACGCTGGACGATCTCATGCTAGATCAAATTGCTGACTGGCTAGTCGGCATTGAAAAAGCATCCCTTCCGTTCAAGCGCTTCGTTGATCTCAGTCAGTTGACATCTGTTGCGGTTCGCACCCATCACGTTTTTGAATTTGCGCGAAAGAGAGCGGCGCAATTCACAGGAGTCGAACCGGTGCGAACTGCGTTGTTTGCCGACGACTGGGTCTGCCATGCTATCGCGCGTTTATACGAGTCGCTGATGGAAGACACGCTGATCGAGGCACGCGCGTTTCGCGATCTGGCCCACGCAGCGGAATGGCTCGGCATTCCGGTCGGTATTCTAAGGCTGAAGGATGAGCCCGCGCCTCCTGAATCGTAAACGCGCCTAATCGCGATCGCGTGAAGGATTGGGAATCATCGCTGACAATCTCAGCAAAGGCGGATGGAGTTGGGGCTGTATGTCAGCGATTGATTCCAACGGGCGAACGCTTCTAAACTAGCCTGCACGGAATTGAAGCATTTTCCTCAACCTCTAGATTTTTCAGATTTTTGGGGACTTGGACGTGTGAAAGTCGTAATCTGGGTATGTGACGATGCCCTCCAGCTTATTCGCCTTGGGCGACGATCCCAAGTGGTTCTGCCTGCGCGCTGAACCCAAGCGTGAACATCTGGCTGCGACCGCGCTGCGGCGGCGCTTCGGAATCGAGTGTGTGTCACCGCGGTTGCGTTTTCGT
>DASXHS010000034.1:0-10296 GCA_036488345.1 Candidatus Udaeobacter sp.
CGCCGCAAAAATTCCTCGCGGCCGAGATCGTGGCGCGTTTTGTTCTCCGTCTTGCGCAGATACTTCTCCACAGCGGCCTGGGTTCCAATCCCTGCATGATCCATCCCCGGCAACCAGAGGACTTCGAATCCCTGCATCCGAGCGCGTCGTGCCAGAATGTCCTGGATCGTATCGCCCAAAACATGGCCAAGCGTGAGCATGCCCGTGATGTTTGGCGGCGGCATCACGATCGAAAACGGTGGTTTCGAGGACTCCGCATTTGCCACGAAATCGCGATTCTCCAGCCAGCGTTGATACCATTTCGGTTCAACCGCTTTCGGATCGTACCTCTTAGAAAGTTCAGCCATCGCGCTCAATCATCCGAAAGTGCAGAGCGTTTGCAAATTGGGCAGGGCTGTAGCGCGCAACATATTCCGCCTCTCCCTTGGTCAAGGGAGAGGACTGAGGTGAGGGATCGCTCCACGTTGCAGATCCAACCCTCACCCTACCCTCTCCCTTTGGAAGGGAGAGGCGACACAGTTGCAGGGCCTCGGCATTGCGAGGAGTTTCCCGCTGCATGAGCAATCCGCGACCGATCGGTGTTTTTGATTCCGGCATTGGCGGTTTAACCGTGGTCAAGGCGCTCCGTGATCGGCTACCGAACGAAGCAATCGTTTACCTCGGCGACACGGCACGCGTTCCGTACGGTCCGAAGAGTCCCGAGACCGTGCAACGATATGCGCTGGAGCTGGCGCATATGCTGATGCAAAAAGATGCCAAGGCGCTCGTCGTTGCGTGTAACACGGTCTCATCAGTCGCACTGCCTCTATTGACGAGAAAATTTCCCGTCCCTGTGATTGGAGTGATCGAGCCGGGAGCGCGAGCGGCGTTGCAGGCAACGCGTAACCAGCATGTCGGCGTAATCGGAACACGGGCGACGATCCGCAGCCGCGCGTACGAAAAAGTGTTACGCGCGACAAACAACAATGTGCGGGTCACCAGTCGCGCGTGTCCGTTGCTTGTCCCGTTGATCGAAGAAGGATTGCTCGATGACGACGTAACCGATCAGGTCATTGTCCGTTATCTTGAACCCCTGCTTGCCGACGGGATCGACACGCTCGTGCTTGGTTGCACCCATTATCCGCTGCTCAGCGTCGCGATTGCCCGTGCGCTCGGACGCGAAATCACGCTCGTCGATTCTGCGGAGAATTGCGCGACGGCAGTGCGACAAACGTTGGATCAACAATCGCTGCTCTCGCCCGCGACAGAGCGGGGTGAGCTGCGCGTCACCCTCACCGATGCTGCCGACAATTTTCTCAACGTTGCTCGCGACGCGCTGCAATTGAACTTCGGCGAGATCGAGCTGCAGCCTCTGCCCTAACGAATGGCGAGGAACGCTTTGATTCGCTCCAGTTCCGCGTGGAGTTCACGCTTGAAGACTTGGTCACGCGGTTGAGGCGCTACGTACCCGAACTTTGAGTTTAGTTGCCCGTCGTTTACGTGAAGGTTACCCCACCCAATCACCCGATCGCGCCAAAGCATTGGTAACGCATAATAACCTAGCCGGCGTTTGGGAGCGGGAACATAGGCTTCGAAACGGTACTGCCAGCCCCAGAATATCTCAAAGCGGTCGCGGTCCCAGACCACGGGGTCAAATGGCGTCAGCAAGCGCACTGTATCCGGCACGTAGCAATGAGTCGCATTCTCTTGCGAGGGCCAATACCAGTCGACGCCATCGACGTGCGCATTTGCGAGCCGTTGTTTCGCCCGCTGAAGTGCATCCTTCAGCTCGCCCTGCCACTGAGGAACAGCAAAGCGCAGCCGACGGACTAAGTCAGCCAGACATCTACCTGGCAACGGCGCATAGATCTGAACAGCCGCATCAACGAGCGCGTCGATCCGCGCGCGGCGCTCGGCTGCATCGGCGAGCTCCGGTCCATGCTTGTGAACAGCATAGATGCGGATTCCCTTCTCGCGTCGCATTACACGTAGCATGCCGCGATAATGCATGGCAGACAGCAAATGAGTGGTAGCGCTCGACATGCCACCCCAGTAGTTCGTGACTCTGCCATGAGAAAAAAAGCGATCTACTTCGCGCGGGTGTACTTCACCGCGTTGCCTCACAAATCGCAACACGAGCTGCGCGCGTTTCTTGCGCGCGGCAGGCCATTCTCGAGGTCCTTCGGCTGGCACACCGGCGTCCGAGCGTGGGTGCATCAGCGCCTGAATTGACTTCGTCATGAACCCGTAGACGACGAAGAAATCCTCCGCGATTTCCAGCTTCGAATAGCGCCGCTCGAGATCGCCGGCGTGGTAATCTTTTGCGCGATGGCGCAGTGTAAGATCTTGAGCACGCGCGGGCGCCCGGATCGGATCGGCTTGGACAAAACCCATGCGCTCGAAGGCGCCTTTCAGTGTGGTCGGCTTGAAAAGACTGCGAGCAACGGCATAGCGCCTTAAACGATCCAACGTGATAAGCACAGCGAATCGTTGCACAAACCGTGCGCACTCGCAGCGAGGTTTTGTGCGGCCGACACTATCGACAGGAGCGAGATGCCGGTACGCGCCGCTGATTAGCTCGTGCCTTCTTGGACAAAGATTTCACAACCAACTCGTACGAGTGATCGATCATTTTTCGCAGTTCGATATCAGGAATGCCGGCAGCAATCTCAACGGTATTCCAATGTTTCTTGTTCATGTGGTAACCAGGGGTGACTTGCTCGTAGCGATCACGCAAATCGAGTGTTAAATCCGGATCGCACTTCAAGTTCACTCTGGGCGGAACTTCATCCAGAGCCGCTAACGCGAACATTTTTCCGCCGACTTTGAACACGAGAACATCGGGTCCGAATGGGGTCCCCTCACTGGCACCGGGTTTTCTCAGGCAGTGTTCGCGAAACTCGGCGAGATCCATCAGCGCTTCGCCACCTTTAATTACTACGTGAGGGGATTCGGCGATATCGGTGGTTTAACGAACAGCGGGATCGAGGCTTCGTGTCGTCCATCGATCGCGAGATCAATCGAATACTCGCCGAATTTCGGCAATTTCAATTGCTGGATACCAAGCGCCATCGATACGGTGCTTGTCGAATCTTGATCTTGGAAGCGCACTTCGGCAGTACCATCCAGTGGCTGCATTACGGCCTTGCCGTCTGAATCCACAAAGGTGAGGCGAAACCTTTTCTGTCCTTCTTCAATACGTGCAAAACGCCATTTGAGGGCTAAAGCGCATTGCATGTGAACGATAGGTTCACTCGCTGCACTTAGACGATCAAAGGAACCGAGGATGTTGAGCTTGCCGGCACCATCAACAGTGGCTGCGTCGCACAACGTAAAAATTTCAACATGCATTAGTTCAACTATGCAATTCGCAGTAAAAGCAACTCTAGCAAGTCGGAAATCTTTACACGCTCTTGCTTCATGGAATCTCTTTCGCGCAAAGTGACAGTATCTCGAAGATCAGCTTGTTTTTCGCCCAGTGTTTCAAAATCGACAGTAACGCAAAACGGTGTTCCGATTTCATCCTGTCGGCGATAACGACGCCCGATCGCACCGCTCTCGTCGTAGAAAACAAACATGTGAGGCCGGAGAAGATCGAGAATCTGCTTTGCCTTAGCCACCAGCGGCTCCTTGTTCCTGAGCAATGGAAAGATCGCGCATTTAATTGGGGCCATGCGCGGATGAAACCGCAAAGACGTTCGCCCTTCCATTTCGCCCTTGTCGTTAGGCGCCTGGTCCTCCGCATAAGCTTCACAAATCATCGCGAGCACAGTTCGATCGACGCCAGCGCTTGGTTCAACGACGTGCGGGATAAATCTCTCCTTCGTCTCCTCGTCGAAATACTCGAGCGATTTGCCGCTTGCTTTCTGATGCTGCGACAAATCGTAGTCGGTGCGATACGCCACACCTTCGAGTTCCTGGCGGCCAAACGGGAAATCGTATTCGATGTCGTAAGTGCCTTTGGAATAAAACGCGCGCTCTTCATCCGGGACGTTGAGGACGTTCAGGTTTACGCGTGAGAGCCCGATGTTTTCATAAAACTTCAGGCGCTCTTCTTTCCAGTACTCGAGCAGCCGCATTCCCCGCTCTGGTCGGCAAAAATATTCCAACTCCATCTGCTCGAACTCGCGTGAACGAAATGTGAAATTGCGCGGATTGATCTCATTCCGGAACGCCTTCCCGATTTGCGCGATGCCAAATGGCAGCTTCTTGCGGGACACTTCGAGAATGTTTTTGAACTGAACGAAGATTGATTGGGCGGTTTCAGGCCGCAGATATGCGACGGAGCTTTCCTCGGCACTCGCGCCAACATGCGTCTCAAACATCAGATTAAACTGCCGCGCTTCGGTTAAGTCTTTGCCGCCGCAGTTTGGACACTGTTTAACGCCCTTTTTCTCCGCAAGCTGATCGGCGCGCAAGTGAGCCTTGCAGGTGCGACAATCAATCATCGGATCCGAGAATCCTTCGACGTGGCCAGACGCCTCGAGAACCGCAGGATGCGTGAGGATCGCGCCATCTATTCCGACTACGTCATCGCGCTCGTGCACCATCACGCGCCACCAGTAGTTTTTCAGGTTACGCTTTAATTCGACGCCGAGTGGTCCGTAATCCCAGGCGCCGTTGAGTCCGCCGTAGATTTCGCTGGACTGGAAAATAAAACCGCGCCGCTTACACAGGCTGACGATCTTTTCCATTCGCTGCGAGTCTATCGATGCACTCATCGGAAGTGTCCGCAGATTTCGCAGATTTACGCAGATTTATCCAGAGAAACAGTTGCCTAGCCTTCGGCGAATCTGTGAAATCTGCGTAAATCTGCGGGCGAATTGGTTCAGCTTTGCGGTTGGAGTTTCACCTCGGTCTTCACCGAGTTGGCGATGAAGCATTGCTCGTGCGCGCCATGATTCATCTCCTCGATTTCCTGCGGCGTGGGTTGTTTCTCGCCGGAGAATTTCAGCCGCTGTCGAAGGGTGACGCGCGTGATGGCGAGTCTTCCTTCGGCATTCTTCTCCATAACGCCGACTGCTTCATCGAAATATTCGTCGAGCACGAACTTCTTTTTGCAGGCGATGGCGAGAAACGTCAGCATGTGGCAGCTCGACAGCGAAGCCACGAACGCTTCCTCCGGATCGACCAGGTTCTGATTTCCGAGATAGGCGGGCGCGGCTGACGCTTGCATCTCGTGGCCGCCCGGAAACTTCCAAGTGTGATCCCGTGAATATTTCTGGTACTCAAACGGCTTGTCGCCGCGTTTCCAAGTGAGAGTGACTTGATGTTCTGACATACGTTTAGATAGAACGCGACGGGGCGTGGGGCAAGCGCTTCGGTTGCGGACACCAATGCGGTGTAGCGTTCGGTGTCCTCAGCCGACATTTCGGATGGCGTGATCAGCTCTTTGGCCCAATGCGCTGAGGACAGCGCACACTACAGCCATGCTTGCGCTGAGGGGTGGCCTCTTTATTATCTCGGCTTCTGAAAAATGGCGCGATTAGCTCAGTGGTAGAGCACTTGCTTCACACGCAAGGGGTCGCTGGTTCGATACCAGCATCGCGCACCAGATTTTCGTTCACACCGCGGTAACTAAGGCAGCACAAATTCCATGGCTTTAATTCAAGAAGTTCTCGAAACCGTCAGAAAACGTAACCCTCACGAGCCTGAGTTTCTTCAGGCGGTCACGGAGGTACTGGAGTCGATCCGGCCGGTCATCGATCGCAGCAAGAAGCTCCGAGACGCCAATATTCTGGAGCGTCTGGTCGAACCCGAGCGAATGATTCAGTTTCGCGTCCCGTGGATTAACCAAAAAGGACAGATACAGGTGAACCGCGGCTTTCGCGTGCAAATGAATAGCGCGCTCGGCCCTTACAAAGGCGGGTTGCGTTTTCATCCGACCGTTTATGCCGGCATCATCAAGTTTCTCGCGTTCGAACAAGTATTTAAAAACTCCCTAACCGGTTTGCCGATGGGCGGCGGCAAAGGCGGCTCGGATTTCGATCCAAAGGGGAAATCCGACAGGGAAGTCATGCGATTTTGCCAATCGTTCATGACCGAACTGTTTCGACACATCGGTCCCAACACCGATGTACCCGCGGGAGACATCGGCGTAGGCGGACGGGAGATAGGCTATCTTTTTGGCCAGTATAAACGTTTGGCGAACGAATTTACGGGGGTTCTGACCGGAAAGGGACTGAGCTGGGGCGGCTCGTTGATTCGCGCAGAGGCGACTGGTTACGGCGCTGTTTACTTCGCGCAGGAAATGCTTAAGACGCGCGACCAAACGATCGAAGGCAAAGTTTGCACTGTCTCAGGCGCTGGTAACGCGGCGCAATTTACGGTGGAAAAATTACTCCAGTGCGGCGCTAAGCCCGTAACGATGTCGGATTCCAGCGGCTTCATTTATGACAAGAACGGCATCGATGAGGAAAAGCTGGCCTTCGTCATGAGCATCAAAAACGTCCGCCGAGGACGCATCAGCGAGTACGCTAAAAAGTTCCGCGGGTCCAAATATGTGGCCGGTCAGCGACCTTGGGGCATAAAATGCGATTGCGCTTTTCCGTGTGCGACGGAGAACGAGATCACAGCCGAAGACGCCAAGAAACTGGTCAGTAACGGTTGTTATCTTGTTTCTGAAGCGGCCAACATGCCGAGCGTGCCAGCAGCGGTCGATCTGTTCCTGGAGAAAAAAATTCTGTTCGGCCCCGGCAAAGCCGCAAATGCGGGAGGTGTTGCTACCTCTGGTCTCGAGATGAGCCAAAACTCGATGCGCTTGCCGTGGCCACGGGAAGAGGTCGATTCGAGGTTGCGCCACATCATGTCGACGATCTTCAAAAACTCCTGGGAGACCGCGGAAGATTACGGACAACCCGGCAATCTCGTAGTTGGCGCGAACATTGCCGGATTCGTAAAGGTCGCCGATGCCATGCTCGACCAAGGCGTTGTATGACGTCTTCCTAAAGCTGTGTATCTCCCGGGACACGTAAATCACCTCTCGAATTCGAATATCCAGTATATGAAAATACGAACGAAATGCTCGGTTCTGCTATTCGCTTTGTTTTCCGTGACGCTCGGCTTAGCAGGTTGTGGAGGCTATTACAGCACTTACCCGGGCTACGGGCCATATTACGGTGGCTATGGCGGCGGCTATGCTGGCGGTCCGTATTATAACAGACCCTATTACGGAGGGGGTTATCCTGGGTCCGTCACTGTGGAGGTGGGCGATCGACCTTACTACGTTCACGGAGGTGGTTATTACCAAGGGCGCACCTATTACGTCTGGAAACCGGGACATTGGGCAGCCCGGAATGGACAGCGAGTCTGGATCCATGGCCATTACGTCATCCGAGGCGGATATTGATCGAGCAACCGAGGAGCGGGCGGCTTCCAAGCCGCCGTGGGCGATGTGGAGATCGCCCTCCCTTGAACATTTTAAACGATCGGGGGAGCCAGTCCCCAGCGAGCCAAACGAAAGCGCACACCCGTAACGAGACAGCCTAACCCGTAGCGCACGCTTCGGCGGAAATTGATAGATGACGCTTCCGGCATGTAACGAGCTGGGCAGGTCACCTCGCCGATCGCGCAGTCGAGAGCGATGATTTGCGCAAGGATCTGATTGTCGAAAACAAAATCGTTGGAGTTAGTTTGCAGTGGGAGCCGCTCCAACAGCTGTCGCGAAAATGCGCGATAACCAGTGTGGTACTCGGAGAGCTTCGCTCCCGTGAGAAAATTTTCTGCCAAAGTGAGGAACCGGTTGGAAACGTATTTCCACCAAGGCATACCACCGCGCAGCGCGCCTCCGCCGAGAATGCGAGAACCGAGCACGCAAGGATAAAGACCGCTTGCGACAAGAGCTGCCATCGCTGGAATCAGTAGCGGCGTGTACTGATAATCGGGGTGAATCATAATGATGATGTCTGCGCCTGCGGCCAACGCGAGTCGATAACACGTTTTTTGGTTCGCGCCGTAACCGCGATTCTCCGGGTGCACTTCCACTTCTACGTTTGGCAGAGTGCGCGCGATTGCCACCGTTTCGTCGTGGCTGGCGTCGTC
This sequence comes from Candidatus Udaeobacter sp., assembly GCA_036488345.1. Taxonomy (GTDB): domain Bacteria; phylum Verrucomicrobiota; class Verrucomicrobiia; order Chthoniobacterales; family UBA10450; genus Udaeobacter. The sequence goes on from DASXHS010000034.1 coordinate 8,020, forward strand.
CACAACAATGACTAGATCAACGAGGCCGTGTGCCATGACTTCGTCGTAAGTCTGGCGCAACGTGCGCGCAGCGTTATACGCGGGCATCACCACTACAATTTTCCGGCCGTTTAGCATAAGACACGTATTGCCATAATTGTCATTCTGATCCCGCAGTCGCGGGAGAAGAATCTCGGATTGTATTCGATAGGCGCATCACGACAATTCCAGAGATGTGTGAAAGTCTGGGCTCATGCTTCGCCGCGTATAAGGCATCCTTTGGGTGGCGGAAATCATGTCGTTTACGCGGCTTCGCATTTCGCTGCAGCATCGCTCAACGTAACAGACAGCTTGTGACATCATCGTTCCGGAATGTCTCGCTAATAAGTACCTTACCAGCTTTATGACGATTTTTTACGACCCAAGCTGCCTGGAATATTCGAGCCCTGGCCATCCGGAGCGGCCCGAGCGGATCGCGCGCACTGCGCCAGTCCTAAAAGAGCGACATCGCAACTGGGAATGGCGAATACCCGCTGCCGCGAAGGATGTGCAGTTATTGCGCGCACATTCGCGTGAGCATGTCGAAGGCGTTGCCAACGCGCTCGAACATTTCGATCCCGACACCCCGCTTTATCCAAACATTGAAGCGCATGCGCGACGTTCAGCCGGTGCGGCAATCGAGGCAACGCGTTCCGCACTGCGTGGCGAGGCCGCGTTCAGCTTGATGCGGCCGCCGGGACATCACGCCACGCAAGATCGCGCGATGGGTTTCTGCTATTTCAGCAATGTTGGCGTGGCGGCGCTCGACGCGTTGGAAAACGGCGCAGAACGGATTGCCATTTGGGATTTTGACGGCCATCACGGCAACGGCACCGAGGCGATTGTAGCGCACAATGAGCGAATTCGATTTGCTTCGATTCATCAGTTCCCTGCTTATCCCGGAACTGGAGCGAAATCGTTCGCGAACGTAGATAATTATCCCATCGCGCCGCGCACACCGCGCGAAGAAATTCTCGAGAATGCGCGGCGTTCTCTCGATAAGTTGATCGCTTTCGAACCTGATTTGCTTCTAGTTTCGGCGGGGTTTGACGCATATGCGCATGATCCGCTGCTCCAACTGACACTCCAGCATGAAGACTTTGCGACATTCGGTGAGTGGTTAGGCAAAATTGATACTCCGATTGCAGTCGCCCTCGAAGGCGGATACAGCAATGAGCTGCCGGAATTGATCGACGCGTTTTTAACCGCCTGGGGGCCTTAGCACTATAACTTTTCACGGATCAAACGCTCCAGGCGACTTTCTGACTGTGTGAAGATCTGTATCAATTGGGTTGCCTTATTGCCGCATCCAATTTTGCCGCTGCGTTGCCGATTTCTTCATACCCGTATTGCTGTGCTCTGGCTTTCGCTGCGAGCAATCCGCACCGATGCACATTTTTGAAATCGCCGTAAGGAAACTTGTATCTTCGCTTCGAATCCTCTGGAAAGCGCCTGTCGATGCCTAGATGCCATTTGGCATACTCTGCGAATCCACGAAGGCGAATAAACTCATTCTCTTCGTCCGGAAAAGGGCTATGTTTGGTCCACGCGCCTTTGCCGTCCGCGATGACCGCTCCCTGCTTGATAAGCTCCATCGCGAACGTGAAGGCAATTTCGTTTAATTCAATATCCTTCCGCGATTGAGCGGCAAACGAGCCGGTCACACAAAGAGAGACTGCGATTGCGACCGAATGAACAAACGCAGTGCTTCGAATGAAAGCTTTCATTTGTTGCGTTTTTCGCTATTTCTCCGCAGTTGGTCAACAGTTTGCAGCAAATCGGGCCGTAGTTCAGCTTGGTAGAACGCTTGAATGGGGTTCAAGAGGTCGTGGGTTCGAATCCCGCCGGCCCGAAAGACTTTTAGCCACGGATTTAGACAGATGAACACAGATTGTTCGTGGCACAAAAAAGTTCATTTGCGCAAATCCGTGTTCACCTGTGAATAAATGCTAAGCGCTGGAATTGTCGGACTGCCGAACGTCGGGAAATCGACGCTCTTCAACGCCGTCACGCGCACGCATAAAGCGCCAGCGGAAAACTATCCGTTCTGCACGATCGATCCGAATGTTGGCATGGTGATTGTGCCCGATCCGCGACTGGAAAAGATCGCCGAGCTTTCTCACTCGAAAAAGATCACACCGACAGCAATCGAGTTTGTGGACATCGCTGGCTTGGTGAAGGGCGCTAGCGCGGGTGAAGGCCTTGGTAATCAGTTTCTCCATCACATTCGTGAGGTGGAGGCAATCGTGCAGGTCGTTC
>DASXHS010000096.1:0-7739 GCA_036488345.1 Candidatus Udaeobacter sp.
GATCGCGCTTGGGTTGGCAGCCATTGCGCGTTCGCAGGATTTTGCGGTGTTACTTAAGAGTCGATGCGGACTCCCTCTTTCGAAATGGAGGATTTAGTGCTTCTGGGCACCTCACGTGTAGCGCGATCGCTCGAGCAGTGATCCACCCAAGAGCTTCGCTGCGAGAAGGACTATTCCTTTTCGATGGATACTTAGGCTGGTCTTTCCCAGTCAAGGGGATGGTGGCGCGGGTTTGTCCGACTTCGCTTCCATTCCCGTGCCGTAGCCTCGCCCACGAATTTGACGAATGAGCGGCCATTTGAAAACCACACCGGTGACTGCCGGCATTAGAATCTCCTCCTTGTTCAAACGTCCAATTTCACTGTAATCGTTTGTTGTTTGCAGCGGCAAAGTGCAAAGATTCCTACCGCGCCGCCAACCGTGGTCATCGCGGCAGGATAATGCTCCGTTGAAACACGCGAGGTCGCCATTAGTAGCAACCGAGAAGGCTAGCACGCATTCATCTCAGCCTGGGTTGCTCGGTGTGACGATTCGCTTGGTGCTGCCGTTCCTCTCCAGGTAAGCCCTGTAAGAGTTCCTCCAAAACGCGGTAAATGCGTAGGTCTCGCCGGGTTCTGCGGTAACGCGTCGTTGAGTGGCCGGTGTACGCCGATAGGTCTGTGGAGTGGTGCTTACCGACAAGACATGCTGCCCAGGGGGCAACAGCGCATCGTAACTCTGACCAAGCCCCAAATCCGCAACGTGGACACCGTCGACGAACAAGTTGAGGTACTGGAAAGTACCAAAATTGGCTGCCCTGGAAACGACCAAACGAGCGTCATCCTCGGAACGGGCCGAGGCAGGGTTTGATCTGGCCACTCGCGCCTGAATGGGCGTGCTTGCAGCAAAGCTGAATGCGATCGCAACCATGATTAGTTTACCTGAAACGTAATTTAATATTTTCATAACTCACCTTTCAGCCGGCACGATATGGCGGCCAGTCCGCACTCGTGGGATTTTCTTCTGCTGCGACTGAGAGAAGTGGGCTTGCCACCTTTGAGGGAGACTCGGCGGGTAAAACGTCGCTACGATGCGACCCGCTTGCGGCGAATTTGTTTTGGCAAACGAGATGCGGTTCGGGGAACTTTTGACACGCTCCCCAGGAAGATTAGGCGCTTTTCCTGAGCGGGGTGACGCTAGGCATTCTTTCACCGGGCAGTTTCAACATCGCGCCAAGTAGGGTGAGCGGGAACAAAGAGACCAAGAAGGTTAGATGATACCAAACCGGGAACTTGTCCCACAGCAGATAATGATTCGGAATAAAGAGCGCCAGCAACAGGATTCCAAGATACATTGCCGCCGTTTTGTGGCCGTTTACGATCCACGCAGCGACAAATCCGGCGCAAAGAGAAGCCGCGGCTCCGAGGGCGAGCCGGGCCAGCTTCATCCCGAGCGTAAAACTAAAAGCCGTTTCCGCCTCATGATAATGCGGCCACCAGGCTCGCAGCGGAAAATTTAAAATGCTGGCTACGAGGATCCAAGTAACCAATCCCGCGATAATGGCAGCGACCGTTTTCAAGACTGGGTGTTTAGTGGCGCGAGAATTTGGCTGGGCCTGGTCCAGGTCGGTTTTCATATTAGTCTAATTGTAGTATTATAATCAAAGTATGAAAGCGGAATTTTTTATCCTTGGCGCCTTGCACCGGGCCGATCTTCACCCCTACGAAATCAAACGCCGTCTCGAGAATGCCCTGGTCGAGTGCTATACCGACGTCGATGTTGGCACCCTTTATTACGCCGTGCGTCAGCTGGCGAAATCCGGCGAGATAGTTGCAAGACGTAGCGAGAAAGTCGCGCGCGGCGGAGAGCGCACCGTTTATCGCATCACTCCAAAAGGAAAAAAGCGTTTTCAACAACTCTTGCTGGAACGATTTCGTCAGGAGGGAAGTGTGGCCCAGACCATCTACCCGGTTCTCCTGTTTCTTCATCTCGCCCCCGGCCCAACCGTGAGTGGGCTCCTGCGCCAGCGCTTGCAGCAAATCGACTTGGACCTCACCAAGGCGCGCGCGATGAGACATAACTTAGGAACGGTGCTAGGCACCGGCGGCCGTCACCTGCTGGATCACCTGATCGAAATACGTCAGCTCGATCGCCGCTGGTTACGACGGCTACTCAATGAGGTGGAGAAGGGGAAGGTGCGCGACCTCAAACCCGAGGCGTTGAAGCGGCTGGCAGCACAGGCGGTGGATGCAAAGGGACGTTCTTAAGTATTGCCCGAAACGATTTTCTCAATTGTTCCAGGTAGACAGTTTCGAATATCAACCCGATCTGCGCGAACGCAGTTCTGACGTTGCAACAATTGATGCGGTCGAGTACGACTGAACGACCATGTTTTCGATTCAAAAGCTGCTCGGACGCGACCAAAAGTTTTACGATTTGCTCGAAGCCAGTGCACAGCAGGCGGACGCAAGCGTCCATCATTTGATTGGCTTATTGCAAAAACTCGAGCAGCACGACACACCGGAAAATCTGGAGCAATTCGCTCACAGCAGGCGTGAGGATAAACGGATCACGCAGGAATTGACCGAGCAACTTTCCAAAACCTTTGTCACTCCTTTCGAACGGGAAGACATCCAGGAGTTGGGGGCCGCGCTCTATAAAATACCGAAAACGGTCGAGAAAATTGGGGAACGCATCTTGATCCGCCCCGAAGATTTGGCAGGACAAAGTTTTGGTAAGCAAGTTGAGCTGCTCGACCAAGCCGCTGAAATGGTGCTAGCCATGGTAAAACAACTGCGCCATGGGATCGACGCCCGAACCGCGCGCGAGATGAACGCCAAACTGCAAAGCATAGAAGGCGATGCCGACAAGCTCGAACTAGAGCGCCTTAGTGATCTTTTTAAAGGCGATCACGCCGCGAAGCAGATTATTTTTCTGCACGACCTCTACGGCCTCTTGGAAAAAGTGATCGACCGCTGCCGCGACACGGGGAACATCATCCTACAGGTGGCGCTGAAATATTCGTAGCAACAGATCGCGTGTTCACGCTCATTTTGGTCATTCTGGCCGCTGTCATCTTCGAATACAGCAATGGCTTCCACGACGCAGCAAACGCGATCGCCACCGTCGTCTCAACGCGAGTACTAACGCCGCGTCAGGCGATCGCGATGGCCGCATTCTTCAATTTTACAGGCGCGTTAGTCGGCGGTGCGGTTGCTTCCACGATCGGCAAAGGATTGGTGAACACTGAAGTGGTCACTATGACCACCGTGCTCTGTGCGGTTATAGCCGCCTTTAGCTGGAACATTGCCACCTGGTGGCTCGGCTTACCATCAAGTTCAAGTCACGCTCTGATCGGTGGACTTTGCGGCGCCGCGCTCGCTGCCGCGAGCGGCGACTGGTCAGTAATCAAATGGAACCAAGGTGTGTGGCCGAAGGTTGTGCTGCCTATGATCGCGTCGCCAATTGCAGGCTTCGTGTTCGGCGCGCTCTTCATGTTTCTGTTGCTTATCGCACTGCACCGCTTAACGCCGCAATTTGTTAATTCGCTATTTGGAAAACTCCAAATCTTCAGCGCAGCCTGGATGGCACACAGTCATGGTACAAATGATGCACAGAAAACGATGGGCATCATAACTCTGGCGCTGTTTACCGGAACAAAGGCGGGCAGCTTCGAACATCTGCCGCGCTGGCTCGATTTTCTGAAAACGCCAGCGTTCGTACTTCCAACATGGGTGATCGCTCTATGCGCCATTACAATGGCGGCGGGAACGGCGGCTGGTGGTTGGCGCATCATTCGCACCCTCGGCCATCAAGTGGTGAAGTTGCAGCCGGTGCATGGGTTCGCTGCCGAAACCACCGCCGCGCTAATCATTCAAGTCGCGAGTTACTACGGCATTCCACTCTCCACCACACACGTGATTTCCACGTCGATCATGGGCGTCGGAGCAGTGAAGCGTTTCACTGGAATCCGGTGGACGGTGGTGGAACGAATTGTTTGGGCATGGGTTTTCACCCTCCCCGCGACCGCCCTAATCGGCTACATGCTCGAGCGCGCAATTGGAACGCGTCATTGACCAATTACGGGAGAGTCAGTTACAAATCGTCGCGCTAACGCGTAAACAAACAGGAGAAACGTATGTCGATAACAAAACGTCTTGTGCGAAACCATGTTCTTATTTCGGTACTGCTGGTGACGACGCTTCGCCCAGCAGCTATGAAGGCTGCTTCCGAATCCGATCGGCTGGAGAGGCTCGAACACGCAGTAGAGCAATTGCAAAAGCGGAACGCCGAACTTGAAGCCGAAGTTCGAAGCTTAAAACGACCAACTACCTCCGTGCACGACGGCAAATTCAAAACCAAGATAATTCAGGACGGGAAAACGTACGTGGAGAAATCTGAGCCCCAGGTAGAGAAACTGCCGTTATACGTGCAGCAGCGCGGAGTGGAATTGAAGTTGGTGCTGGGCGGATTCGTTCAGGTAAATTTTGAAGACGGTGCTGTCTCCGCGTTCGAAGGCCGCTTTGGTCAGACCGCGATAGATGATCGGTTTCGTCTGCGCCGCGCGCGGATCAATCTCACCGGCGATTTTGCGGAGCAATTCGACTTCAAAATGGAAGGCGATTTTGGTCAGAGCGATGGCACTTCGGGCAACCGGACCGCATTTTCTGCAACAGATGTTTGGGTCAACTACCATCAATTCCCGGCAGCGCAAATTAAGGCCGGCCAGTATAAAGCCCCATTTGGCTTGGAACAGCTGACGCCTGATACTACCTTGCTTACGATTGAACGCACGTTGCCAACGGGCGCAATCACCCCCGCTCGGCAAATCGGCGCCGAACTTTGGGGAAAACCGTTCACGAGCATTTGGCCGGAGCAGCAGGACCTGTTGACCTATTACGCTGGCATATTCAACGGCAACGGCGAGAACGTTACCATTAATGACAACAACAATTTTATGTTTGCGGGGCGGCTTGAGTTGCAGCCGTTCACGGGAAAAATCTTTCGTCAGCCCTCCTTTCTTAAGCTGGGCGTCGACGTGCTCAATAGCCGCGATGAAGCCGGCGTAAATATCTCGCAAACGAGCAACTTGCTGGTAAACAACGATGGTTCTCTCTCGTCTTTTGTCCTGCCCAGCCCGGATGAAAGAACAGCTTGGAGCGTGGACGCCTGGTTAGAGCTGGGGCCTTTTGATTTAATTGGTGAATACCTCCAGGAACACGTCGAGGGTCGTACCGTCAACGGAGTGGCTCCGAAGTTCGCCAACTTCACGACCGACGGGTTTTATGTTACTGGCGCGTATTTCCTGATACCGAAAAAGCTGCAGGCTGTAGTTCAATGGCAGTATCTAAATCCCGGACAAAAGGGGAATGACGGGCTCTATTCGATCCTAGGCGGCCTCAACTACTACATCCGTGGCGACAATCTCAAGTTGATGGTCAATTATATTCATACGTGGTCGGATTTCCGTGCTGCTAATCCTGAATTTGGCGATGACCAGTTCGACGAAGTGATCGGCCGGATGCAGTTGATGTTCTAAGGGCGCTGTTATGTTATTAGTACACCCGTATTGAAAAATAACAGTGGCTACACCGAAGCATATCCTTGGAACATTCGATGAAGCGCTGAGCGATCTCCGGAACGATCTGCTCAGGATGGCCGGACTAACCGAACGCAGCCTTGATCACGCCATCAATGGATTGCTTCAGAGGGATGATGACCTTTGCACAAAAACCATCGCCGACGACGAGGAAGTTGATCAATTGGAGAAGCAAATTGATAAGACCGGTGTCGAAATCTTGCTTCGCTATCAGCCGGTGGCGTCCGATCTACGGCAAGTGGTTTCGGTAATGAAACTTTCGCCCAACATCGAGCGCGTAGCCGATGAAGCAACAAACATCGCTGAATGTGCGCGCAAGTTGAACCGACATCCGCTCCTGGCTGAAGTGAATTTGATCGTGCCAATCCAGGCGCACGCAATATCGATGTTCAAGGACGGCATCGACGCATTTGCACGAGAAGATGTCGATCTGGCGCGGGCTGTCGTCAGCCGTGACAATCAACTCGACGAAATGAATGCCTCTGCAAACCGGCAGTTAACCGAACGGATGATGCAGGACCGCGATCAACTACCTGGCTATCTGAACTTGATTTTAATCTCGCGCTGTCTTGAACGTGTCGGTGATCACGCGACCAACATCGCCGAAGACGCGGTTTACGCCGCGGCAGCGGAGGACATCAGGCACCAGACCTGATGACTACACTGAGGGCGCTTTCGTTACGGCAGAAACCTTGTCGGTTTGTTTCAGACTCATCCGCTCCACTGAACCGGTTGTAGTAGTCGACGTCACGGTTCCAGCTGCTGTTCGGATTACGACTTCTGACACAACTGTCTGAAACGCTTTCCTCAATTGTTTAACTCCTTCTTATTGGCGCCGCGATTTAAACGCCGCCCGCATCTTTTGCGTGAACACCTCTGGAACCCTGCTCATGGTCACGGTGTTTTCTGGAGAAGCTCGGCAGTGTCGCTCTCTGCCGGCGTTACCAGCAAGAATCGTTGTTGCGTCAACTCGGCAGTCTTTTCGCGCTCGGATGTAAGGACCTGACGGAATGGTCCAACTGTCTGTACAACTTGCGCGCCGGCGAGGTTTGCTTTGAAGACTGCTAGGTCCTGTTTATTTCCGAACGGCGAAGTTCGATCTGTTACTAAGCAAAGCCGGTACATTTTCCCCGGTTTCAATCCGGAGACGGCCATCTGCAACAAGTCGAGCGGGCCTAACGAATTCACCGAAACGGTTGCATGCGCCGCGCTGCCGCTGTTCTCAGGCGCAGCCAGCGTGAGATGCGCGGCATTACCGGCATCAGCCAGTGAAGCCAGGTTGCTCGTGCCATCCCCATTTGGCACCGCGTCGGGAACATAAACGAGCGCCTGTGGCTGCTGACCGATCGGAATCGTGGCGAGAATTTTATTCGCGAGCGTGTCGATCGCTATGACGGCATCCTGGTTTTCCAGTCCAACGTAGACGCGCGTTCCATCTCCTGATCCCCAAATGCCGTGAGGCAGATCGCCGGTAGAAATCGTCGCAATCAATTCCGGCTTTTCGCCACGGCGAAAAACTTTCACTGTGTTTTCCCCGCCAACCGTTACGTAAGCGAACTTTCCATTCGAATTTTCTACGAGCGCGACATGATTCGTGAGCGGTCCCGTATCGAGAGTAGCAAAAATACCGAACGGCGGTTGCGCGCTCATCACCTGCGTTTTGCCGGAGTCTTTGAGCGTGAACCACACTTCCATTCCGTCGTGGCTCACCGCCAGGTTTGGCGAAAACGGACTCGCCTGCGGAATTCGCGCAACCACCTGATAAGTTTTCGTGTCCACCACGTCGAGTTCGGGCGTAAAACTCGAGGGCACGAATGCGTAGCGCCCATCCGGCCGAAACAATACCATTCCCGGTCCGTTGGCTGTCTGGACACGACGAACCTCTTTCATTTTCACCGGATCAATCACCGAAACGTAATCTTCGCCGCGCACCACCGCCCAGAGTTCCTTGCCGTCCGGCGTGAAGAACGCTTCGTGTGGCGCGCGCCCGATGTAGATCACGCCTTTGATCTTGTTTGTCGTCGTGTCGATCAAGGTGACCGAGTTGGAACCGATCGAGACAACTGCAATCGTGCGATGGTCCGGCGAGAAACCGATGCCGTGAACGAGTAGTTGCCCATGGTAAAGCGGACTGAGCGCACCGGGAACTGGATCGCCGAGG
>DASXHS010000119.1:0-4198 GCA_036488345.1 Candidatus Udaeobacter sp.
ACATTTACAGCCTTGGCGCAACGCTGTTTCATGCTGTCGCTGGGAAAGCGCCAATCGAAAGCACCACAAATTCCGCGACAGAGTTGTACGCATTGAAGCAGCACCCGTCAGACTTGCGGGCGATCACGCCGAAGGTATCTGAGCCGACGACGCGCCTTTTGCATCGAATGATCGCACCTGATCCGAAGGAGCGTTTTTCTTCGTACGACGAGCTTCTGGCGGAACTTGATGCGGCGCGGCGAACGCTCGAGATCCGTGACGCTCGGCGACACTCATCGCGCTGGCCCTTTTCTGGATTTTTTCGACGCAACTGAAAGGTCTGAACGAACATCGCGCCTGAGGGTCAGACTCTAGAAGCGTTGCCACAAAGCCTCTTTGACTCGATGTTTGTCTGCACATGGCACAAAACCCACCACCGCCAACACCACCACCATTTCCTTCGCCCGAAGAGCTGAAGTCCAAGATCACGGACTTCATGAAACAGAACTTCGGCGACAACGTCTCCGTCGCGACAATTACTGAGCCAGAGCCAGCGGTCGCAGAGGAGGATGAAAAGGCGGAGAAAACCGAACATACGGAATTCGAATTCAACCTCCTGCCGCGCGATATCAAGGCGCATCTGGACCGGTTCGTGATCAAACAGGAGGAAGCGAAGAAAGTCCTCGCGATTGCAGTTTGCGATCATTACAACCACGCCAATTACCTTCGACGGCTGGAGAAAGAGGATCCGAAGCGCGCTCAGGAAATTGAATACATCAAGCAAAACGTGATCCTCGTCGGACCGACTGGCGTCGGCAAAACGTATCTGATCAAACACATTGCCGATCTGATCAAGGTGCCGTTTGTAAAGGCGGACGCGACGAAGTTCAGCGAAACCGGTTACGTCGGAGGCGATGTCGAGGATCTGGTGCGCGAGCTGGTGCACAAGGCCGACGGCGACTTGAACCTCGCGCAGTTCGGCATCATTTACATCGATGAGATCGACAAGATCGCGTCGGCTGGAAATTTGATAGGCCGCGACGTCAGCGGGCGCGGCGTGCAGACCACGCTGCTGAAGCTGATGGAAGAAACCGAAGTGCCGGTCCGCAGCATGAACGATCTCCAGGCGCAATTGCAAGCGGCGTTCGAATTTCAACGGCGCGGCAAAGCCAAGCGCGACACGATCAACACGCGGCACATTTTGTTCGTCGTTAGCGGCGCGTTCGGGAAGTTGAAAGAACAAGTAGCGCGGCGTGTCCGTCACGGTCAGATCGGATTCAGCGCGCAACCAGTTCAAGTGATGGATAACGAGTTGTTCCAACACGTCACCACGCAGGACTTCATGGAGTATGGATTCGAGCCGGAATTCATCGGGCGTTTGCCAGTGCGCGTCGTTTGTGAAGAGCTCGACGCGAACGATCTCTTCGACATTATGAAGTTTTCCGAGGGCAGTTTGCTGCGGCAATACGAGCGTGCTTTTCGCGCGTACGGAATCGAGATCAGCTTTGAGGACGAAGCGTTGCGTTTGCTGGCACAGGCTGCGGCGACGGAAAAAACCGGCGCGCGCGGGTTGCTGACGGTGTTTGAGAAATTATTTCGAGATTACAAATTCCATCTGGCCGGTTCGGGCCTAACCCAGTTGCGCGTGACCGCGGCGCTGGTGCGGGGGCCGCAACGCGTTCTCGAGCAACTGATGGCCGAAGGACACAAGCTCGAGGCACAAATGCTCGAAGCCGGCGCGCGCGAATTCGCAGAGAAATTCAGCAAGGACCATGGATTGGAAATTAGTCTCGACGAGAGTGCGATCCGTCGCCTGATCGAGCGCGCGCAAGCCGAGCGCATGACCATGACCGATCTGTGCGCGCATTTGTTCAAGGATTTCCAATTCGGATTGAGCCTTATCAAAAAGAACACGGGCCGAACGCAGTTTGTTCTTGATGCTGCAGCGATTGACGCTCCTGATAAGTTCCTGAGCGACCTTGTGGTGCAATCGTATTATCCAGCTACATCAGCGCAAAACGCCTGATTGTCATGAAGCCGGCTAGTCTTGGCAGTTTTTTAATTTGGACGCATACAGAGCGCACCCCTGCGGCAGCAAGGGTCACCTCTCCCTTCGCGAGGGAGAGGGGGAGGGTGAGGGTCGGGTCCAGCGGATGTCCGGCCTTTCTAGATCAAACCCCTCACCTTAATCCTCTCCCCTTGCCCAAGGGGAGAGGGGAGCCAAAACGAAACACTAACCCAGAAGCATGAAGCGTTCGTTAATCACAACGCTCATCATTGGAGTCGCCGTTGCGCTGATTGTTATCGCGCTGCATGCGACCAAAGTCATCGCTGGGTTTGAGGCTGTTGTTGCGCAACTCGTCACCGATTATGCGGGCGCGACACGCGTCGTCGGCGAAAAATGGCAATACGTTTTCGTTTTGGTGATCGCTCTCGGCGTCGCCTGGCTCGGCTTGAGCGATCCCGCGGGTGCGCGACGATTGCGCGCCTGGTTATTAATCGGGCTATTACTGGTGGAGCTCTTTGTCCTCGCGTGGGTTTGCTCTCTTTACCGCGTATTTTTTCAGCCCGCGCCGTCAGTCCTCGCGGTTGTGTTTGCAGTCCTCGTCGCAGAACTGTGGTCGGTTTTTTTGCGCAGGAACCGCTCACATCTAATCCGCACATTGTTTGCCGATCGCGTTTCCAACGATCAATTTCGCCGTCTTAACGACGGGAGAATTTCGTTCGATGTCGAGCCAAGGATGTACGAAGTAAGCGTCGTGGTATGCGACATCGGCAACAAACTCACATTCGCTGAAGGCGGCGAGGCTGCCGCGTTCACCGAGGTCACGGGAAAATTCATCCGCGAGACCGCTGCGCGTCTGGTGGAAGCAGGTGCTTATCTGCAAGCCGCCGACGGAGAGGGCGTGGTCGGCGTTTTTGGATTTCCTGGGCCCGATCCGGAACACACGCAAAAAGCGACGCGCGTTGTTCTCGATTTGATCAAGAATTCTCGCGAACAGGATGAAGATAAGGAGAAGATCGCCGGCAGCCGCGACATCCGGGCCGGAATCAGCTCCGGCACGATCATTGCCGGTGCATTACAAGAGAGCCGGCGGCCGCTGCTCCTGGCGAGCGGCGAGCCTCTCGACCTGGCCCGCAGATTCTGCGCCCTGAATCGTTTCTACGGATCCAGAGGTCTGATGGAAACGGCGACTTTTGATCGAGTTAGCGAAGCAGTCGTCGCGCGCCCGATTGATTTTGTGAGCGGACTAAATTCGCATGACCGGCTTGAAGTTTACGAACCGCTTTGGCTTGTAGCTGAAGCTGGACCAGAACGCGTCGCGAAGCGCGATTCGTTTTGGAGCGGGGTAGTTCTGTATCGAGAGAAACGCTGGGCAGAAGCGTATGCCGAATTCCAGAAGGCGCGCGGCTCGGAAACCGAAGACGATCCAGCGCTGGAATTTTATATGCGCCGACTGGAGCCACTCATCCTGCAATTGACGCAATGGCCGCACGAATAAACAAATGTAGGACAGGCGTCGCGCTTGTATCCGGACCGAATTGCAAGCCACAGGCTCGCATTACTTTTACCTGAGCGCGTGTTGAGAAGGACCGAATATCCCGCTGCGATCCGGGACTTGATTGTGCAACTGCGGCAAATGCCGGGCGTCGGTCCGCGCTCAGCGGAGCGGATTGCGCTCTGGATGGTGCGCGCGCGGGGCGATCAACCGGAGCAAATAGCGCGCGCCATCACGGATACCCGTCAGTCGATCCATAGCTGCAATTTGTGCGGATTCTTTACTGCGGGTGAAATCTGCGAAATCTGCGCCGACTCATCCCGATCGACTGATCTGCTCTGCGTCACAGAACAGCCTACCGACATTCTTCCTCTGGAAAAAACGGGCGCGTTTCGCGGTCGCTATCATGCGCTCGGTGGTAAGATCTCGCCGCTCGACCATGTCGCTCCCGAAGATTTGCGCATTAAGGAATTGGTAGATCGCATCGATCGGGAAAAAATTTCCGAAATCATTTTTGCGTTGGCCGCGGATGTCGAAGGTGAAGCGACCACGAATTACATCGTCGACCTTTTGAAGAGCAAACCGGTCGCGCTCACCCGCATCGCCCGCGGGATCCCAGCGGGAGGCGGTCTCGAATCAGCCGACGAATTGACGCTATCGGCCGCGCTGTCCGGCAGGACGAAATTGTAACGCGCCGTTCATCGCGAGTTCGAGGACCC
>DASXHS010000121.1:0-3701 GCA_036488345.1 Candidatus Udaeobacter sp.
ATAAGGGCCAGGAGCTCGACTGGTTCAGCTCGAAAATGATTGTCTGGTGCGCGGTACTCTCCGCGGCGGGCTTCGTCGGCTTCATCGTGCGCGAGCTAGTTACGCGATTTCCGCTCGTCGACCTTCGCATACTTAAGAACCGCAATTTCGCTGTCGGAAATGTGATGATCCTGTTAGTCGGCGCGCTTCTTTACGGCACGACGGTGATCCTGCCGCTGTTCATGCAGAATCTGTTGAATTACACCGCCCTGGCGGCTGGTCTCGCAATGACTCCCCGCGGTATCGGCGCATTTGCGGCGACCATCCTTGTGGGTCGCATCTCCGGGCACATCAGCAACCGCGTTCTGATTATCTTCAGTTCCCTGCTGTTTGCGTATGCGTGCTTTGCGCTTGGGAACATTAATCTTCAAGTAGCGCCGAGTAACTTGCTCTGGCCAATCATCATCAGTGGCGTGGGGGCGGCTTCAATCTTTGTCCCGCTTACCACATCGGCGATGGGCACGCTCAGCCAGGAACAGATGGGTAACGCGGCCGGCATTTTTAATCTAATGCGCAATATCGGTGGAAGCGTTGGCATCGCCGCCATCACCACGCTGGTGACGCGTCACACGCAAGCGAGCCAGGCAGCGCTTGTCTGGCATATGTCGAAGTTTAATTTCAACTTCCAACAACAGTTGGCGCACATCCAGGGCGCACTCGCGAGTAACACGGGTAACTGGGCAGCGACGAAGAAATCGCTCGCAGTGCTCTATGGCATCCTTCAACAGCAAAGCACGCTCCTTAGCTACATGTACGGTCTTCGTTTCTGCGTGCTGGTCTGCCTGGTTTGTGCCGCGCTCGCGTTGCTGTTCAAGAAAGTAGGCAAACCAACCGGTCCCATCGCGGTCCATTGAGAGAGGCGCAAGAAATGAACAATCAACGGAGAAAAATATGAGCAGAACAATAGAAGCAATCACACGACACATGGCGGCGCCGTCGAGTGACGCGGCCCGCCAAACAAATGGAACCGAGAAGCTCGAAAAGGACGTGACTGTAAAAAAGCAGCGCTACGTCTGGTCGGAAGCGAGATTCGTCCGCACCATGGCCCGGTTTCGCTGCGACGTGCGTGTCGTTTATAACGGCAAGGAAGTTGACGGCAGAAACGTCCTCGAGCTTATCACCCTCGACCCGCCCGAAGGGTCAACAGTGCGGATCCGCGCTGAAGGGCCCGATGCTGCCGAGGCGATGCACGCGGTGGAGCAACTGATCCAATCGCGGCCTGATGAAAATTGAACGACATGAGCGAACAATTCGCTAACGAACCTGACGAGAAGCTGCGGATCCTAATCGTGGACAACAACTCCCAGTTCGCGCGCAGTGCTCGGCTGGTTCTCGACCAAAGCGGAAAATATGTTGCGTGCTCGGTAGTCGATCCGCGCCGCGCATTGGAAACGGCGCGCAGTTTCAAGCCCGACCTCGTAATTGTCGATTTTATCATGCCGCAAGAGGACGGCATCGAAGTCGCGACGCAACTCGAAGCGGATTGGGCGTTGCACGGCGTCCCGATAGTTTTCCTTACTTCACTCATCACAGCTGAAGAGGCAAAGGATGGCCGTCGCGTTTACGGGCACCGGATTCTTCCGAAGCCGGCAAGCACGTCGGAGCTGTTTGAACTCGTCGAGCAAAACCTGCCTTGTTGTGCCGAGGACTAAACTTCTCAGCAGATGTTGCGCATTTTCATTTGGCCGAAGCCACTTCCTTCGCGCACTGACAGAATTTCTCCGTCGCCGCACCGAGTTTGCCTTTCCGGGTAATGATTCCAATCGCCGCGCATTTCGGCTCAGGCGTCAGGCGCAAGCATTTGATCCGATCGTTGAATGCGTAGTTGAACGCGTCGGAGGTGAGCGCCACCCCAGTGCCGGCGCTGACGGCGGAAGACACCGGACCAGCCATCATGCTCCTCTGCCAAGAGCGGTTTAACATCCACGCGCGCGAACGTCGCGTGGTGATCGTCTCGGCACAACCGACTAGCGCGGAAGTGCGGCGCGCAGACCTGAACGCAAGCTGCGTGTGGTGTTCGCGCACCACCGCTAAGCGCAGTCACCACACCTAACCATTAGAAGGGCATGCGTGAACAGAACTAGCGAAGCAATTAGCAAGCGCCAAGGCGCTTCCTCCAAAAACGATTCGGACAGCGCCAAATCACAAACCATGAAAGCGGTTCGAATTCACAACTCAGTCAATCTGGTCACACGCACGGAAAAATTGTCCTCCGCGTGAACGGTCAAACGTCATAAGAGAAAGAACACAATTATGATCACGATCTCGATACTGGCACTCACAATCTACTCAGTGGGCTTTCTGCTCGTATCGCTCCTGCACGTGAGTTCATGAGGAAAGGAATCAACCATGATCATCGTCTCGATATTGACGCTTACGATCTACCTGTTCGGATTTCTCGGCTCGCCTCGCGAACAACGGATCGCTTCCGCAGCAAGAATGGTGTGTCAGAAGCTGACCAACAACAAACAAACAAACGCAAACCAAGCAAGATGACTACCCATGAACTCAAAGTGTCATGTCATCGCCGAATGGGATTTCTCGCGTTGGTTTGCAGTTCTCAGTCCCTTGATCGGCGTGTGCTTAGGACTCGCAGGGGCATTTTTGCTACTTCGCTAAAAGGAGAAAGGTCAATGAACCCGACAAGTTTTTACATTGGTAGGGCGCGACCGCCGGGCGCGCCGCATCATCTTGGATGGAATCGAATTTGTGACCCGCTTCTGCAGCACGAGAACATCTGGTGCTAAACCAATGAACACGGCGCAATTTTCAGATGTCACGGCTGATGTTCTCGGCTACGCGGAACTTCAGCGCGAGATCCGCGAAGCGCTCCGAGCACAGCACCCGGAGTGGATTCAGCCGGACGGCGATTGCCCGACGTGCAGGTCCTACGAATTGCGCCTGGCCGAGCTGCTGAGCGCTCTCTAGCAATCACAGCTCGCCTCTGACAAAACGAATAAAGCGGCGTCTGCAACTATGCTCGCCGACTATGCAAAGTGCGAGTCGAAGTCGCCGCGATCCCGTGGTTCTTTTTACCACGCTTATCCTGACTCTTCTGATCAGTTTTTGGCTGGCTTAACGAACGCAGTCGCCGATTCGGTTTTTGCGGGAGCCGCCGTCTCAATGCGAGGCAAGTCAGTTCGACAATCACCCGAAAGAGAGAGGCCGTAACGTCGCATGCGCGCTCGACAGTTGAGTCCAACGCAGCGATAAACGGATGATGAAACGATTCCTCGCCGTCGGTGTGGCTCTGATTTTCGGTTTGCTCGTTTCAAATTGCTCACGCAAAGCGCCGCAAGCTGCTGCCGCCGCGCCGGAAGTGCTTGTCACAACTGTGGAGCCGCAGGATGTGCCGCGCGTACTGGAACGCGTGGCTACGCTGGACGGATTCATCAACGCCAATATCAATGCGCAGGTGCAGGGCTACATCATTTCGCGAGACTATCAGGAAGGCAGTGTGGTGAAAAAGGGCGACCTGCTTTTCCAAATCGATCCACGTCCGTTCGAGGCCACACTGGCACAAGCGAAGGGCGCTTTGGCAAGAGACAAAGCCAACCTGGCAAAAGCAGACGCAGACGAAAAGCGCGCGATGGACTTATTTAAGAAGAAAGTTATCAGCGATTCGGAGCGAGATACAGCCATCGCGGCCGCAGGGTCGAGCC